>JBFFQB010000001.1:0-151628 GCA_041573795.1 Anaerolineales bacterium
CGGGGATTACCCTCATCATCCGTAAAAACACTTACTCCAACAAGCGTGGGTATCTCCTTTCCCCCGGAAGTCTGAAGCGTGAAATCATAAACTTCAAACGGCTCGCTCTTGCCGGTGATCCCGGATTCAAAACGCGCATAAGCGTCTTTTATCAGTTCGGGCGAGATGATGCGCACATCCATAAAATTCTCTCCAAGCACTTCGTCAAGGAGTAGCTCGGCCATGTCAGCCAGGGCTTGATTGGAATAGACGATATCGCCCTCGGGGCTAAGCTGAAAGATGCCGAATTGAGCACTCTCTACCAGGGAACGGTAGCGCGATTCGGAGAGCGCCAAGTCGCGAGTGCGCTCGACAACTTGTTGCTCAAGTTGGTGCGCTTGTGTCTCAATATGGCCATAAAGGTGAGCGTTCTCGATTGAGATTGCCGCTTGGGCGCCCAAGGCCATTAATAGATTAAGATCGTTTTGCGTGAAGGGGCGATCGTAGCCCAAGCGCCGAACAGCCATGGTGCCCATCGTCCGCTGACGTATAGACAGCGGTATGATCGCAAGGCACTCGGGTTCATCTTGAGGGGTGCCAGGAACCTGAATGCCGCGCTCGTCATCGACGGGGTCGTTGATGATCAAAGGCTCGCCAGTTTCAAAAACGGTGCCGGTAAGCCCTTCGCCTAAGCCAACGGGAAAGGCCAGGATTGCTTCAGCGTCGGCCCCAATCGCCGCCACGCAGCGCAAAAGATTTGAATCCTGATCAAGCAAATGAATCCGGCTTCCATCTGCTTGGAGGAGCAGGTTGGCTTGTTTGGCGATTTCCTGCAAAACGGTGTCTGCATCGAGCAGAGAAGAGATCGCCCGGGCAGTATGGATCAGCGCTTGTGATTCTTCTGCGCGTCGTGTTGCTTGAGAATAGAGGCGCGAGTTCTGGACAACAGCGGAGGCAATCGAGGCGATCGATTGCATCATCTCGAGATGACGTTGGGTGAAGGCGAAATTTTTCGAAAAGGAGAGTAGCGAAAGAAACCCGATGGTTTCACCTTCTGAGATCAGCGGCACTCCCAGTAAGGCCTGGAGTCCGGATTCCAGCCCGGTAGCGGTTGCCTGTGCAGAATGCTGGTAGTCATTGATCATCAGCGGTCGTTGGCGCTCAAGCACGAGGGCAATATCGGCCTCCGCCACACTGGTCTGGCCTTCAAATTGTGCGGGCATACCGGTCGTATAGGCGAAGCGGATATGCTTGCCATCTTCGCTGACGAGACCAAGAGCACCGCCATCGGCGCCGATCTCTTCAATTGCCACATTGACGATGCGCTTGAGCACGGTTGGGAGTTCGAGCGCGCTACTTGCCGCCATTGCAACCTGTGATCGGAGCTGCTGCAGTTGCAGCGAATATTCAAGCTCCGAACGGGCGCGCACGTGTCCAAGGGCTATAGCGATGTGATCGGCCAGCGCTGAAACCATGGGGATATGCTCTGCGCTAAGCCATTTGGCCGTGACGTTGATGGTGCCGATCACGATCTGGCCCAGGATCAGCGGAGCAACGATCACATTGGTGTTGCCGAGAAGATTCATCATACCCGACAGGACCGGACCGAGGGCAGACGGCATCATCTGGGAGACGATCGTAGCCCGGTCTTCCGAAAACACCGCTTCGCTGCTTTTAAGGACTTCACGATAAACGTCAACATCGTCCGGATTAAAGCTGTATCCGCTGATCTTGCGTCCGGTGAGATTTTCGAGCGCCTGTTCGAGATTTGTGGGTAGGGAGTCTGACTGTACTTGAAGTTGGCCGTCATCCGTCATTAAAGAAACGCCCCCGCGCAATTTCAGGCGTTTTAATTCTTGCGTTACAGCACGGATAACATCGTCCTGACTCGACGTCGCCTGACGTGCGACTTCGGCAGCTGCACGCAAGGCAGATATCCAGATACTCTGGCCCTTCGAATCACCAACTGTGGGTTTTTCCAAGTCAACATCCCCCTCAGTTGAAAGGTATGGGCTAGTGTAACATGGATAAATTCTGGGGGAGCGCAGGGCGCTAAGATCGTTCGGCGTTGGCGCGAACGAGATTAGGGTTGGCACGGTACCAATTGTGAGCGGCCCGAATCGCCTCTTGTGTCGATCGATTTATCGAAAGACCCAATTCCGTTGTGGCCTTTGTGGTGTCGTAAAAGAAGTGTCGGCCGACCATGCGAAAAAGATGACCGCGCACAGGAAGTTTCAGTAAAGGGTTAAGGAGATCGATTGTGCCGGCCAAGCTGTTAAAAATCCAACCGGGTGGTCGCAGGCGCAGGGGGGCGATTCCAACAACGCCTGCGATTTGTTGAAGGAAAACATCAAAGCCGATGTTCTCTCCGCCTAGAATATAGCGCTGGCCCGACCTGCCGTGATCAAGCGCGGCCAGATATCCATCAATAACATCATCGATGTGGACAACATTGATTCCGCCCGGTGGGATTGGTGGTTTCAGCCCGCGCCCCATGTGATAGACGATGGCACTGGCAACCAGGTTTTTATCACCCGCACCGAGCACCGCAGCGGGGTTGAGGATGAGCGCATCGAGGTTTGTCGTAGCGGCTTCAAGCACTTTCTGCTCGGCGCAGTGCTTGGCATAGCCGTAAGGCCAATCGTCCGGGTTATAGTTCCATTGATGGCTTTCGTCCATCAGGCTTGGCTCTTGCCCACGAGGGGTTGGTTCTGGAACTCCGAGTGCGGCGACAGAAGAGGTGTAGAGCAATCGGCGAACGCCCGAACGTTGGATCGCATACAGGATGTTTTCTGTCCCAGCGATGTGACTGGCTACCATAGTGTGACGATCACGCCAACCACCCACTTGCGCGCCGCAGTGGATGACAACTTCAACATTTTCCATGGCGATCTCCAGGGAGGTTGGATCCATGAGATCCCCGCTTACCAAATCCAACTGAAGATCATCAATCAAATCAAGGGAGCTGGTTGAACGGATAAGCGCTCGAGTGTTGTGGCCGGCTTTGATCAAAGCCCGGCAGAGATGAGATCCGATGAATCCGGTTGCACCGGTTACCAAAATGTGCATGTTGTTCGTACAGCCTCCTCCCTGGGCTTCGCGCCAGGAACGCGATTGTACCCTTGCTTGCAAGCAGATCCCAAAATCGTTTGGGGGTTAACCTGTACAGAGCTGCCCTGAACAACTAGACTCTTTTTAGAACACTTGGAACAACGGAGAAAAGATGTCCTTACTGTCTAATTGGAAAGAGGTAATCGATACAGCCAATCTGTCGCCGGAAAAAGAGATGGATCCGGTGAGTAAATGGTTGATAATCACCCGAGCAGCTGTTTTCTCGATGACGGCTACGTCAGGTTTGATCGGTGGACTGCTGGCAGCGGCGATTGCAGAATCGCCCAACTACTTCAACTTCGCTCTGGCTGTCATTGGACTGGTCCTGGCGCACGCCGCCAACAACATGATCAATGATTACTTCGACATGGAGGGCGGGGTTGATACGGATGAGTATACTCGTGCCTTATATGCCCCCCACCCCGTGCTGGCCGGTTTAATTTCCAAGCGCGGGCTCCTGACGGCGATCCTGGCCGTCAACCTGATCGATGCCGCCATCATGCTCTACTTCGTCCTCACCGTCGGCTGGCCGACGTTGGTCTTTGCGCTGGCGGGGCTCTTCATCAGCGTCTTTTACGTTGCACCACCCATCCGGCTAAAGCATATTGGTCTGGGAGAGCCAGGCGTCTTCATCGTTTGGGGACCCTTGATGATCGGTGGAACCTACTACGTCACAGCCGGGACGCTGCCGCCACCGGGCGTGTGGCTGGCCTGTATCCCTTACGCGCTGGTGGTGACCACGGTTTTATTTGGCAAGCACATCGACAAGCGTGAGGTCGACCAGGAGAAGGGCATCCGTACGCTCCCGGTCATTCTCGGGGATAAGGCTTCATTATGGGTGAACCAGGCGTTGATGGTGCTGTACTACGCTGTCACACTGATTCTGGTGCTGTCCGGCACCTTGGGTGCATGGGTATTGCTGGTTGTGCTTGCGCTACCGCGGTTGCGGGAGGTGCTGAAGATCTATAATGAGCCCAAACCCAGCGAACCACCGGAGAACTATCCTGTTTGGCCGCTTTGGTTCGTTTCCGCAGCCTTCTACCATAATAAGCTGGCTGGCGTGTTGTTTGTGGTGGGCTTATTCCTGAACCTGCTCCTGCCTTACAGGATTGACCTGTTCTAGTTGGTCACCTTCAAAAAAAGGGTGTCCCCGGGGACACCCTTTTTTCATTGTAACAAGCGATTACTTCTGGCCAAGTAGCAATTTTACGTACTGTGCTCGTTCAAAAGCCAAGGGATCATCAACGTTCTTCTGGCTTAGCTTGCCGCGGAAATCATCGAGGCTTGCGTAGCCCTGCGCCTCCATCCAACCCTCTAATTCTCGCAACATCGTAGACAGGTAGGGAATACCGTTATTCAAAAGCGCTGATGCAACTTGTACGATCTGGGCACCTGCCAGGATGGCTTTGGCGGCATCTAACCCCGAATGAACCCCTGTGTTGAGCGCCAGCTCGGCCTTCACCCGGCCATAGAGTAGTGCAACCCAGCGCAGCGGCAGCTTCATCTCAGCATTGGAGCTGTAGGCCATTTCCTGCTTAAGACTCTCGGTCTTCAAGTCAATATCGGGCTGCAGGAAGCGGTTGAAGAGCACAACGGCGTCGACCCCGCGTTTATCCAGCTCGGCGACAACATTGGCGACCGAGGTGTAGAACGGGCTGAGCTTGACTGCCACCGGAATCTTAACCTCGGCTTTCACGGCTTCAACCGTCTCATAGAGCGTTTTTTCAATATCTGCGCCGTGCTGCTTGGGATTGGCGGCAACAGCATAGACATTCAATTCCAACCCATTCACACCAGTGGCCTCGAGCTGCTTGGCATACTCGATCCATGAACCCGGTGACACGGCGTTGAGGCTGGCGATCAAGGGTAATTCGACCTCCTGGCGTGTCTTTTCGATCCACATCAAATGCTCCTGAGCCCCTCCGTGCTCCATCTCTGGAAAATAGCTCAGGGCTTCGGGAAAACTGTCCGCCCCAACCGCTAGTTGATCTTCCATGCGTAGGGCTTCCATCCGGATCTGTTCCTCAAACAACGAGCGGATAACCAAGAGACCGGCACCGGCTTGTTCGGCTAGTTTGATGCGATCGATCAGGCTGGAAATAGAACTGGCCGCGACGACAATTGGTGCATCAAGATCGATGCCCATATAGGTAGTTTTTAGGCTTGACATCGTACCTCCCAGGAGATGGAAGTTTCCGCTATTAGCATGGCGGAAAACCAGCATCTCTAATAGTGACAGACTTCCTCCACTTTAGGAACCCTTTCTCACTACTGAGCCTACATAAAGAATCCTAGACTCGATGGGGGGTGGCGGACAGCCAACCTCTTCTTGTGCCATGTCATACCCCCGATCCAGATTTGCATAGGTACTTGAAAGGAGTCATGTATGGCTAAAAAAGGAGCCAAACGGCCTTTGGTGCCGTATGAGGGCAACGCTGCTGCAGCACATGTGGCATATGCAACCAACGAGGTGATCGCAATCTATCCGATCACGCCATCCTCTCCCATGGGTGAGATCGCCGACGAAAAGGCTGCCGGTGGTCAACCCAACATTTGGGGAACTATCCCGAACGTCACGGAGATGCAGGCCGAGGGGGGCGCTGCAGGTGCAGTGCATGGCGCTTTAACCACAGGCGCATTAACAACCACGTTCACCGCCTCGCAGGGTTTGTTGCTGATGGTGCCGAATATGTTCAAGATTGCAGGCGAACTCACACCGGCGGTGTTTCACATTGCTGCGCGTGCGGTGGCTGCACAAGCGCTCTCGATTTACGGCGACCATAGTGACGTTATGGCGGCGCGCGCCACCGGTTGGGCGCTCCTCGCTTCAAACAACCCCCAGGAAGTCATGGATCTTGCTCTTATCGCGCAGGCTTCTACCCTGGAATCGAGGATCCCTTTTCTGCATTTCTTTGACGGTTTCCGCACCTCCCATGAGATCCAAAAAATTGAAGAGCTCAGCTATGATGATATGCGGGCAATGATTGATGAGGAGCACGTATTTGCGCATCGTATGCGTGCCCTCTCACCGGATCATCCTTCTATTCGCGGCACGGCGCAAAATCCAGATGTCTTCTTTGCCGCGCGTGAGACGGTGAACCCGTTCTATGAGGCAACTCCAGGGATTGTTCAATCAGCGATGGATCGTTTTGCCAAGATTGTAGGACGACAATATCGCCTATTCGATTATGTTGGTGCTCAAGATGCGGAGTCCGTCATCGTCATGATGGGTTCTGGAGCGGATACTGCCCACGAGACGGTCGAATATCTCAACCGCCAGGGCGAGAAGGTTGGCTTGATTAAAGTGCGATTATATCGACCCTTCGATGCAGGCGCGTTCATCCAAACGTTACCTAAGGGTGTTAAGACCATTGCGGTGCTAGACCGCACCAAGGAACCGGGCGCTGCTGGTGAGCCACTTTACCTGGACGTTCAGAGCGCCATCATGGAAGCTGTCAACGCAGGTGCGATTGCTAGCAAGGATCTACCCACCGTTGTCGGGGGGCGATATGGTCTGGGCTCGGCCGAGTTTAACCCGGGCATGGTCAAATCTGTGATCGACAACATGAAAGCAAAGAACCCGAAAAATCATTTTACTGTTGGTATCTTTGATGACCTTTCCAACACAAGCCTGCCCTGGGACGATGACTTCTCCTCGCAGGGTGAACGTGTGCACCAGGCGATGTTTTATGGCCTGGGTGGTGATGGCACGGTCGGTGCCAACAAGAACTCGATCAAAATAATCGGCAAAGCAACGGACTTCTACGCCCAAGGCTACTTTCAGTACGATTCAAAGAAATCTGGCTCGATGACGATTTCCCATCTGCGTTTCAGCCCAGAACCGATCCGCAGCACTTACCGCATCAAGCAGGCTGAATTCCTTGCCTGTCATGCCTTCACGTTCCTGGAGCGGTTTGACATCATGAGCCATCTCAAGCAGGGCGGCACCTTCCTGCTGAACAGTCCCTACTCACCAGAAGAAGTTTGGGATCAATTACCGCTGGGGGTGCAGAAAGGCCTGATCGAAAAAGAAGCCAAATTCTACATCCTGGATGCCTACGCCCTGGCCAAATCCCTAGGGTTAGGCGCCCGTATCAACGTCATTATGCAGGCCGCCTTCTTCAGCATCTCAGGCGTATTACCCGAAGAGAAGGCGCTGTCCATGGTCGAGCTAGCCGTGGAAGACACCTACGGTGATAAGGGCCAGGCCATCGTGGATATGAATGTCAAGGCCGCCAACCTGGCGCTTGAACGCATTCACAATATTCCCCTGCCGGAGAAGGCCACGTCCAAGATCACCTTGCGCCCCCCGGTTCCCGAAGACGCTTCCGAGTTCGTGCGCAATGTGACCGGTGAGATCATCGCCGCCCGAGGGGACAAAGTGCCCACTTCCCTGCTGCCCAATGACGGCACATATCCTGTCGGCACGACCCGTTATGAAAAGCGGAATATTGCCCTCGAGATTCCTGTCTGGGATCCTGAGGTCTGCATCCAATGCAACCAGTGTGCTCTAGCATGTCCGCATGCCACAATTCGCCCGAAGGTCTACCCGGCGTCCTATGCGAACGGGAACTCACCCGAGGCCTGGCAAGCGGTACCTGCAAAGGGCCGTGGATTTGAAGAGCTGATGTATACCTTGCAGGTCGCGCCGGAAGATTGCACGGGATGCGGCGCATGTGTCCATGTGTGTCCGGCTTATGCCAAGGATGAAGACGGTAAGAAAACGGATTTGAAAGCCATCAATATGGCGCCGCAACCGCCGATCCGTGAGCAGGAAGCGGCAAAGTGGGATTACTTCCTCACAATCCCGGATCCAGACCCGAACCTGTTCAATCGTTTTACGACCAAGGGCTCGCAATTCCTGCGGCCACTCTTTGAATTTTCTGGCGCCTGTGCCGGCTGTGGCGAAACGCCCTACGTGAAGCTGCTCACCCAGCTCTACGGGGATCGTTTGGTTATTGCCAATGCAACCGGTTGTTCCTCCATCTTTGGAGGGAACTTGCCTACGACGCCCTACGCGCCTCGCGATGATGGCCGGGGTCCAGCCTGGTCGAACTCGCTGTTCGAAGACAATGCCGAATTTGGGATGGGCATGCGCTTGACGATAAATAAACTAACCGAGTTCGCCAGAGATCAGATCGCCAACGCAGAATTCAATGGCAACAATGAGCTTGCCAAAGAGATCCTGTCAGCAGATGTCAGTACAGCGGAAGCAATTGAGGAGCAGCGAGCGAAGGTTGAGCAATTCAAGGATACCCTTGAGAAGAAGGATTCGCCTGAGGCTCGTCGCCTGCTGAGCGTGGCTGATTACCTCGTGCCGAAGTCGGTATGGATCGTAGGAGGGGATGGCTGGGCGTATGACATTGGCTTTGGTGGCCTGGATCACGTCCTGGCTTCCGGTCATAATGTCAAAGTGCTTGTGCTAGACACCGGTGTCTATTCCAACACTGGAGGGCAATCTTCAAAGGCCACGCCGCGTGGAGCCGTCGCAAAATTCGCTGCGGCAGGTAAAGGTATGCCCAAGAAAGATCTGGCCGCTATCGCCATGTCCTACGGCAACATCTACGTCGCACAGGTTGCCTACGGAGCGAATATGACCCAGTTGGTGAAAGTTTTCCAGGAAGCGGAAGCTTATGAAGGTCCTGCGCTCATCATTGCCTATGCTCACTGCATCGCCCACGGCATTGATATGACCACGGCAACGGATCTTCATGAAAATGCTGAGAAGAGCGGCTTTTGGCCGTTGTTCCGCTACAATCCTGGCTTAAGTGATGAAGGCAAGAATCCGCTTCAACTCGATTCAAAACCCCCCACGGAGGATATCAAGGATTTTGCCTATAAGCAGAATCGCTTCCGCTCCCTGCGCCAGGCTGATCCGGACCGGGCAGAAAAATTACTCAAAGCCTTGCGTGAAGATGTGATAACCCGCTGGAAGTTTTACGAACAAATGGCGAATCTGGACCTGTAAAGAGCAGGGAGAGAATAGTTCAAGGGCACGGCGACGCCGTGCCCTTGCTGCTTTAAACCTGAGCCGTGAGCCAATCTTTCAACCCAGCTATGCGCCGCTGATATTCGACCCCACGATATCGAAGAAAGATGGCGGCAAACGTTGAGGTCTGCCTGTTTCAAGGTCAATAAGAGCCCAAAGAGTCTCCATTTGAGCCAATAGGGCATTGTCCGAGAGGCGATGAAAGGCATAATAGCGGATTGCGGATGTGCGGCGGACGTTGTAAAGCCAGGTGGCGATCTCGATTGTGTCCGCGAAAGTGGCTGGCTGCAGGTATTGGATCCGGTGACGTTGGGTGACGAAGGCAAGGCCATTCGCGAACCACTGCTCGAAGGACCAACCCAAACGATCCCCTAATTGCATAACAACATCTTCTGCATACGAAGGGTAGACGGCATTATTGAGGTGTTGCATGGCATCGAGATCGCGCCACTCAACACGTTTTTGGACGCGCACAACTCCAGCGGGAGGCGCGGCCGGGACAGGGAAGGTTGGCTTTTGAAGTGGGCGGGAGGCTTCGTCTTGCGTTAGGTAGGCGGCCACAACCTCAGGCGGGATGCTGACCGGCCGCTGGGATTGCCGATCCAGGAAGACCCAGTCCGTATGGGCTTTGGCAGCCAATGCGCTGTTGCTTTTCAAACGCATTTCGTATGCCCGGCGTGCCAGGGTTCTGCGCACGCCCAGATTCCAGGTCTTGATTTCGAGTTTGTCTCCACCCTGGACGGGGTGAAGGTATTCGATCTCATGCCCGCGAATTAACCAGAACCGGCCCATCGCCTTAAAGGCGTCTTCATCAAGGCCCGCATCCGCAGAAGCCCAGAAGGCGGCCTCCTGCATATAGCGCAAATAAACCGCATTGTTCAGATGACCATAGACATCGCATTCATCGTAGCGGACATCGATTGTGTGGATATAGGTATGTGCCATAAGCGAGCGTCGGTGCTTGGTTGATGGGACGATTAGTTGAGGAAACCTTCCTGGAGGTACCAGCGATACGTGTCCTCAACAGCCTGTCGAAAAGGGATGGGTGCTTCGAGACCGAGTTTGCGGCGGGCTGGGTCGACATCACAAAAGAGATAATGTCGGCTCATGCGGAGTTGGCTTGCATCGAACGGAAGCTTGAGCAGTGGGGCAAGGCGCTCGATGATCCAGGCGGCCGGTGGCACGACCCAACCCGGGATTTTCAACCATGGGGGTCGACGCCCGACCACCTGGGTCAGGATGCCAAAGGCCTGGCGGTGCGGGAGGTTCTCGCCGCCCAGGATGTAGCGTTGCCCGCGCTCACCCTGTTTTGCCGCAGCCAGGTGTCCTTGGGCCACATCATCGATGTGCACATAGTTCTCACCACCATCAAGGTATAGGAATCCCCAACCGCGCGCAGCCTCTATGACCATCGAACCTGTGATCATGTTCCGATCCCCTGGACCGAGAATGAGGGTGGGGTTGACGATGACGGCATCCAGGCCGCGGTTGACTGCTTGCATAAGGACTAGTTCTGCCTGGCGTTTTGCCGCACCATAGGGAAAACGCGTTTCGGGCAGGTTGAAGGTGTGTTCTTCGGTTAACAACTCACTCTGCTGAGGTACTCCCATGGCCGAGATAGAACTTGTAAAGATGAGGCGTTCGACCCCGGCGGTTAGGGCCGCTTCGGCGATGTTACGCGTACCCTCGATCGCGCTTTGCCTAACGGACTCTGGATTGCGCCAGTAAGCCGATTGCGAGGCGGCATGATAGACCCAGCGAACACCGGAGCAAGCCTTATGCATGCTCTTGGGGTCAAGGATGTCGCCCTCGAAATATTCCACCGAGAGCTGTTGCAGATTCTTGAGGTTGGAACTTGGGCGGTGCAAGGCGCGGACTTGCACTCCTTTTTGGAGCAAAGTGCGGCACAGCGCTGAACCAACAAATCCGGTCGCTCCAGTGACGAGAGCTAGATCAGTCAATCAGGCCAGTCTCCCGCCCCACCTCGCCGAAGATATTTAACGCATGATCGATCTGTTCATCGGTATGGGTTGCAACATAGCTCGTGCGCAACAGACAGCGACCTTCGGGCACGCCCGGTGGAATAAAGAGGTTTGTGTAGACGCCAGCATCATAAAGCTTCTTCCAGATCTGGAGTGCGGGGTCCATTTCACCGATAATCACGGGGATGATGGGTGAAACGCTGTTACCGGTATTAAATCCCATCGACTGCAGGCCAGCACGCATGCGTTCGGAGACCTCCCATAGGCGATCAACATGTTCGGGCTCTTTTTCCATAATATCTAATGCGGCGAGCGCAGCGGCGACGTTGGAAGCAGGCATGGCTGCGCTGAAGATGAGCGAACGGGCATGGTGCTGGATGTAGTGGATGATGTTTTCATCCCCGGCGACAAACCCGCCCAGCGATGCGAAGGATTTGCTGAAGGTGCCCATGATCAAATCGACCTCATCGGTCACCTCAAAATGGGCTGAGGTTCCTCGGCCACGTGCCATCACGCCCAGGCCATGGGCGTCGTCCACCATGATGCGGGCATTATATTTTTTACAGACAGGCAGCAATTCCGGCAGCGGCGCAAGATCTCCCCCCACGCTGTAGAGACCATCAACGACAACCAGGGCAGCATGCTCGTCATCGATATTTTGTAAAACCTTCTCGAGATGAGAGACGTCGTTGTGGGCAAAACGGCGCAATTCGCCCAATGCCAACATAGCCCCATCGATAATGCTGGCATGATCTTCCTTATCGGTAACGATCGAATCACCCCGTGCAACCAGGCAGGAAATCACGCCCAGGTTAACCTGGTAGCCTGTGCTGAAGACCAGGGCGGCCTCTTTGCCAACAAAATCAGCCAAGCGCTGTTCAAGTTCAAGATGAAGCTCAAGGGTTCCGTTCTGCAGACGAGAGCCGGTACAACTGGTGCCATACTTCTGGGTTGCCTCTACAGCTGCCTGACGCACGCGCGGATCAGTAGTTAATCCCAGGTAATTGTTAGAACCGAGCATAAGCACCTCTCGGCCATCGATCGTGGCTACGGTGCCTTCGCTATTCTCTATTGGAAGAAAGTAGGGATACAAACCGGAAGCCTGTGCCAAGCGGGCTAATACGAAGGAGTCACATTTTTCGAAGATATCCATCCGGTGCGTCCTTTCATGGTGGTCGCTTTGTTTGAAACCACCCGGGATGATAAACGCTTATTATCAATTCTAAAAGGGGTAGGTTGAGGATAAGCGTTTGAAACTTGAAAGTCAAATCCCGTCTTTGATGGTATTACCCTGAGTGGTGAGTGCTTGACGCGCAGTATTCAGGCGCTATAATCGATCCACATATATAAATCCAATCATCAAGCAAAGGCCAGGGTGGAGCAATTGGTCTGAGCGCGTCCTTCTCAGAGAGCTGCTGGTTGCTGAAAAGCAGTAAGGATACCTAGGCCAATCCACTCCATCAGATCTCAGGTTGGTATGAGACAGGTCGCTCCCGGCGAGATGGGTTTCATCGAAAGGGAGATCGGGTACGCCCGTTAGCGCGTCAGAGGCCGCAGATGCGGTAAATGCAGGTGGCACCACGAGCACGCCCCCTCGTCCTGCGATGGAGGGGGCGAGATGTTTAATCTCGGAGGTGGATAGTGATAGAGCTAAGGTTAATCCGCGAAGAAACCGATAGGGTGCGTAAAGCCATCCAGGATCTACAAGCCGAGGCGCCGATCGATGAGATCCTGAGGCTGGATGAAGATCGACGCGCGCTGCTTGTGGAGCTGGAAGAGTTACGTCATGCACGCAATGTGAACTCGAAAGAGATCGGCAAGATGAAAGATGTCGAGAAGCGCCAGAAGATGATCGATCAAATGGGTAGTGTTAACACTCGCATTAAGGAACTGGAAGAAAAGCTGCGGGTGATCGCGGGGGACCTTGAACGTGCAATGTACCAGGTCCCAAATCTAGCCCACGCGAGCGTTCCCATCGGCAGAGATGAGAGCGAAAATATCCTTATACGGCAAGAAGGGAAGCCGAAGGATGCCTCCGCCTTTGGGTTCGAACCTCAGCCACATTGGGATCTGGGACCGGCTTTGGGCGTGCTTGATTTCGAGCGCGGTGTGAAGCTTTCTGGCAGCCGCTTTTATGTCCTTTTCGGGCAGGGCGCTCGGTTGCAGCATGCGTTGATCCAATGGATGCTCGATGTGCATGTTCGTCAACATGGATACCTTGAGGTCTATCCCCCCGCACTGGTGCGAGAGGAATGTATGTGGGGTGCCGGGCAGCTCCCAAAGTTTCGCGACAACATCTACCATGATGCTGAAGAAGATCTATGGATGGTGGGCACAGCCGAGATCCCACTCACCAACCTCCATCGAGATGAGATCCTGGACCTGGAGAACTTGCCGAAGAAGTATGTTGCCTACTCGCCTTGTTTCCGCAGGGAAAAATTCTCGGCCGGTCGAGACGTGCGCGGGATTAAGCGTGGGCATCAATTCGACAAAGTTGAGATGTATCACTTCACGACACCTGAGCGATCCTACGACGAGCTTGAGGAACTGGTGCGCTGCGCAGAGGATATTTGTCGAGGACTTGAAATCCCCCACCGGGTTATTCAAATGGTGACTGGCGACCTGGGTTTTACTGCGGCCAAAAAGTATGACGTTGAAATGTGGGCCCCCGGCAGCGGTGAATGGCTCGAAGTCAGCTCATGCAGCAATTGCGAATCATTTCAGGCGCGCAGAGCAAATGTGCGCTTCCGCCCTGGGGACGACGCCCGCCCGGTACACGTACACACACTCAACGGATCGGGTTTGGCATTGCCGCGCGTTGTGATTGCTATCCTGGAGAATTATCAACAGTCGGACGGGAGTGTCGTGATACCAGCGGTTTTGCGCCCGTGGATGGGCGGGGCGGAGGTTATCCGATGACCAGCCTCACAGATACGATCGTAACAGTCCTTGTAGGTCTCTCGATGCTGGTTGGTCTACTCGGTGCCATCATCCCTTTCCTCCCCGATGTGGTCTTGATCTGGGTGAGCGCATTGATCTATGGACTTGTGGTCGGTTGGGGGCAGAGCGGGGGCTGGTTTTTCGGCTTAATTTCGGTCTTGGGATTAATTGGCTTGTTAGCAGACGCATGGGTTAGTGGTGCGGGTGCGCGCCAAGGTGGCGCAAGCGTGCTAACGACTCTGGGGGGATTGGCCATCGGGCTGATCGGATTGTTCACAACAGGGCCACTGGGCTTCTTGGTTGGTATATTGCTGGGAACATTCATCCTGGAGTATGCCCGTCACCAGGACCCCGAGCGGGCCCTGCGAGCGACTTTCGGGATGGGGCTTGGTTACGGAACATCTTTTATTGTGAAATTCTTCTTGGGATTGGGCATGATCGCTGCCTGGGTGGCCTGGTTGTTCCTACGCTAACCGAGACCCGGGTCAAAGAAGGTCATACCGACCCCAAGCCGTTCAAGGCCTTGTTCTGCCCAATGAATCACGAGCGGAGAAGGATCATCGAGGGCGGCGAATAGGGGCGGGATAATTGCAGGGTCGTCCATGATGCTAAGGGCTCGCGCCGCTTCGGAGCGCACAGCGGAGTTGGTTGAGCGTAGTGCTTCAGTGAGGGGGGATACTGCTTCTTCGCCCAGGGCCCCAAGTGCATCCGCAGCGAGCCGTGCCAATAATCGATCGTGATCGCCCAGCGCCTCGATCAGAAGGGGAATGGCGAGTGGGCTGGGTTGCTTCCGCAAACCGATAGCGGAACACTGGCGCACACTTACATCGGTATCAGTCAGGCTGTGCAACAATCCCTGTTGGGCATCGGGATGATCGATCAGGGATAATGCCGCGGTAGCCCACCAACGTTCATCAACACTCTCCGCGTTAAGTTGATCCAATAAAAAGGGAAGGACGCCCTCCCCATGCTCTACTATGGCATGAAGTGCGTCCTCAGCACGGGCTTCATCACCGGCGGCGGAGTGCTTAATAATCGATTGAAGCTCTCGCTCTTTCTGGCTTTTCAATCGCTCGGAGGAGGGACTGGAAGGTCCGCGACTTTTACCTTCACCCACTTGTCACCTTCCTCGATCAGCATCACCGGAATGTCATCCAAAATGGGATATTTTCGTTCGCAATCGGATTCCTGGCAGATCAACCATGTCTCGCGATGCAATTCCAACAGACCTTCTTTATCGCGGACACAGGCTGGGCAACGCAGGATTTCAAGTAGGTCTTCGCTGATCATGCGGGTCTCCAAAGTGCTCAACTTGGGCTACACAATAGTAGAATGTGGCACGCTTGTCAAACAGGGCATGCGTACTCAATCGTCATCCTTCTCAACATCAACATCATCCGGCAGCTCTGTCCCGGGGCCGTATTCATAAATCGCCCGCCAGGGCAAGTAGTGGGTCTTGATCGTGTCTTGATGGAGGACTTCATCGCCGCGTGCGACAGTGCGATAAACGACAATATCCAAGCCATCGGCTTCGTAATCGATCTGTTTGATCTTGCCCTCGTCCAAATCCGGGTTTTCCTTATAGAGCGGCTTGGGCGCATCCACTTCGTTTGATAGCTTCTTGCTCCACTGCAACGTTCGCCCATCCGAGGTTGAATAGAATTTCCAGAGCAATTGGTTGCCATAGATGTAGGTTTCGAGGAGCAACCAGTTGGACGTGTCGTTGCGGAACTTAAAATCCACGAGCGGGACAAAAACGGTTGCGTCAAGGCCGGGTCCAGGGGATCCAGGACCCTGTTCGTAGTAGCCGACACGATACGCATGTGGATGGCGCTCAACGATCTCGTAGCCGCCGTAAAACACAGCACGGAAGAGGGTAGTGCTCACCTGACAAACGCCGCCACCGACACCCTTTATCGTGCGGTCGCCATAAATGATCAACGCTTCAGCATAGCCGTTATCGAGGCTGATATCCCCGAGGACATCTGACATGGAAAGTGTTTCCCCTGGCGGAATCAGCAAGCCGTGAAACGCGGAGGAGGCAGTGGTTATATTCTGGATTCTTTCGGAACTGGATCCATTGAAATACGTCGATACAACGCTGACGGCTTCGCTGATGCCCAGATCCTGGGCTGTGGCATTATCCCCGATCGATGGTTCTTCATAGAGAAAGGCTAGCGGCAGCACGTGCTCACCCCGAGCAACCAGCCTGTTGATCTCTTCGATCGACCCCTGTAAGTCGAGGGTCCTTCCGATCACAGCTGATTGGAGCAGATCGAGTTGGAGGGTGTCATCATTAAAGATGAAGCGAGCATTTTCTGGCTTGCGCTCAAGATCTGGAGCTAACGGCTCGATTGCTTGCCTCAATGCCTCAGGATCTAGCGCCGCCTGGAAGTACGTGCCGGCCTCAGATTCCACGACCTCAAAACGGAGCAGCGTTGCAACGTTCTCGGGAGGGAGGATCACGTCTTCTGCCCCCTCTGCAGTGATCTTTATGGGCTCACTCAAGAGTCGATCACCGACGCTGGCGGTCTCTGAAGCATCCAATATTTTAGGGCTCGTCTCTTCAATCACCAACGGGATGACAGCATCGACCATCTGAAGGACTGCTGGTCTGATCGCCTCCAGCGTTGCCTGGTGGTTGATGGTTCGACCGATTTGCCCGGGCTGAGCGACAACATCTAAACCTTGCACCTCAAGGGTGGCCTCAACAGCGGGACGATCAATCGCAGCAGCGATTTGGTTGAGGTAATGATGCCCGACCACAAAATCAAACTGCAAAATTGTGGGTAGGGAGACGCCTTGATACCAGGCGTAAATTTGCTGCCCGAAGCGGTCGATGACCGAGCCGCTGCGGCCGACGCCCAAAGCCTTTGAGGCTATAGCATCAAAATCGACACGCACTCCTAGCTCAGCCGGCGTCATCATCCAGGCGAGATCACCATCGGTGAGTGCCAGCGTTCCGTCTTGGGGATATGTCAAGCGCGTTTCTAACGCCGAAACGATTTCTTCATGCCTCAGACCAGCCAGGGGCAAGCCCTGAATAACGATTCCAGGGAGGGCGCGATTGATATAAATCATGCGCATCAAGATCAGGAACATGAAAGCGGCAAGGATGATCGTTCCAAATCCAGTAAAAGCCGCGACCAGCGCGCGTGTGATCAGCGCTAAAGCTCTTGGTGTGCGTTGGTTAATTCTCTGCGTCGCGTCCATGTGCTCTCACAAATAGGCAGGGATTATATCATCGCAAGAATATCGCTACAGGTGATGAAGGTTACATTTTCGATGCCAGGACCAACCGATCTGGTTTTGGCGTGGATACAAGCGGGGGTACGTCAGGGAGTAGCAAAATACCTTGAGGACGGGTGGAAAACGGCGTAGTTATGGCTCAAGCCAAATCTGTACGCTGGTGTAGTGGATCACGCCGGGGACATCGCCATGCCGCTCATATACTCCCACGCGAGCCCACTGTCCAAAGACGACTTCATAGGGAAGCTCAACGCTAAATGTCCCGAGCTGGCCTATTGCGGGCGCGTCGATCCGAACACTTGTGGTTGCGAGCACCTGTCCCTTTGCGTCTAACAGCTCAACCCCAAGAGGTGCATCCGCATCAACCCAACCTGCCCCCGAGAGTTGGATCGTGCCACCCGAGATGCGGCCATCCGGGCGCGGGTTGAAGATTGTCAGCTTCTCGGCTCCATGGATCGTGGGATAAATTCTCTCATCGCCAGTAGAGAGCAGGTTGACTTGAGACTTCGAAAGATGGCGAAGCAGGCCATAGCGATCGCCGAAAGATCGAACCTCCAGCCAACCGGTTTCAGCGACCAATGGCGTATCAAAGGGCACCTGGGCGAAGAACTGTCCTGGTCGACCAGGGTAAGAGTATAGGAAGGTGAAGCCCTGCGAGATCAAGCGACCATCTTCGCCATAAAGACTCAACTGCACCCGGTTGTTCTGGCTTGGACCACCATAGCCTTCCACAGAGATAGGGCTGCGGAGGAGCGAACCAGGTCCAGGTTTGACCAACGCCAGCTCATCAAGGGGAACTCCAACGGAGGCTGGTAGGGGGGTTGCCGTGGGCAAGGGGACCGCTGGCTCGATCACGATCGCAGGCGTTTCGATAGTGAATGGGGCGGGGTTTCCTTGCTGTGTAGGTGTGGGTATAGCCTCAAAAACTGCGAATGAAGCGGTGCTCTCGGCCTCGCTCAATGGCTGTGGCACGGGAGCGCAGCTGCCAAGCACGAACACCAGAATGCCGATGCTAAACCGGGGTAGTCGTTCGAGCCCGATGTGATCCGGAGTGCGTTGCTTTAAGACACGGTTGATGTATTTGGCGGACATTGGTTCTTATGAAGCTCACTCAGCCAAGGCTGGACCAGACCTCGAGCTTAGCAATCACCCTGCGAATGATCTCATCCGTAAATTCGGTTGTGCTTGATTGACCGCGTATGTCAGGTGTGGCAATACCTTGATATACAGCTTCGAAGGTTGATTCGTAGATGGCTCTCGAGGCACGGTTCGCCTGGTCTGTACCGATATAGGTGAAAAGGGCAGCACCAGCAAGGATCATCGCCATGGGATTGGCGATATTCTTCCCCTGAAGTGCTGGGGCCGTCCCATGCGGCGCTTCTGCCATGACCGTGCGAACTTCGGTGGCACTTGCGTCAAACCCCAAGACGATAGACTCCGATCCGGCGATTGAGCCGTACATTTGCAGAACAAGATCGGATAGGCTGTCGCCATCACGGTTCAAGGCAGGAATCACCAGTGCTTCGCCAGCATTTTGTAGGAGAAGGGCATAGGTGGCATCGATTAACTGTGGTTCATAACGGACGGTCGGGTGTCTTTGCGCAGCTGCGTCGAGCTCCTCCTTGAACAGGCCCTCGTACAAGGGGCTAACCGTGTATTTGGGTCCGCCAAAAACTTTAGCGCCGATCTTTTCCGCGTGCTGGAAGGAAAATTCGGCCACAGCCCGACAGGTGTTGCGCGAGATACGTTCTGTCCGAAAGGCGAGGTCATCACCATCCGGTGTTTTCTCTCGCCACTCTTTGGCACCGTAGGCACCGCCAACCGCCATGCGTACAACCGAGATTGGCGCGTGCACGCCCCCGACTGGACGCACGTTTGGGAGACGGCGACCGGTGCGCAGGATTACTTTGCCGTCGATAGCTTCGCGCAGAAGCGCATTTGGGCTACCAACATCATCGGGGTCTGCCGGCGTGATCGTGGCAGCTTTGAGCGCAAGGCCGGTGCCACATATGGCTGTTGCGGCTTCTTCGATGACAGCATTGTCCGTAGCGCGGCGATTCTCTAGACTGAGGTCAAACGTCTGGAAGGAGATTGGTACATTTGTAATTGCCGGATCAATCACCCGAAGAGACTGTTCGAGAAGCTCCTGCCCCGTTTGATCCCCGGCTAATATTACGATGGTTTGGTGGTCGGATTCACTCATGGTTGAGGCATTCGTCGATCTTTGCCTGAAGTTCATCCATGCTGATGGGCTTGGGCAGTAGGACGGCTCCCCCAGCCTGTTGAACTCGATCTAAGAGGTCGAATTCCTGTCCGGCGGAAACGACGATAACAGGGACATCATCGAGCCCCGCAGTTTTGCGTAGTCTGCGCAGTGTCTCCAATCCATCGATGCCGGGCATCATCATATCGAGAAGTACGATATCCGGTTTCTGTTCGGCGAGTAAGGATAAGGCTTGTTCGCCATTGTAGGCAGAGATCGGTTCGTGCCCCAGCAGTCTCAATGATGCACTGATCAAATCCACTGTTGTAGCCTGGTCGTCAACAATTAATACCCGCGCCATGCTATGCCCTATATACCCGTGACCATGGCCCGCAAGCTGATTGCAGCGAGGAAAAGGCACAGCAAGCCGTAAGCCAGTGAGGTGTAGGTATCGTCGCGTCCCTTCGTGATGGCATAGTATGCCGGCAAGGCAATTACCGCAACTATCCCGTAGAGGATATGGACGCCCGCTCGTCCTGGTCGCTCCCCGATGATCCACAGGTACCCGCCCAATAGACCTTGTCCAAGGATGAGCAGTTCTCCTACGGCGAGAATCCCCCAATAATTCCCGGTGATGGGTTGATTACGAAAGCGAGCAACAATTCCCCATAACCCGGCAATGACCATAAACAAAAGGACGGAATTGGCTAGCGTTCCATGTACAGCGGATAATGTCACTGGATAAGTCCTCCCTCCCCGGCTGATTACGAGCTCACTTAAGCGAGTAGAGCTCGCCAAACTTTCTCTCAAGATATTTCACATATGGATCCACGTTCAAGCCCGATCCTACAACACGCTCGAGCAGCTCAAGCGGTTCATATTTTGCACCGCTTTGGTGTATGTTCTCGTGCAGCCAGCCGAGCAGTTGGCTAAACTCTGCGTTTTCGATCTGCTGCTCAAGTTCGGGAATATCTTGATTGATCTTATCCCAGAGTTGCGCAGCGATCAGGTTGCCCAATGAATAGGTCGGGAAGTAGCCGATGTACCCGGCTGACCAATGAACATCTTGGAGCACACCTTGCGCGTCATCGGGAGGGCGCACACCTAAAAATGACTCAAATTTATCGTTCCAAGCTTGGGGTAGGTCATTTATGGCTAACGCACCTTCGAGTAAAGCGATCTCGAGCTCGAAGCGCACCATTACATGCAGATTATAAGTCGCTTCATCCGCTTCGACGCGAATAAAGGTTCTGTCCACTTTGTTAATGGCTTTATAGAATGTGTCTAATTTCACGGCGCTCAGTTGATCTGGGAAAATCTTCTGCAGCCTGGGATAGAACGCCTTCCAGAAAGGTTTACTGCGGCCTACGAGATTTTCCCATAGGCGCGATTGGGATTCGTGCATGCCCAGCGATGTGCCTCCGGCCAGAGTCGTCCGCTCGAACTTGGGGTCTATGCCCTGTTCGTACATAGCGTGACCGGCTTCATGCATCGTGCCGAAAAGCGCCGGGTTTAGGATATTTTCGTCAAAGCGCGTCGTTATTCTCACATCTCCTGTTCCAAATCCCGTGGAGAAGGGATGAACGGCTTTATCCTGACGCCCACGGGTTAAGTCATACCCAAAGGCTTTAATGACTTCGATACCAAATTCCCACTGGCTTTTTTCATCGAAATACTGACAGAGAGGGCTGTCGTCAATCTCAACCCCGCTATCCATGATGGCCTGTATCAAGGTCACTTGTCGTACACGCAGATCATCGAATACAGGTTTGACATCGGCAGTTTTCATGCCCGGCTCATAATCGTCCAGTAGCGGATCGTAGATGTGATCGTACGGCGCGAAGAATTCTGCATACTGCCGCTTGAGGCTCAGGATCTTTTCAAGGTGCGGTGCAAAGAGGGTGAAATCAGCATCCGCCCGGGCTTTTTCCCAATCCTGATGTGCCAAAGCGGTGACACGAGAATGCTCTTCAACCCAAGCTGCCGGCACCCTGATCCGCTTTTTCAGTTCACGGTTGGTGACTTTAATCAGTCTGGCCTCGTCCGAATCAGGATCCTGCTCCTGGACCTCGGTTGCGGCCATCTCCAACGTGGACTGAAGTTCTTCGCTCACGAAATGTTCATGCGCCAGTCGGCTCAGTGTGGCGAGCTGCATGGCGCGAGCTCCTGCGCCTCCAGGAGGCATGTAGGTTTGTTGATCCCAGCCGAGGACGGCTGCGGCGTTGCCAATATCGGAGATGACTCCAAGCAACGCTCTTAAGCGCTCAATATGTTCTGCCATGAAGATCTCCTAGCGGGACAGGGGTCTCCGATCTGCGTTATCAAACAACTGCTCGAGCGATCACTCGAGCAGTTCGGCAAAGCTTGATGGATTGGCCTGTCAAAAATTCGCCATACGTGCCGCGTTGAAAGAGTACACGATATTGTTTTCGTAAAGAAATGCTGGTCTATTGTACCCTGAGCTATGCCCTTTTAAGGGGCGAAATCACCTTACAATTGACTAATAGTGGCTATATTTCGCTTCGAGCCGCTCGATTTGCGCCAGGCAGGCATCATCCTGTGGGTTTGGTTGGTACTTGGTCCCGAACCACTCCTCCAGGATTTCATCGGCAAGAACTTCGGATACGCGCCGCAGCGATAGACATAGAACGTTGGCGTTATTCCACAAGCGGGCTCCGCGTGCTGTGCCTGCGTCATCGCATAACGCCGCTCGAATTCCAGGTACTTTGTTGGCGGCAATGCTCACACCCGTGCCGGTCCAGCAGAATAAGATACCTTCTTCTGCCGAGCCTCCGGCCACCGATTCTGCAACAAGCTGTGCTACTTGAGGCCAGTCGTGTTCATCCTCTGCAAGCGGTCCATATAGATCCAAGCTGTGACCAGCTTCTTTTAACCAGCGAATAACGACATCGGTTAAGTGCGTTTTTTCATCTGATCCAACTGCCAGCCGCATAGACCCTCCTCATTTACAATCCTGTCGATCCGTGCTGTGATGATGAACCAGATTCTACCGGAAAGCGGCTCTTTCAAGAGCAGTGAATGGTGATTTAGGCCAATAGATTGTTTATGGGATAATAAGCCTGTTCCGTAGGAGGATACGCGGGTGGATTTTCAAACCATTTGTGTCCTTGGTTTGGGTTACATCGGTTTACCTACAGCGAGCACTTTTGCCACACACGGCCTGCGAGTCGTGGGGGTGGATGTAAACGAACGGGTGGTGGAAGTGTTGCGTAATGGGGAAGTGCACATTCACGAACCCGGACTTCGAACCTTGGTCCAGGCTGCATTCCGTTCAGACAACCTCAAGATCAGTGAGGAGCCCGAAGAGGCGGATGCGTTTGTGATTGCGGTTCCGACCCCAATACTGAGCGATAAACGTGCTGATCTGCGTTATGTTGAGGCAGCCGCTGAATCGATCTCGCCTCTCTTGCGAGCAGGGAACCTGGTTGTGCTGGAATCGACCTCCCCACCACGCACGACCTTGGACAGGCTGGCGCCCATTCTTGAACACAGCGGACTTAAGGCGGGGGAGGACTTTTACCTGGCTTATACTGCCGAGCGAGTTTTGCCCGGGAAGATCCTTCAGGAGCTGATCGAGAATGCCCGTGTGGTGGGCGGGGTTAACCGAGCCTCGGGGGAGGCCGCCCGGGCACTCTATTCCACCTTTGTCCGAGGTGAAATCCACCTTACCGATGCTACTACGGCCGAGATGGTTAAACTGATGGAGAACACATACCGCGACATTAACATCGCAGCCGCGAACGAGTTTGCCCGCTTGGGAGAGGCTTTTGGCGTGGATATCTGGCAGGCGATCGCGCTCGCCAATCTCCATCCAAGGGTGAACATTCTTCAGCCTGGTCCCGGTGTTGGCGGCCACTGCATAAGTGTAGATCCCTGGTTTCTCGTCGAGGCTGCACCTGATATCAGTCAACTCATACAGCAAGCCAGAGTTGTGAATGATGGCCAGCCAGATTATGTCGTCGCCTTGATGCAGCGAGCACTGGGAAGGCTCAAGGGAAAGACAATTGCAGCATTAGGATTGGCTTATAAAGCCAATGTGGATGATTTACGTGAAAGTCCAGCGGTAGCGGTTGTAGCCCGATTGGTACAGGCTGGTGCTAGCGTCCACACCTTCGAGCCCTATGCACCGACAGCTGAGGTGGAAGGCGTAAAAGGATTTCAATCGCTCGATTCCGCCATAGAAGGTGCGGACGCCATCTTATTGCTTGTGGATCATAAACAATTCAAGACATTAAAGCCTGAGGTTGTTGCGGAGCGCATGCCTGGTAGGATTGCCGTCGATACCCGAGGGGTATGGTCCGAAGATGCCTGGCAAGCAGCTGGATTCGCTCTTTTTCAGCTGGGTGTAGGAAAGGCTCCATTAGAATAGCGATGCGCGTACTGACCGTTCTGGGAACGAGGCCCGAAGCCATCAAGATGGCGCCAGTGATTCGGCGGCTTCAACAAACTGAAGGGATTCAATCGCGGGTTTGTGTTACGGCACAACACCGCCAGATGCTGGATCAAGTCCTGGCGCTCTTCGAGATCCAACCAGATATCGACCTAAATCTCATGATCCCTGACCAGTCCCTGGCTGAGCTGAGCGCGGCGATATTCGCAGGGCTGGACCCAGTCATCCGCGCTGAAAAACCTGATTGGCTGCTCGTGCAGGGTGATACCACCACGGTGATGATTGCGGCAATCCTGGCCTATTACAATCAAGTAAGTATCGGACATGTCGAAGCCGGTTTACGCACTGGTGATAAATGGCAACCATTTCCGGAAGAGATCAACCGCAAGGTGGCCGGTGTTCTAGCAGACCTGCATTTTGCGCCGACCGAGCGCGCGCGCAAGAACCTGCTTGCTGAAGGGGTGCCGGAGGAACGCATAGTGGTTAGCGGAAATCCGGTCATCGATGCACTTCTTGATGTGGTTGAGCAACCATATCAGCCTGAAGGTCCACCCTTAAGTGAAATTCCGCAGGATCGAAGCGTGATCCTGGTCACTGCCCATCGCAGGGAGAACTTCGGTGCGCCCTTTGAACGGATTTTCACCGCCATACGCACACTGGCGAAGGAGTATGCAGACAAGATAACGATCATATATCCGGTGCACCTAAATCCAAATGTTCAAGAACCCGCGCAGCGGATCCTGGGCAACTTGCCCAACGTCAACCTGGTCAAGCCCCTCGACTACCTGCCGATGGCATATTGGATGAAGCGTGCCACGCTGATCCTGACCGATTCGGGTGGTTTGCAAGAGGAAGCGCCAGCTTTAGGGACGCCGGTTCTGGTATTGCGTGAACGCACAGAGCGCCCGGAGGCGCTGGATGCTGGAACCGCTAAGCTGGTGGGCAGCGATCCTGAGCGGATCCTGTCGGAAACGCGCATCCTGCTGGATGATCCCAAGGCGCACCAGGCGATGGCACAGGCCACGAATCCTTTTGGGGATGGTCATGCTGCCGAGCGCATCGTGGGCGCATTGATCGACAAAGGCCTGCCATCAAAGACATGAGTAAAAAGGACAGCTACACTCGTTTGTTATATGCTCGAAACATACCCGTCCTGGGAAGCTTGGCTTATTTCCTATTAAAACTTCTGGGTGTTGAGGTGCCGCGAAGCGTTCGCCTGGGGAAAGATGTGACGCTTGAACATGGAGGCTTTGGAGTCGTCATCCATCCCAATTGCGAGATCGGTGATCGAGTCAAGATATACCCAGGTGTAACCCTTGGTCGAGCGGATATCCACCAGCCCATCGAGGACTCCGGGTTTGAGGGAATATCGATCGGAGATGGTGTCATCCTGGCACCGGGGGCCAAGATTCTGGGTAAGGAAGGCGTCCTGCGGGTAGGGTCCGGTACGGTTGTGGGTGCAAACGCGGTGCTTTTGGAATCAACAGGCCAGAACCAGATATGGGCGGGTGTCCCGGCTAAATATGTGGGTTCACGCGAGGTTTAAAGCCTCAAGCGTTGTGATGGCCCGTCCTGTATATTCTTACTTCCCTGGGAAAGTGAAATGAGTCAGACTTTCGACCGATCCCTAGGTATGCTCCCGAGGGCACGTGGTGTTGGTGGCATGGTGAGCTTCCAGGCCAAGCTTGAAGAAGAATTGAAAAGGCGTGGCATTGGGGTCACCTATGACCTGGAGAGGGATCGCTGCGATGCGGTCCTGGTTGTAGGCGGCACGCGTAAGCTCAACCTCCTGCGCCAGGTGCGTCAAAAAGGCATCCCAATCTATCAACGCCTTGATGGTATTAATTGGATCCACCGTGTACGTAGCACCGGGTTTAAACATTTCCTGCGGGCAGAGCTTGCCAACTGGCTGTTAGCACGTATCCGCTCCCGCTTGGCGGATGGGATTATTTACCAGAGTGAATTTGTCGTCGATTGGTGGGATGGGAAGTATGGGCCTGCGAGTGTCCCACATACTGTGGTTCACAATGGTGTGGATCTATCAGTGTATTCCCCTGAAGGCGAGCACCAACGGCCCCGGGATCACATCCGGGTATTGATGGTGGAGGGCTCACTTGCGGGCGGATATGAGCTAGGTCTTGATCACGGTATTCAGTTTTGTGAGCATCTGGCCAAGATCACCGACCAGGCAGTGGAATTGATGATCGTTGGCCAGGCAGATGCGCGCACGCAGCTGGAAGCGGATCGACGATCCTCCATAACGCTGCATTGGGTGGGACTGGTACAACGCGAGCAAATTCCTGCGCTGGATCGCTCCGCTCATCTATTTTTCGCTGCCGACATTCATCCAGCATGCCCCAATGCGGTGATTGAAGCATTGGCTTGTGGACTACCCGTGGTCGGGTTTGATACGGGGGCATTATCAGAGCTCGTCGTTGGGGGTACTGGACGGATTGTGGACTATGGAGGGGATGCGTGGAAGCTGGGCACCCCGAATTTTTTGGGTTTGGCACAGGCGGCATTGGAGGTGGTGGCCGATCAAACCGGATTTCGCAGCCGGGCACGAATCCACGCAGAGCAATACCTGAGCGTGGCCAAAATGACGGATGGCTATTTATCAGCGATGGGCTGGAATGATCCGGTTTAGATCCAGGCTGCGATATTGATGGATACATCGTTGACGTTCACAGGAAGACTTGGCTTGCAGCAGCGAGTTCTGCCCACCTACCGTGCTCCATTCTTCGACCACCTTGCGCAAGTATGTACGGATCAATTGAGTGTATATGCAGGCTCACCACGTCCAACTGAGGGGATTCACCCGGCGGGAGAGTTGAAGCTTGCACGCTATTATCATGGCCAGAATATCCATCTGTTGCGCGGTGCCTTTTACCTGTGCTGGCAACGCGATTTGATGTCCTGGCTAGAGGATTGGGATCCCGACGCATTAATCATGGAGGCCAATCCGCGCTATCCAGCCAGCCGTGGTGCCCTCAACTGGATGCATTCCCGCCGTCGCCCGGTTTTGGGTTGGGGATTGGGCGCTGCGGGGCTATCAGGCCCGTTAGGTTCGTTGCGAGGTAATTTCCGTACGAGGTTTGTTGAACAGTTTGACGTACTCATCGCCTACAGTGAGCAAGGTGCAGCAGAGTATGCCGCGCTTGGAATACCGCGTGAAAGGATCGTCGTCGCCGCCAACGCAGTGGCTTTGCCGCCTGTGGCTAAGCCACTGCGCCCCCCACTCGCTGATCGGCCTGCCAGGGTGATCTTCGTGGGTCGTTTGCAAGCTCGGAAACGCGTCGATCTGCTCTTGAATGCATGTGCACGCCTCGAGCCTGCACCCGAGCTGATCGTCGTTGGAGAGGGTCCAGAACGCATTGCGCTCGAGCAGCTCGCCAGAGCAATATTGCCTCATGCCGATTTTCGTGGAGCGCTCTTTGATCTTAAACTCCAACAAGTTCTTGAGCAGGCCGACCTGTTCGTTTTACCAGGTACAGGAGGTCTGGCTGTTCAACAGGCCATGGCTTGCGGATTGCCTGTGATCGTTGCCGAAGGGGATGGAACCCAGAATGATCTGGTAAGCGGGGGGAATGGCTGGTTGATACCGCCCGGCGACCTGGACGCGTTGGTCGCAACCCTGCGATCGGCGCTGCAGGATCCAGATAAGTTGAGCTCGATGGGCGATAACTCCTACCAGTTGGCAGTGGAGCGTTATAACATCGATACGATGCGAAGCCAATTTTTACATGCCTTGGCACTTGCGCGCGAGGGAGTTTGAATGCGGATCGCACTTCTGGCCGATGGCCGCAGTCCAATCACGCAAGGATGGCTTAGGACCCTCAACGGGCTCGGCTATCAGGTTCATTTGCTGTCAACTTTCCCTTGTATTGTTGAGCAACCACTCGCCTCATACCATCTCGTCCCGATCGCTTTCAGTGGAATGGTGAGGCAGAAGCAACGATCAGCTCAGATGGCTCCTGGGGGTGCAGGTGCGATCCGGCTACGAGCGACTGCACGACGTTGGCTGGGTATAGCTACCTTCCCTGCGGCGATCCAGCGGATGCGTGCCATCCTCAATGGCCTCGATGTAGATCTACTGCATGCTTTGCGTATTCCTTATGAAGGTATGCTTGCAGCGGAGAGCAAGCCTGCAATCCCATTGATCCTTTCGGTATGGGGAAATGATTTCACACTCCACGCTCGTAGCGCTCCATGGATGCAGTGGTTGACCCGCCGGTCTGTCGCTCGAACCGATGGGATTCATGCGGATTGTCATCGTGATATTCGCCTTGCCAGGAGGTGGGGGCTAAAAGAAGATAGTCCGACGCTGGTCGTGCCAGGTGGGGGAGGATTGGACCGCGAGCTATTCCATGTAGGATCCGTTGATCTAGAGCACCTGCGCCCAGAGATCAGAGCGCAAATAGAGTCACTTCCCAAAGATACACCGGTAGTCATCAACCCGCGTGGCTTTCGGGCCTATGTTCGCAACGATACGTTTTTCCACTCACTTCCGCTTATTTTGCGTGAATTCCCCTCAACAAGGTTCCTGGCGCCAACAATGCTGGGGGAGAGATCAGCCGAGCAGTGGTTAAACCGGTTGGGGATTGAGGGGTCAGTCATTTTGCTGCCAAAGTTGACGCCGGAGGAGATGGCGATCCTTTACCGGCGCAGCCAGGTGATGGTTTCTCCAAGCGAACATGATGGCACTCCGAATAGCTTCCTGGAGGCGATTGCGTGCGGCTGTTTTCCTGTTGTCGGGGATCTCGAATCGCTCAGAGAGTGGGTCCAGGATGGTGTCAACGGCCTGCTCATCGATCCGAGTCGTCCAGAGGCACTGGCGCAAGCCGTCATCCAGGCCTTGCGCGATTCGGCGCTGCGCTCACGGGCGTCAAAACATAATCAAGCGCTCATTGACGACCGCGCCGAGCGGGTACGCATCAGCAAGCAGCTGGATCGTTTCTATCACGAGGTCTTGGAGCAAAAAACCTTTCAGAAACCTGAGCAGAAGGGCAGCCTCTCATGAAGGTTGTCAAGCTTGAATACATTCCTGAGGCAACCATCCTGCATCACATTGATGGGGAGGGTTCACTTTGGGGGACCCGTGGCAGGAAGGTTATCAAAGCAATACAAGGGGAGATCTGGGAACAAGTGACCGAGTTTCCCCGCGCGTACCCACGCGACCTGTTCGGCTTCAGCCGACCTACTGCGCGAGCGATGCGTGCCGATAAAGCCAATCTCTATGTGAATGCTAATGGGGGCCTGCTCGGTATCCGGGCTGGAATTGTTTATACGCTTGAGAAATCCGGAGCCTTCACGCCATGGTTTGAGATCCAGGGAGACAGTGTGCTGCATGGGGGTATCTGTGAGGATCAACAAGGCTGGACATACTTCGGCGAATATTTCATGAATCCCCGACGCGGCGAGGTACATATCTTCCGGGTAGATCCGGAGCTAAAAACATGGGAGATTGCACACACTTTTTCGCCGGGTGAGATTCGTCATATCCATGGTGTATACCGTGACCCCTATGATGTAGATTCGCTGTGGATTACCAGCGGTGATGCAACCGGCGAGTGCTATCTGTTCCGTACGCGTGATCGCTTTGCGACAATTGAGCGCATTGGTGAAGGCACGCAGCGCTGGCGAGCAGTGCGCCTGTTTTTCACACCAGACGCGGTCTGCTGGCTAACGGATAGCCAATTGGAGCAGAATTTCAGTTGTCGCTGGGACCGGCGAAGCGGGAAACTTGCCCTCGGAGATCGTGTGGATGCGCCGACCTGGTATGGCAGCACAACGGTAGAAGGTTTGCACCTGGCCTTTACGACCGTTGAACCAGGCCCGTCTGTCGACCGCAGGACCGCTGCGATCTTTGCCAGCCAGGATGCAGTCGAATGGAAGGAGATCTATCGATTCCCAAAGGATCAATGGCGCCCGATGAAGCTTTTCAAGTATGGCGTAATCAGCTGCCCCTCCGGGGTGATGTCGCAGAATGAATTCCTTATCAGCGGGGAAGGATTGAAAGGTTTGGATGGTATCAGTGCCAGGCTAAATATTATGGCAGGAACCACATGATTCGCCGGATCCTGGAATGGGCCCTGACCATTGCGAAAAGGCTGGTGGATGACACGATCCCCGAGAAGGATTTGCACGCCTTCCTGCGTAAGAATCTGATGGACCTTGATGCCCGGATCAAATCGGGTGAGGTTTCGATCGACGATCCTGCGCTTGGAACCATCTATGAGGGGGTGGATCGATTACGCCGACAAGGATTTTCCGATCTTCCCGACTTTAAATTGGCTACAACATCCAGCGCTTTGATCAAACCAGAAGGTATGGTGAGATTAGCAGAACCGATCCTTCACCAAGGGATAATTGCCATTGGCCTCCTGGAGAAGACTTTGCTGCAGATGGAGCAAAATGTAGCACTGGATGAAAGTCAACATCAGAATATGGAAGCCTTGCTTCGCCATATCGAAATTCGACGCCAGGGCGGTTTGGTCTTTAATGGCCAATCATCAAACCATGATCGTTGGCTCGCTGTAGCGGTTTTAAGTGCCCTGTTCAGCCGATATGCTGCAGGCGAATGTGATTACCGCTTCTTAAATTCGGCCTTGAAACTCAATGATTGGGCTTTTCGCTACTTCCGCAAGCGACAAGATCAACCTGGGGGGCTTCCCTATCTAAGGGCGGTCCTTGAGTTAGAAGCGACGCTGTTGGAGATGACATCCTGATGCGTGTCGCCCTCTTTGCCCCAACATCGAGGAGTTTATACTCTCGTTTGGTTGCATCTGCGATAATTCAACAGGAAAAAATTGAGCTTGTAGGCATCTTTGTGCGACACCTTTGGTCGATTAAACGCATACGAACGGATTTGCGACGTGAAGGACCGCGTTTACTTCAAAAGGTCTATGAGAAACTGATCGCACCTGAAGCAATCTCTCAGGGAGAGGCGAACCCTTTAGTAGACGTGGCGAATGAGCGCTTGCTAAATTTTCGGGATCTCATCGATATGAGCCGCAGGAGCGGCATCCCCTTTTACCGGGTGCGAGACTTTAACTCGAAGCGAACTGAAGCTTCCCTGAAAGGGCTTAAACCCGACCTGGTTGCCTTCACAGGAGGCGGACTCATTCGAAAGAACATACTAACGGTACCTGCACAGGGGGTCCTTAATTGTCACTCGGGTTTGCTGCCACGTTTTCGCGGCATGGACACCCTGGAGTGGACAATCCTTGAAGCGCAGGGAGCACTTCCCCAGGTTGGGCTGACCTTGCATTTCATGGATACAGGCGTCGACACTGGCCCCATCCTGCGCCAACATCGGGTGGAGTTGAATCCAGGAGAAAGCCTCAACGCTGTCCGAAAACGTCTGGAGCCCGAAATGGTACAGTTGATGTGCCAAGGTGTGGTCGACCTGCAGCGCGGCATCCTTAAAGCAATTCCACAAGAAAAGTCTGCTGGACGACAATACTTTGTTATCCACCCACGCCTGCAAGAGAAAGCTGAGATGAAGCTGCAGCGCAGTGCCTGACAGTAGGGTAGCCCCATAGTTTGACTGTGGAGGCACTGCCCCGATGCTATAATCGCCTCGAAACTCACCCGGGATTGAGGCTCTTATCATCCCTCAACTGCTGTGAAGGAAATTATGAAGCAAGTTGTCCAAGATATACGCAGTGGTGAAACGAAGCTTGTTGACGTTCCGGTACCGGCTGTGAAACGCAGAACAGCACTCGTCCGAAACCGGGCATCTTTGGTTTCTGCAGGCACCGAGCGAGCACTGGTGGAGTTTGCAGGCAAAAGCCTGGTTCGGAAAGCGAAGTCACGCCCCGATCTTGTCCGGCAGGTGCTTGATAAAGCCCGTAGGGAAGGGCTGCTTACAACCATCGATGCCGTGATGAATCGCCTGGACCAGCCTCTAGCCCTGGGATACTCATCGGCGGGGATAATCGAGGCGTTAGGCGAAGAGATGGAAGGTTTTCAAGTAGGGGATCGGGTCGCCTGTGCAGGAGGGGGACACGCTGTACATGCGGAGTATGTTCTAGTCCCCAGGAATCTAATCGCACCCTTACCACAAACCGTCGATTTTCAGGCGGGTGCCTTTGCGACAGTGGGCGCCATCGCATTACACGGTTTTCGGTTGGGCGAGGCAGGGGTCCGTGATCGTGTAGCCGTAATTGGAATGGGGCTGCTGGGGTTGCTCGCTGCCAGTATTGCCCGAGCTGCAGGCTGCGCCGTCATGGGCATTGATGTCGATCGCGATCGGGTTGAACAGGCAAACAAACTTGGCATTGAGACTGTGTTGCGGGAGCAAGCCGAGGAGGCTTCGCTTAGCTTCACCGATCATCGGGGCTTTGATCTGGTGCAGATCTGTGCTGACACACCCGCCGATGATACTGTCGAGCTGGCAGGCGCCATAGCGCGTGATCGTGGGGTTGTGGTATCCACAGGCGTTGTGGGCACACATTTACCCCGAAATTTGTATTTCGAAAAGGAGCTGCGCTTCACTGTATCTCGCTCCTATGGCCCAGGACGTTATGACCCTCGATATGAAGAGAGTGGTGAAGATTACCCTTACGGCTACGTTCGTTGGACTGAAGGGCGAAATATGCAGGCTTTCCTCGAATTGATTGAAACCAATAGGCTGGATGTTGCACCTTTGATAACGCATGAATTCCCCATTGAAGATGCACTGAAAGCCTACACTTTGATTACGGGCTCAGGGGATGGTCTGTACACAGGTGTTCTGCTGACATATCCCGACAGACCAGATGAGACTCCAGAACGGAGAGTTGCGCTCAAAGCAGTTCGTCCGGCTACGGAGGAAGCTGTGAAGCTGGGCATGCTCGGTGCGGGGAATTTTTCTGGCACTGTCCTGTTGCCCGCGATCAAACGCGTCGCCGGCATTGAATTGGTGGGGATTGCCTCAGCCGGGGGGCGTACGGCAACACAAGTAGGTAAGCGATTTAAGTTTAAGTACGCCGCTACGGACACTGAGCAATTGATCAACGATGAGGGCATCAATACCTTGGCCATCCTCACACGTCATCATCTGCACGCACAACTTATCCTGGCTGGATTAAAGGCTGGCAAGCACGTATTCTGTGAAAAGCCACTAGCTTTGAATCAGGATCAGCTCAATGAAATTCAGACCGTCCTGGCATCGAGTTCGAGATTATTGATGGTTGGATTTAACCGCCGCTTTTCCCCCCATGCAAAACGGCTGAAAGCATTCTTAAGCACAAGCGATGCGCCCATGGCTATGCAATATCGGGTGAACGCCGGGGTATTACCCGCCAATCACTGGCTTCATGATCCTGAGCAAGGCGGCGGCCGCATTATCGGGGAGGTTTGCCACTTTGTGGACCTCTTAACCTTTCTTAGTGGGTCACCCCCTATCCGGGTGAGTGCTAGCGCGTTGCCCAGCGTGGGCGATTACGTTGAGGATAATGTTATCTTGACCTTCTCATTTGGGGATGGCTCTGTTGGGACCGTAAACTACTTCGCTAATGGAGATCGCTCACTTCCGAAGGAACGCCTGGAGGTGTTTCAGGCTGGAAGAGTAGCCATTCTGGACGATTTTCGGCAGCTTGCCTTGATTGCTAATAGTCGAAGGCGTACCTTTAGATCAAGGCTCCGACAGGACAAAGGACATCAAGGTGAATGGGAAGCGTTCGTGGATGCAATCGTGAATTCGCAGGAACCGCCCATTGCCTATGATCAACTGTTTGCCGTGACCCGTGCCACCTTCGCGGCTGTTCAAGCCTTGCGTACGGGCGAGTCGGTTTCGATCACAACCCTCTGAGATTGCACAACGTATGGTTATGCGCCTGCTTCGCGCCTTGCAAGAGTTGGGTCTGCTAACTTTGAGCAAGTATGCCTTATACAGCTTGGCACTCCGCAGCGGGTACTATCGCTGGCGGTTGCCAGTGCAATCGTGGTCGCAGATTAATCTATCCGACCTGCTTCGCAGCAAGATACCAAACAACCCTGAAGATTACGCTGCTTATCGCAAGGAAAATCAAACAACATCAATTTTCAAGCTTGATCCGGGACAGCAGCCTGTTCTCCAGAAGGCGAGAAGAAGGATCGAATCTGAAGCGAATTCGATCAGCGAGGGTAGCTTTCAACTTTTTGGAATTGACAACGTTGAGCTTGGTTCTCCGCCAGGTTGGCATGCCTATGCCCCTCTGGCTGGTGCTAGTGGCGCTGCTCCGATGCAGGATCACCGTCATTGGAGTCTTTACACGCTCGAAGACTTGCCGCATGACGTGAAACTGCTATGGGAAGCTTCGCGGTTCGGGTGGGTTTACCCTTTGGCACAGGCCTACGCATTCAGCGGAGAAGACCGTTATTTCGATGATTTTTGGACCCTGTTCTCTTCCTGGCTTGATGAAAATCCACCGCAGGTGGGATTGCATTGGTACTCAGCCCAGGAAGTCGCCATTCGCTTGATCGCTTTGCTGTACGCGTTTCATACCTTCTCAGACAGGCTCAATGAATTCCCTGAAGGGTATGTGAAACTTCTTGCTGCGATTGCAATCCACGCACAGAGGATTCCACCCACCTTGTCCTATGCAGAAGCCCAGAACAACAACCACCTGCTGGTGGAAAGCGCGGCGCTTTATCTGGTCGGCACAGCGCTTCCAGAATTGAAGAGTGCTGCAAATTGGAGGCTGAAGGGGCGCCGTCTCTTTGATAGGAGCGTTGAAAAACAGATCTTTCCTGATGGTGGTTATGTTCAGCACTCATCCAATTATCAACGACTGGCATTGCAAGTTGGCATCCTGGTTGCCCATGCAGCCGAAGTTGAGGGGCAGCCATTGAATGAGATGGCGCTTAAAGCGCTTAGAGCGATGGCAGCATGTCTGGCGGCCTTGGTGGATGAAACGCAAGGGACCAGCCCTAACTTCGGGCCCAATGATGGCGCTATCTTAGTCCCCCTCAGTGCACGACCGTTCGCAGATTTTCGGCCCACAGTCCAGGCGGCCTGGCAACTGCTCTTGGGTGAGCGATGCTATCCTCCCGGACCATGGGATGACTTTGCTGCATGGCTGGGTGTTGGGAAGGAAGGGGATAAACTCCCCACTTCAGAAGTTGTTGCGCTAACATCTGTCGACCTGCCCTACGCCGGACTATATACTGCCCGAAAAGACAGGCTAAGAGCATTTCTTCGGGCGGTGACGTTTAGAAATCGGCCCGGGCATAGCGATCAACTGCATTTGGATATCTGGTACGGTGACGTCAATCTTGCCCGTGATCCGGGAACGTATCTTTACAATGCTTCTCAGCCCTGGGACAACGCATTATCCGGTTCCTGGTGTCACAATACGGTCACCGTTGATAGACGAGACCCCATGCTCAGGGCCGGGCGATTTCTCTGGCTATCCAGGTCTCATGCGCTAGCGAATAGGTACCGGCTGGGTGCCGAAGCGCCCATTGAACTGTTGTTTGCTCGTCACCGTGCCCGCCAATGGCCAGGGCTGCAACATCAACGCTCAGTGGCAATCCTGGGAAGCGATATCATCATTGTCTCCGACGATATCGTCGGCCAGGGCAGGCACCAGCTTACCCTCAACTGGAATTTGGTCGACCTGCCATGGCAAGTCGGGTCTGATAGGATCACGTTGCGCCATGAAGCCTTCCAGACCTCTCTTGATTGGTCAGTGGAAGGTGGGTCTTGGGGTTTATACCGGTCGGGAAAATGTGTTGACGGTGATCCTGTCGTTGAGAATCCGGCTACCTTTGGATGGCATTCTCCTACCTATGCACAGAAAGTACCGGGCTTGCAATTGGTTATCACAACCGATCAGCAGCTTCCGCTGCGCATGATCAGCACCTGGAGCTTTGAGGGAGCGGATACAAGCAAGCTCAACATCGGCTGGCTACCTATCGAGGAAAACCGAGTTGCGTTTAAAGCTATAGCATGGGGTCCGCACGAGTGGGCGATTTGACGTGGAAATCCTACTGATACATCAGGCTTTTACGGCATTGGATGAACCTGGTGGGACGCGGCATCATGAATTAGCGCGCCATCTTCAAAATTTGGGCCACCAACTTACCATTATTACGGGTCAGGGAAGCTACCTCACTGGGGAGCGCACAACAGCAGGCAGCGGGGTTGTGCGGCAGGTGGATGACGTGGGGGTAATCATCTTGCGTATCCCTGGGTATCTTGCGTGGCATCGCTCATTTTTCCACCGCGTATTGAGTTTTCTCAGTTTTATGGTTCGGGCGTTCTTAGAAGGGCTGCGTGCAGGCGAGGTTGAACTTGTGTGGGGTACGTCTCCTCCGATCTTCCAGGCTGTCAGCGCAGCCCTGCTGGCGAAATGGCGCCAGGTCCCATTTGTGTTAGAAGTACGAGATCTCTGGCCCTATTTTGCCATCGCCAGTGGGGTGCTGCGGTCAAAGCTGCTCATCGGCATGTCAAACTGGCTTGAACGAAGGCTATATCAGGCTGCAGATGTGGTAGTCGTAAACTCACCAGGGTTCAGCGAGTATGTCAGTCAGCGTGGTGCGAAGCGCGTTGAAGTTATCCCGAATGGTGTTGACTGCAATACAGACTTAGCGGTAGAGGTTAAAGAAGATCTGCGAGAGCAACTGGGTATTCAGGAAAGTTTCATCGTTGTCTATGCGGGTGCACATGGATTGTCAAACGATCTGGTAACAGTCCTGAAGGCCGGCGCGTTGCTTAAAGCGCGAGAAGACATTCAGCTGGTATTGATTGGAGCAGGTAAAGAAAAGGCGAATTTAGTGGCAAGGACTCAGGCTGAGAAGCTAACCAACGTCCATTTTGTGGATCCTGTCCCGAAGATGCATATGCCCGCAATACTTGCACAAGCAAACGCGGGTCTGGCAATATTGATGGCCATCGATGCATATAAAACGACGTTTCCGAATAAGGTATTTGATTACATGGCGGCTGGACTCCCGGTTCTTTGTGCGATCGACGGCGTCATTCGAGAAGTGGTTGAGCAAGGAGCAGCTGGCGTATTCGTAGAACCTGGAAACCCCGAAGCGCTAGCGCAGTCGATACGGATGCTTGCGGAGGATCGAGAGCGAGCCACAAAGATGGGCGCGAATGGCCGCCGTTGGGTTTGCGACCATTATGACCGTAGCGCGCTGGCGATTGATCTCGCCACGATCATGCAAGGCCTACTCACCTGACATTGTTCAATCATGAGAGACGATGAGCAGATCCCTGAGATGCGAAAACTAGCGGGTTTCAAACTTTTTCCCAGCGGCATTCCAGTTTCAAAACGCCTATTGGATCTTCTGCTGACAATACCGGGATTGGTGCTTGTGAGCCCATTTATGCTCATCATCGCCTTGCTGATACGCTGGCGTTTGGGGAAGCCGGTCATCTTCCAGCAAGATCGTCCCGGCTTAAAAAACCAACTCTTTGCAGTATATAAGTTCCGTACGATGACGGATGATAGGGATGAGTATGGAAACCTGCTTCCAGATGCGCAGCGCTTGCGTAAGCTCGGTCAATTCCTGCGCTCCTTTAGCCTCGATGAGTTGCCGGAATTGTTCAACGTAATGAAGGGAGAGATGAGTTTGGTTGGCCCCCGGCCACTGCTGGTCCAATATCTGGATCGCTACTCGCCTGAGCAAGTCCGCCGCCACGATGTGCTGCCGGGGATAACGGGTTGGGCGCAGGTCAATGGTCGCAATGCCCTTACCTGGGAAGATAAATTCGCGTTTGACGTTTGGTATGTTGACCATTGGTCCTGGTGGCTTGATATAAAAATTCTGGGGATAACGCTGTGGAAAGTGCTTACACGGGAGGGAATCAGTCAACCAGGCCATGCAACAGCCGAAGAATTCTGGGGCAGTGAAGGGTAAGACGACTACGTTCCTTGTCAAGATATTGCACAGATAACACGCAAATGTTATGCTTGCACAAACCTGTGAGAACAGGTAGCATGGTGCACAACAAGTGCCAAAAATTTACTAGGAGGATTGTAATGAAAGAACCCCTTGAATTCTATGATGTGAAGTCCAAGACCAAGTTCACATCCGCTGATTGGCGGATTGAGAAGAAAGTATCCGACAAGGGTCGTGTGCAGTTCTTTGCGGTGACAAAGGCGCCTGCGGGCACACACGAAGCTTGGCGTATTGTTGCTAAGGACTTCGGCGAAGCAAATATGTAGCTGGACTTTAACCCAACAAGTTGGGTAATACGAGCCGCCCCAGGTACAGGGAGCGGCTCGTATTCATTCTATAAGCAGTGGTATGATTGCCGACGGCAAGCGAATCCTGATCCACACAGTTACCACGTGGTTGACACATGAAATCCACCCCTGCTGATTCATTCCGGCTGATGCTGCAAATTCGGCGCTTTGAAGAACGAGTGCTCGAACTATTTCCACGCGGCTTGTTTTATGGAACGACCCACACCTACATCGGGCAGGAAGCAAATGCCGTTGGCGTGCTGCATTGGCTTGAAGAAAGCGATATTGTTGTCAGCAATCACCGATGTCACGGGCATTTTCTGGCTTATGGTGGTTCTATGCACGGTCTGGCGTCTGAGTTGATGGGTCGCACAACCGGTATCTGTGCGGGACGTGGGGGCAGCCAACATATCCAGTGGCGAAATTTCTATGCCAACGGAATCCTGGGCGGAACGGTTCCCCTCGCTGTGGGCATGGCGCTTGCCGTGAAGAAGCAATCCCAGGGGTCGGTTGTTTTTTCCTTCATGGGCGATGGCACGCTTGGTGAAGGCGTGGTTTACGAGAGCTTGAATATGGCTTCCCTCTGGGAGCTGCCCGTATTCTTTGTGCTTGAGAACAACCGTTATGCCCAAAGCACGCCTATTAAGCTTCATCTTGCCGGGGAAATTGCCAAAAGGTTCGAGGCTTTCGGGATCCGCACAATGCATATTGACAGTACAGATGTGGACCTCATCCGTAACACAAGTGAAGAATTAATCACCAGCGTGCGAAAGGCAGCAGGTCCAAGGGCGCTCATCATTGATACCTATCGCTTTGCGCCTCACTCAAAGGGGGATGATGTCCGTGATCTGGAGGAGATAGAGCAATTCAGGCGGAAAGACCCGCTGCAGCTTCAAGCGGCCAAGCTTAATCCGACAACGGTCGAGGAGCTTGAAACCGAGGTTATGGAACAGGTTGAACAAGCGTTCTCAACTGCACAGCAGGACCCCGTCGCAGACGCGGGCGCTGTCACAGCGGCTATGGATGAAACCGCATGACGGGTATATTGCAGGCGTTGAATGATGGATTGCGCCACAGCCTGGAAGCCTCCGCTGCGGTTTACCTGCTGGGTGAGGACATCCTTGACCCTTACGGTGGTGCCTTTAAAGTTGTTAAAGGGCTGTCATCGGACTACCCTGATCGAGTGATCACAACACCAGTTTCAGAGGCCGGCATTGTTGGTGTGAGTGTTGGCATGGCGCTACGAGGCTTGCGACCAGTCGCAGAGATCATGTTTGGAGATTTCCTGATGCTGGCGGCAGATCAACTGATGAATCATGCCGCGAAATTTCGCTGGATGAGCAACGACCAGGTGCGCGTGCCGATAGTTGTGCGCACTCCTATGGGGGGCTATCGGGGCTACGGACCGACACATAGTCAGACTTTGGAGAAACATGTTTTGGGTACGGCCGGGCTGCGCGTTCTCGCAGCCAATACGCTGGTGAACCCCGGAACAGTATTATCCCGGGCTATCCTGGAAGATGATGACCCTGTACTCTTTGTCGAGCACAAGCTGCTTTACCCCCAAATGATGTTCTCGGCGGGGAGCGAATTTGAAAGTCACCAGCTTCGTGGTCGTTATCCCTGGTCAATCCTGCGTATTGCTGGAGCACCGCGAGCGGATATAACGCTAGCAACATACGGTTATATGGCTGAGATCGGACGCGAAGTGATGGTTCGGTTGGCTTATGAGCGAGAGATCTTCGTAGAAATGGTGGTCCCAACGCAATTAAGCCCTTTCAGGCTCGATCCCCTGATGGAGAGTGCTGGGCGCACCGGAAGAGTTCTTGTGCTAGAAGAAGGCACGTTGAATTTAGGCTGGGGGGCGGAATTGGCTGCCCGGCTCCTGGAGACACTTGATCAAGATATTCAATTTCGCCGAGTAGCCGCACGCAATATGCCCGTCGCAGCAGCGGCAAAGCTCGAGCAGCATGTGTTACCCCAGGAAGACGATATTTTTTCAGCTGCTCTCACTTTAATGAAGCCTTGAGCTACACTTATATACTGTTAGAGCCCAATAATACGGTCATGCATAACAGCAAAGATATTCTGAGATTTGTGAATAAGGTCGTCTACGGAGAAGGGTATGGCTGAGGCAGATGAGGTTCTAATCCCCTTGCTCAATCCCAATGAGCCCGAAGTCCAGATTGTCGAAACATTGGTAGAGAATGGACAAAAGGTTGTTCTTGGTGAAGTATTGTGCATCGTTGAGACCACCAAGTCCTCCCACGAGGTTGCAGCAGAGCGAGCAGGCTACGTCGTGTCCTTCAATCACACACGCGGGGATAAGCTTCGAGCGGGCGATCGATTGTGCTGGCTCGCTGAAAAGTCCGGATGGACAGCCCCGGCAGCGGTAGAGCCGGTTTCCGAGATGAGGCGTGAGGGAATCCCTCAAGGTATGCGTATCACCGAACCAGCGTTGGAATTGGCGAAATCACTGGGGATAGAGCTTGAGGAACTGCCAGGCGACAGGCTTATCACCGAGGCGGAGGTACAGGGGGTCCTTCGGCAGCGAAAGGAAAAGGTCGTAATGCCTTCCGATCAGCCACTGGATAGCTCGACTCTTGTCATCTATGGCGGGGGTGGGCATGGGAAAGCATTAATCGATCTGATTCGTGCAATAGGCTCGCATAGCATCGCCGGGATCATCGACGATGGTTTGGAGCCAGGGATGGAGATTATGGGGGTTCCCGTGCTGGGAGGCGCCGATAAACTTTCATCTTTATCGCAGGATGGTATCCGCCAAGCGATTAATGCTGTTGGCGGCATTGGGGATGTGAACCGTCGCATTCAGGTGTTCAAGCGTCTTGAGGCGCAGGCGTTTGTATTTCCGACTTTGGTTCACCCAAGCGCATGGGTTGAATCCAGCGCAGACTTGCGCGCAGGCGTTCAGGTTTTTCCGCATGCCTATATCGGCAGCGAAGCGCAGGTCGGCTTGGGGGTCATTGTCAACACCAGCGCGGTGATTTCGCATGATTGTAGACTCCAGGATTATGTGAATATCGCCCCGGGGGCATTGCTGGCAGGTAATGTCTCCATCGGGGAGGGTGTGTTGGTGGGCATGGGGGTTACGATCAATCTCAATGTATCGGTCGGTGCGGGTGCAAAGATTGGAAATAGCGCAGTCGTGAAAACAGACGTCCCTGCGGGACAGGTCGTTCGGGCGGGAACTAGCTGGCCTCCAGAAACGAATGATCCTAGGAGGTAGCCTCTTTGACAGAAGAAAACGCTAACGGTTCTATGTCGATCCCCATGTCTTCCCCGGATTTAACAGAAGCCGAGCGAAACGCGGTGCTGGAGGTATTAAATACATCTAGGCTGAGTATGGGACCTGAAGTGGAGAGCTTTGAGCATGCCGTTGCCAAGCGCGTTGGCGCCAAGCATGCCATCGCCGTCAGCTCGGGTACGGCGGGACTGCACTTGTGTGTCCGTGCGGTCGGGATAGGTGAGCGAGACCTGGTGATCACCACACCATTCTCGTTTGTTGCTTCGGCCAATGTGATGATCTACGAGCGTGCCATCCCCGTTTTCGTTGATGTCGATGCTCATACCGGCAACATCGATCCGGACTTGGTCGCACAAGCGGTTGCGGATCTTCAAGCAGGTGGTGAGGAAGCATCGCGCTGGTTGCCGCGTAAGGGTGCAGAACAAGCTGGAAGCTTGAAAGCGTTGCTGCCCGTTGATGTATTTGGCCAACCGGCGGATTACACGTCGCTGAAGGCGATCTGCCGGCAGCATGACTTGGTGATGATCGAAGACTCATGTGAAGCATTGGGCTCGATCTATAGCGGCACACCTGCTGGCATGTTGGGCGACCTTGGAGTCTTTGCCTTCTACCCCAACAAGCAAATCACGACGGCGGAAGGGGGTATGGTCGTCACCGATTACGAGCCTTTTGCGGACGCGATCCGCTCAATGCGCAATCAGGGACGAGCGCCAGGTGATACCTGGTTGGAGCATACTTACCTTGGATACAACTATCGACTGGATGAAATGAGCTCTGCTCTTGGCCGTGTCCAGATGGAACGGCTCGATGAGCTGCTTGAGAAGCGTGAGAGAGTTGCTAACTGGTATCAAGTACGTTTGGAAAGCCTTCCTTTTGTTGAGCCTCTGGCCATGTCGCCCTCAACTGATCGCATGAGTTGGTTTGTCTATGTCGTTCGTTTTGAAAAAGGGGTCGACAGGTTTGAGGTCGCACAAGCGCTAAAAGCACGTGGGGTTCCTTCCCGTCCTTATTTTGTGCCCATTCATACCCAGCCCTACTTTATTGAGCGCTTTGGATACCAGACTGGCGATTTTCCGATCACGGAGGATCTGGGGAACAGAAGCCTGGCACTGCCTTTTTCAGGTGTGATGACCGAGGCGCAGGTTAACTTCGTGGTTGAGCAAATCAACAAGGTGGTAAAATACTAAGTGGCATTTGGTGCGAATAAGCTTGTGCAGTATGGGTGAGGTAACCACGAATTTAGCAACCGAGATTACGTGATACGCTCGAGCTATCGAGCGCAATCCCAAGCTCAAGAAGTCAAACCCAAAGCGTAAGCCAACTGTAAACCGAATTCAGCTTTCCGCTGATGTATTCTTTGGTGGCATCAAAGCCCTCAGGCAGGATGCGATTATTCATCCTGCCACTTTTCATGGAAGGTATATTGGACGCTGCTGTCTTCCGACAGTGGCACGACAGCAAATATTGACATTGATGACGAACGCGACAGCCACCATTTTGACAGGAAATCTGATCCAAATTCGCAACCTGGTGAAGGTCTACCCTACGACCGCTGGCGATGTTAAAGCCCTTCGGGATATTCACTTTGATATCGAGAAGGGTGAATTCGTGGCGATCTATGGAAAATCAGGTGCAGGCAAATCCACACTGATCAATATGATCACCGGGATTGACATACCCACCTCCGGTGAGGTGATTGTCGATCAAGTTCCGTTGCACGCCATGGATGCCGATGCACTTTCGCGATGGCGCGGGGAGCATGTGGGGATTGTTTTCCAATTCTTCCAATTGATCCCTTCCCTGACGCTGATCGAAAATATTACCCTTCCTATGGATTTCAATAACACTTATCGTGGCCCGGCCCAAGTTGAGCGGGCGCTTGCGTTGCTTGATGCGGTTGGCATCGCCGAACATGCGTTCAAGGTGCCCGCCAAGGTTTCTGGTGGGCAGCAGCAAAGAGTGGCGATCGCCCGCGCACTTGCCAATGACCCCAAAGTCATCGTCGCCGATGAGCCAACAGGCAATCTTGATTCAACTACTGCGGCAGGCATTCTGGATGTCTTCTCAGGGCTTGTAAGACAGGGAAAGACTCTCATCGTGGCCACACACGATGAAGAGATTGCACGCCGGGCTTCTAGGGTTATTGAAATCTCAGATGGATCGATCGTCTCTGTAAAGAAGAATAGTGTCGAACGCGTGGAGCCGGTGGCCTAGATGCGGATACCTGCGCGCTGGATGAAAGTTCTCAAAGAGATCTGGGAGAATAAAACCCGCTCGATCCTTGTAGTGTTGTCGCTGGCAATCGGCGTTGCGACGGTTGGGATGATTAACACCGCTGCCATCTATGTAAAGCGCGATCTATTCGGGGCATTTGAACGAGGTAACCCGGCTAGCCTACACATGTATCTTTCACCGTTCGATGAGGGAGTAGCTGCTGCGGTTGAGAAGATGCGTGATGTTGAGGCGACGCAACCGCGCCGGGTTAAGACGATTAAGTTTTTAACCGAGGCAGGGGAATGGGAAGAGATCTCGTTAAACGCCTTCCCCGACTATGAAGACATCCAGATAAATATACCCACACTGGAAGAGGGGCGCTTGTCGCTTTCGGTACGCGAGATTGCGATCGAACGGCAATCTGCGGAAGCCCTGGGACTAAGGGTGGGCGATGAGCTTACCTTGAAGAATGATGATGACCGCCTATTTGCAGTCCGAGTGGTCGGGATTGTGCATGATCTGTATGTGATGCCGTACGAATTGCTTGGTTCGGCAACGGCGTTCTTGAGCATGGACACGCTAGCGTGGATGGGGGATCCGTCTCAGTACAACCGGCTGGACATCATTGTCTCGGAAATGAGATCGGATAGAGATCATGTGCTCTCCGTTGGCGAGAAAATTGAAACGCAAGTGCTCACACCTGCAAGACATACCACTTACAGGACTGAGATACCCGGGATCGGATCGGACCCCGGAAGGCACTGGGCTGAAGATCAAATTAATGGTCTATTACTCATCTTCCAGATTATGGGTGTTATGGCGATCCTCTTGAGTAGCGGGTTAGTCGTGAACACGATATCCGCCATCATCATTCAGCAGATCAAGCAGATTGGCATCATGCGTGCGATTGGCGCGGTGAGGCGGCAGATCGTTGGTATGTACTTGTTTAACGTCTTGATCTTCACAATCTTGGGTTTGCTGGTGGCGATTCCGTTAGGGCTGGTGGGGGCGTGGTGGCTGGCATCCTTTGCCTCCAATTTTGCGAATTTCGATATTCAATCAATTAACCTGCCCCTGCAGGTCTTGGGTTTACAGGTCATCCTGGGGCTGATGCTTCCTCTTGGTGTAGCTATGCTGCCGGTCCTTTCGAGCACAAGCATCTCGGTATATGACGCTATTTACCAGTACGGTATTGGTACTAAAGGCAAGAACGGTTTCGTCGATCGGTTATTGATTCGAGTCCGCAATCTAACACCGCCCGTGTTATTTTCCTTGCGGAACACATTCCGGAACAAGGCGCGCCTCACCTTTACGCTTGTCACTTTGACACTTTCTGGCGCAATGTTTATCAGTGTATTCAGCACGCGCGCATCCTTGTCTTCTCAAATTGATGAGATCTCTCGTTATTTAAATTTTGACGCCGCTATTGCTGTGCCGGGGGGTTCGATGCGCGCAACGGTAGAGCGAGAAGCACGCCGTATTGAAGGCGTCAACGTGGTTGAAAGCTGGTCGGTTGATAGCGCGACGATTCAATATGCCGATGGTAGGGAGAGCGAACAGCTCCAGGTTATCGGCTTACCCCATGATGCCCAGACGATCGACCCTTTGCTCGTCGAAGGGCGTTGGCTCGCTATGGGTGAATCACTGGGGGTCGTTATTAACGAGGACCTTACCGGTGTGGAAACTGCAGTTGATGTCGGGAGCGAAATCACCTTGAAGGTTGGCCAAAAGGAACAAACCTACGTTGTTGTCGGTGTTGTTTCTAAGCATCTATCGGGAGCGCGGGTATACATGACCCCAACAATGTTTGGAAGATTGACAAACCGCTACAACCAGGCTGATTCGGTGCGCGTGCGCCTGGATGCCAACGTATTGAGCGCGCCCAAAGAACAGGACTTGCTTGGCGCCCAGCTAGAGACCCGCTTCGAAAACGCTGGTATTAGCCGAAGCGACAGCACAACCCACTACGCAATTTTTGGAGATTTTACCGATGTATTCGATATTGTCCTGATTATCCTCATCATTATGGCCGTACTGTTAGCGGTCGTTGGGGGGCTAGGATTAACGGGCACATTGTCGATCAACGTCCTCGAACGAACCCGTGAAATTGGCGTATTGCGAGCGGTTGGCGCTTCCAACACCTCCGTTCGTAGGGTGGTATTGACCGAAGGTGTAGTGATTGGATTCGTAAGCTGGGTTTTGGGCGCGTTGCTTTCCGGGCCAGCAGGTTTGGTCTTGGCTGCTGCCATTGTTACCGCCATGTTGAAAGCTGAACTGAGTTACCAGTACTCTTTCCCCGGGTTGCTCATTTGGCTTGTCGTCATTGGTGTGATAGGCGTTCTAGCCAGCCTGGGACCGGCACAACGTGCAGCCTCTTTGACAGTCAGGGAAGTGTTGGATTATGAGTAGGGAAAATAGATGCAGCTAAGGCGTTCGAATGGTAACGGCCGAAAGGCAAGCTTAAAGGTAAGCGGTCGTAATAATGATAATGGGATTGTGGCGCAGAATGGCTCGCTCATCACTTTTGAGCAGGTCTCAAAACGCTACAACACATCGGCAGGAGACTTCACCGCCCTCCAGAATGTGAATTTGTCCATCGATCGGGGCGAGTTCGTCTCAATTGTAGGCAAATCAGGAAGTGGAAAGACAACACTGATCAATGTCCTTACCGGTATTGATCAACCCAGCGAGGGCAAAATCATTGTTGATGGCACTCCAGTGCATCATCTGAAGGAAGGACAAAGGGCCGTATGGCGTGGGCGCACAATGGGGATTGTGTTTCAGTTTTTCCAGCTGCTGCCCACCCTTACTGTACTTGAAAACGTCCGCATCCCAATGGATTTCAGCGGTCTTTATGAAAATGGTGCAAGGGATGAACGTGCTCACTACCTGCTCAGCCTGGTGGGGCTTCACGCTCAGGCACACGATCTTCCTGCGCAGCTCTCGGGTGGGCAACAGCAAGCCGTGGCTATCGCCCGAGCGCTAGCAAATGACCCGCCGATCATCGCGACGGATGAGCCTACAGGAAACCTCGATTCGGCTTCGGCTGGCAACGTGATCCGCTTATTTGATACGCTTGTGGAAGACGGGAAGACGATCCTCATGGTGACCCATGATGATGACCTGGCGAACAGGGCAACGCGCACGATCGCACTCGCAGATGGCAGAGTTATCTAAGAAACTATATTCCACTGGGCAAGGTAAGAAAAAAAACCCCTCCATACATTCAAGGAGGGGTTTTAACTTTCGACAAGACGGGTCTATTGCTCCCGCACCTGCCGGAAGTTCACCATCACGAAATTTTCATTACAATCGGTTGAAGTTGTGATGAATACTTGGTCTGAGAGCGGCTTTCCTGTACCGTCATCCAATTGAACCCATAAACTCTCTTCACTGGCAATAGGCTCAGTTGCGAGATTGAAGACATAACCGGAGGGACCGATGTCGGGTGCACTTCCGGTAACACTGTCAAGCGTGATCGCTTCCTCCGCCAGAGTGCCCTCGAGATGAACACCAAGATTAGAGATGGGCTGATTCTCTAAATTGAATACCTGTCCTCCCACTCCCATCCAATCACAACCATCATCATTGGCGATGTTTGGAAGGCGCACAGGATTCCCTGGTTGGAGTGCAAAGGGCGGTAGTGGCACAGGTGTGAGAGTAGGTTCTGGTGTTGGTGTGTCGGTTGGAACGACCGTGTCAGTGGGCGCTACAGTAAAGGTCGGCGCAGGTGTCCAGGTAGCGCCAAGCGCCACAGCTGGCGTGAAAGTCGCGGTCGGTGTGCCCAATCGAGCCGGGAGGGTTGCAGGTGGAAACGGATTAAAACTCACCTGAGGATTAAAGAAGATCAACGCGTAAACAGCAACCACGCCTACGATGGCTGCTAAGACGACAAGTGTGAGTACATTGAGAATGACGCCACCAAGCCGGCTACGGCGTTTGCGCGGGACCCGCACGAATTGGTCATCCATGGTCTTCCTCTCCTGACTGGCCTTTATGCGTCGATGAAAGTTTGAACGACTTTCTCGCGTCGCTGCTCGATCAGCCAGTCCTGCACGGCTTTTTCCTGTAGAAAAAGGCGTGTTTCAAAATCAAGTTGATGTTCGCCGCGCTCCAGTATTTCGACAAGATGATATCCTAGTTCGCTCTGGATCACTTGGCTCAATTCGCCCGGCTCCAAGGCAAAGGCGACTTGATCCACTTCCGGCCACAAGAGATATCCTTGCGGGAACCATCCTAAATCACCCCCAACCTGCCCCGTACTTGGGTCGACGGAGAAATCCTCCGCAAGTTCTACAAAATCCTCGCCAGCAACAATCTGTGCCCGCAAATTTTCGGCCTCTTCCTGTGTTGCCACAAGTATGTGCCGGGCATGCACCTGCTCTGTGCTGTTGGCAACAGATGCAGTAATACGGGCAACCATCTCGGCAGCGAGAATCTCTTCTTCAAGTGCTCGGCGAAATTCATCCATGCTGTAAAGGTTCACTAGCAGCCAGGTTTCAAATGCTTCTTGTGAGCCCAGGGAGCTCTGAATCGCAGCAATACGAGCTTCGATCTCTCCTGCAGGGATTCCGATCCCGGCCTCTTCGGCGCCTTGAGATAGCAATTGTAAATCGATCAGCGCCCACAAAATTTGTTCCCTATAGTCTGGAAGGGTTGCAAGATCAATACCAGCGCTGAGCTGCTCTTGTTCGAATCGGATAATTTCGTTCTCGAAAGTCTCAAGTCTGATCCCGACGCCATTAACCTCGGCTGCAAGAGGTACGGGCGTCGAAGTGGGAGGGGAAGGGGTGAAGGTCGGCCCAGGTGCTAGGCCGGCATCAACCAGCCCCGGGTAATTGCAGCTCGATAGGCCTAGGGCAAGGAATAGTGACAACAGCAGGGACCGGGATTTCAGCATGGCGGGCTGGATTATACCTTTGTTCTGGCGGCAGGAATTATGTCGAGGCAGGTGCGACATCAAGCCCCATTATTGGTGGAGGTGAATACAAAAATCATCGGACGCCGACGGGTCTCGTTGTAAAAGAGCTTCGACAAGCCGGTTTCGATTCGCTTATCCACGTCTGCCATTGGACTTTCTTCGACAATTTGGCGCACTTGTTTATTGGCTTGCTCGATCAGCGTTTCAGAATCTCGCACGAACACGAATCCCTTGGTGATAATCTCGGGCTCTTCGATTAAGCGCGTCTTATCGCAGTCGAGCACAAGGTGCACAAGCACGAACCCGTCGCGAGCCAGCGCTTCCCGCTCACGCATTACACTTGGTCCGATATCCCCAACGCCGCTGCCATCAACAAAAACATAGCCTCCCGGGACACGCTCGGCCACTGACATGCTTCCATCGCTAAACTCAATCGGAGTGCCATTCTCAACCACAGCAATGTTCTCATTGGGTATGCCGAGATCGCGAGCAAGTGCAGCATGCTGCCGTAAGTGACGCAATTCGCCATGAATCGGTATCAGGTGTTGTGGTTTCACCAACTGCATCATCAATTTCATCTCTTCTTGGCTAGCATGCCCAGATACATGCACAGGGGCAATTGAATCGTAGATGACCTCGGCACCACGCTGGAACAGGCGATTGATTGTCCGATGGACCATCTCTTCGTTGCCCGGGATGGGCGTGGAGGAAAGTACAATTGTGTCCCCTGAAGAGATATCGAATTGACGATTAGAACCTATCGAGAGGCGGCCCAGGATGGAGGAGGGTTCACCTTGTGTCCCGGTACACATCAGGACGACTTTAGCTGGTTTCATTTTAAGCGCTTGATCGAGATTAACGATCAAACCTTCAGGCACATCAAGATAACCGAGTTTGCGAGCCATCTTAGCGTTTTCGACCATGCTCGTGCCCACGAAAGCCAGTACCCGGCCATGGTGAGCGGTAGCATTGATCACCTGCTGCATACGCGAGATCAAGGAGGCGAAGGATCCTATTAAAATGCGGCCTTTTGACTGGCGGAAGACACGATCAAAGGCTGGGTCGATCACGGCTTCTGAAGGGGTCCATCCAGGCTCATCTGCATTGGTCGAATCGGCCATCAAAGCCAGTACCCCTCGTTCGCCAAAGTGGGCCAGTTTGCCAAAGTCGGTGGGCCAACCGTCGACGGGCGTGTGATCAAATTTGTAATCGCCAGAATGGACGATCAGTCCAGCTGGTGTCGTGATGCCCATACCGATGCCATCCGGGATCGAGTGGCATACATGGAATGTCTCGATGTCAAAGGGGCCAATCTGCAACTGATCTCCGGCTTTGATCGTATTGAGCTCAACCTCACCCAATTTTCCGCTTCTCTTCAACTTGACTTCGAGCAACCCGCGCGTGAGATTCGTGGCGTAAATGGGAGCCTGCACCATGTCGAGCACATGGCGGATAGCACCGGTGTGATCTTCATGCCCGTGCGTGACGATGATGGCACGTATCTTTGACACTTTATCCTGGAGGTAGCGGAAATCGGGGATGATGTAATCAACCCCTAACATGTCATTTTCTGGAAACATGATGCCGGTATCGATAATGAGGATATTCTCCCCGTACTCGATCGCCATCATGTTTTTGCCTACTTCCCCCAAGCCTCCTAGGGGGACGATTCTTAACAACTTGCTCATTTAGTACTTCCTTATCCGATTGAAATTCATGTGTTACACGAGGTAGTCTTGTAATTAATAAACCCCGTCTGGCGCTATGACCGGGCGGGGCCTTCATTCCAAACCTGTTTTTGGGTTTGCCTGCATTAATTCAAGCGGGTGACGTCCGTTGCTTGCCAGCCGCGTATCGTGGTTTCCATAAAAAAAGCAACTTCTTCGCCAACATTTAGCAGCTGAAGCCCGCCCCCGGTTATATTGGAATAGTGCACAAAGACCTCTTCGCCATCTTGGGTCTGGATATAGCCGTAGCCCTTCGATCCGTCAAACCAGCGCACGATTCCTTTTGCCTTTTTTGCCACACGTACTCCTTCTGAGAACGGGTGCATTCTATCACAAGCCTTAAACTACGGTCAATCTCATCCACCTCAACGATTGTCATTGATCCTGCGTGATCTCCTGCCATTGACGCGGAAGCCTGCATCACCGTATACTCAGCCATACAACCGAGTAATTGCAGGGGTCGTTTCGAGCCCGGATGCTCAAACGATCAAGGGGAAGCCGGTGCCCATCCAGGATGGAAGTCCGGTGCTGTCCCGCAACTGTAGGGGAGACAAGACCCTCCCGAGCCAGGATACCCGCCTCTGCAATTCACCTAAATCTCCTTCGTGGAAAGGAGGGTGTGCCGATGTGGAATTTTTTCTGAGGCCTTCCTTGGTATCGCGCAGGGAAGGCCTGATGCTTTCCCGAGTTTATTTTTTTTCTTTCAACTCTATCGATATTAGGAGAATTGAGCAATGAATTACGAAGGTTATCGTACTAGAAAGAAAGGGCTGTTGATCCTGGCAGGAATAATACTCTTAATCCTGGGGATCTTAAGCGCAGGGTGCTCAACTGCTGCGGAGCCCTCCGAAGTTGTCGCTGTGCCGCAAGCCACACTCCCCGAACCGACAGATGCGGACGCTTCTTCCGACTCCTCGAGCGAAGCTTTGGTAGTGACCGATGGTTTGGGACGTTCCGTATCGTTTGATGCGGACCCACAAAGAATTATTTCCCTGGCCCCCTCGAATACGGAGATTTTGTTTGCTATCGGTGCAGACGGGCAAGTCGTAGGCAGGGATGCGTACTCGGATTTCCCTCCGGAGGCGATGGAAATAGCCAGCATTGGCGATACCTATGGAGATCTCAATACAGAAGCGATCATCGCATTGGAACCAGATTTAGTCCTGGTGGCGGCCATCACCCCCATCGAACAAATTGAAGCACTGACGGCTTTGGGTCTAAAGGTCTACATGGTGCCCAATCCGATGTCGTTTGATGACTTGTTCGAAAGTTTAGAAACGATCGGTCGGATCACGGGGCATGAATCACAAGCCGTGGCACTTGTAGCTGATTTAGCCGCACGCGTCACTGCTGTTGAATCAGCCGTTGGTGGTGCTGAACCTGTAAGAGTATTCTATGAAGTCGACGGGACCGATCCGACAGCTCCGTGGACAACAGGTGCGGGCACATTCCAGCAAGTCCTGATTGAGATGGTCAAGGGCGAGAACATTGCAGCTGACCTGGGCGGTTGGGGTTCGATGAATCTGGAGCAAATTGTAGAACGCGATCCAGAAGTGATCATCTTTGGTGAGGGCGCCTGGGTGCCGACGACGAGTGAGTCGCTTTCTGACAGATCTGGCTGGGAAGGTATCAGCGCAGTACTGAACGCCAGAGTATTCGGGGTTGACACAAACTGGATCGATAGACCTGGACCACGACTGGTGGATGCTTTGGAGCGCTTTGCAAAAGTAATCCAGCCGGATCGATTTGAGTAGCGGGGAAAATTGCGGTCGGTAGGGGCAAGCTTGAAGAAAGATCGTAGCGCACGCTGGTCTTGGTCAGCAGCGCTTCTTGTGCTGTTGTCGATGGCCTTACTTAATATTGCGGTAGGACCGGTTTCACTGCCCTTCCGTGATGTGATGGCCTTGTTGTTGGGTAAGCTCACATCCATACCGGGTGAAGTCAACCCGACGTTTGCGATCATTCTCTACAGCATCCGGTTACCCAACATGGTGCTGATTGCACTTACCGGCATGGCGCTGGCTGGATCGGGTGCGGCATTCCAGGGGCTATTTCGCAACCCGCTTGCAGATCCGTATGTTATCGGCGTGGCCTCAGGGGCCGGTTTGGGTGCAGTACTTGCGATGGCAGCAAGCTGGCCGGCCGATTTCCTGGGGATGGCGGTAGTACCGGCGGCCGCGTTTGTTGGTGCGATTCTAACCGTGCTTCTTGTCTATAGCATCGCCCGGGTCGGTCGCTCAACGCCGGTTACTACGCTAATCCTGGCCGGGGTTGCCGTAAGTTCGTTCGCCACAGCGATGACAAGTTTGATCATGCTGTTATCGACTGAGGAGCTCCACCGCGCCGTTAATTGGATGGTTGGTGGCTTCTCCCTGGGAGGCTGGACGCCTGTTCTGGCTTCAATTCCTTATCTGGCTGTCGGGCTTTTCTTTTTGAGTTTGCTGGGCAGGCCGTTGAATGTATTGCAATTTGGCGACGATCAGGCTCGGCAATTAGGTTTGAACGTGGAGCGTCTGAAAATAACACTGGTGATCGCGGCGTCTATGGTCGCCGCAACGGCAGTTTCCTTTTCCGGCATCATCGCCTTTGTTGGTCTGGTGGTTCCGCATGTTGTACGCTTGCTATGGGGGCCTGATTACCGACGCTTAATCCCGCTGGCAATTCTTATGGGGGGCGCCTTTTTGCTGGGCGCTGATGTTATCGCCCGGGTGGTGTTGGCTCCGCGTGCATTACCTGTGGGTTTGGTTACTGCCGCCGTCGGCGCCCCTTTCTTTTTGTACTTGCTGCACCGAGCGAAGGCGAACGTGGGGTTCTGGTGACGATGATCCTTGATCTCCAAAACGTAGCTTGTGGATATTTTGACACGCCGGTACTGCGTGAGATTACGCTTCAAGTTCTTCCGGGAGAAATCGTTGCGGTAGTAGGGCCGAACGGAGTGGGAAAATCCACGCTAATTCGAGCAGCATCTGGAAGTTTGAAAGCATTAGAAGGACAGGTTTTGGTCGGTGAGCAAGATTTGGCGAAGATTTCCGCGCCACAACGGGCCAAGCGTGTCTCTGTAGTATCGCAAGCGCTCAATCTGCCCGAAGCCTTCCTGGCGATGGATGTGGTTCTCATGGGTAGAACACCTTACCTGAACTGGTTTGAGCGAGAGAACCAGCAAGATCGGGAGATCGCCCTGGCGGCGCTGGCGCGTACCGAGACTGAAGATCTGGCCGAGAGGCGGATCGGGGAACTGTCAGGAGGCGAGCAACAGCGGGTGCTTATCGCCCGAGCACTGGCACAAGCAACTCCGGTAATGTTGTTGGATGAACCGACGGCTCACCTTGATTTGCGTCATCAAGAGCGATTACTTCGACTGATCCGCTCGCTTAGCAAGCAAGAGCAGCTTTCCGTGTTGGTAACGTTACATGACCTCAATCTTGTCGCCCGTCTGGCCGACAGGGTGGTATTACTTTCAAACGGAGGGATTCACAGCCAGGGAAGCCCTGAAACAGTTTTGAATCCGGATGCTTTAGCAGATGTGTACGGCATCCAAATTTATGTTATGGCTCACCCCATAAACGGGAATCCGCTGATACTCCCAGGTGAGTGAAAGTAGAATAAGAAGGGCGAAATGCCGGGAATCATTGAAGCAAGAGCGTGGTATCGCCATGACGACCCTGTTCACGGGTTCGATCATGTGCTGAGAGTGCTTCGCACCGCGGAGCGAATTGGGAAACAGCTTGGTGCAGACCTCGAAATACTGCGCGCAGCAGCCCTGTTGCATGATGCTGCTGGTGCAAACCCTGGCGAGGCTGGCAATCGTGGTGAACATGAGCAAGTCTCGGCAGCGTTCGCACGAAAAATCCTGACGGAAAAAGGTTGGCATCAGGAGGCCATTGAAGCCGTAGTTCACTGTGTCAAAGCGCACCGATTCCGCAAGCAGCAACCACCTCAAACCCTGGAAGCGAAGATCTTGTTCGACGCTGACAAACTCGATGTTCTTGGCGCCTTTGGTATTGCCCGGACCATCGGTTACGCGCTTCAAGCCGGTCAACCGATCTATGCCAAGCCATCAAAGAAGTTCTTGGCAACTGGCATACGGGAAGCGGATGAGCCTCACAGTGCCTACCACGAGTATCTCTATAAATTACAGCATGTAAAAGACCGTCTATATACCGATTTGGCCAGGGAACTTGCCCAAAGCCGTCACGAACTGCTTTGTACTTTCTTTGACCAAATGGCCAAGGATGCGGGCGAAAAGTGAACCCAAAAGGAATTGCTCGAGCGCCTCGCTCGGGCTAAGATGAATGTAACGATGAAACCAAAAGACGAAAAACTCATTTTGCTGACGAATGATGATGGTATCCGCTCCCCCGGCTTATGGGCTGCTGCGGAAGGGCTCTCTGAACTTGGGTACGTTGTGGTGGCGGCTCCTCGCGAACAAAGTTCTGGCGCCGGTCGCAGCATGCCGATTCATTCGGACGGAAAACTGCACGAAGAGCAGGTAGAGGTGCGCGGGAAAACATGGAATGTATACGCGGTCGGAGGGTCCCCGGCGCAAGCAGTTCAGCATGGCATACTAGAGCTGCTTCCAAGAACCCCTGACTTGGTGGTAGCAGGCATCAATTATGGTGAAAATCTCACTGTTGGGGTGACCATATCGGGTACAGTTGGCGCTGCCCTGGAAGGTGCTGCAGCTGGAGTTCCTGCCCTGGCGGTCTCGCTGGAAATGTCACAGCATGACTTTCTTTCGTACACAGATGCGATCGATTTTACCGCTGCGACATTCTTCACCTGCTACTTTGCTAGCCGCCTTCTTGCGACCCCTGTTATGGCGGATGTTGACGTCCTCAAAGTTGATATTCCCCGGCAAGCGACACCTGAAACACCCTGGAAGATGACACGCTTGTCACGCCAGAAATACTATGTCCCAAAAATTCCCCGTCGGGAGCATCTTGAAGAATCAGTGAAGCTGGGCTATGAGGTCAAGCTGGATGAGACTAACCTGGAACCCGATTCGGATGTGCATGCCATCTGCATTGAGAAAGTGGTTTCGGTCACGCCATTAAGCCTGGACCTCACCTCACGGGTAGAATTCGTCAGGCTTGAGCAACAACTAAGGGACGCCCCCGGGTTGTGCTAACCAGGCAGCATCCCTTGCGTGTGTCTTGATTAATGATTATGAATCGGATTGGTTGAGCAGCTCATCGATCGATCGAAGCTCTTCTAAAATTTGGTCTCGCTGCACCTTGGTTTGTGCGAGCAGGGCTTCAAAAGCCGGTCGCTGCTCGGCCGGGACGGTTTCTACCAATCGCTGGGCTCGCAGAATTTGATTTTCCTTCTGCTGTAATTTCTCCTGCAAGCGATCTGAATAGCCTTTGTGAAAGGCGCGTGAGGCCAGCGGCGCTGGCTGCTCGATCGTATTGCCGGTTAGTACTTCTGCAACGGTGAGCAAAAGTTCAGAAGCCTCAATGGGTTTCTCGAGAAAACGAACTGCGCCAAGGCTCAAGGCGAACTGCTTATCATCCTCGGTGATGAACGTAGCGGAAACGAAGATGATCGGTATGTGGCGAGTTTGTGGATCGCTCCTGACGCGTTGGGCAAGCGCATACCCATCTAGTTTGGGCATCAGGATGTCGGTTAGGATCAGCGCTGGTTGTTCTGAAGCAATGTATTCAAGCGCTTCGTCGCCATTGCGAGCTGTGACAACATCGTAGCCTTTAAACTTCAGTGTTACCTCAAGCAGTTCAAGGATATGAGGGATATCTTCGACGATCAGAATCGGTCCGCGCGGTGAGCTCATGATTTGAATTGTATATCGAACGTGCTGGAAGGCAATCCCTTCAATATTGCCGAGGATCAGGTCGGCTCATACACGTTTCCAGGCGGAGAGGGTTTCAATGTGAAAAGTCTGGGGAAAAATGTCGATCGGGGTGATTTGCTCCACTTGGTACCCACCACGCACCAACCGTTTCGCATCACGTGCAAACGTTCCGAGATCACACGAGAGGTAAACGATTCGCCCTGCAGCTTTTTCGATCACAGCGTCGAGGGCGGCTTTTGATAACCCTGAACGGGGAGGGTCCATCAGAATGATATCTGCGGGCAAGGTGGCAGCCGGGAGGGCGATTTCAACAGGTGCCTCAAAGAGCGAAATCTCATTGAACATCCCCAAGTTTGTTTCGAAATCTGCACATGCTGCATCTGACTCTTCAATTGCTACGACGCGGGCACCCTGTTGTGCTGCAAAGGCGCTGAAAAGGCCCACGCCCGCATATAGGTCAAAGAAGTTCATCCCCGGTTCGAGGCCAAGGGCGGATAGGACTTGCGCAACCAGATCGTCAAGGATGCTTGAATTTACCTGGAAGAATGAAGGAGGCGAAACCCGAAAGCTATGCCCTCTGATCTCAAAGTTGATCGAACTTTCCCCAGCAAGGATGCGCCAAGCGCGGCTGTCCTGCCATGCAATCGAGGCGGGGAAATCAACCTCAACTTCGGAAATGCGACTCATATCACCGTGAAATATGATTAACGGATCGCCGCTTGTGCCTAGGCGAATGCCGACCTGTTCAATGGCAGTCTCGGGAGGAAGTTCGATGCGCGCCCACAGGTCCTTCAGATCGGGCTCGGGTAGGTGGCACGCTTCCAGGGAGAAAAGGGTGGTTCCCTGGGAACGGAAGAAACCCAATGAACCATCGGGTAGAACATGATAGCGCATGTGGTTTCGATATTCCCAGGGGCGCGGTGATGGGATGGCATCGACGACCGGTGGATCTGAGAGACCGCCAATCCGCTCTAATTGCTCTCTGACAATCGTAGCCTTGGTGAGGAGCTGATGCTCATAAGCGAGATGCTGGTAGTGGCAACCCCCACAATTACTGAAGTGTTGACAGCGGGCTTCGATACGGTCAGAGGACGTATGAAGCCAGTGTTGGGGCATTATCCGTACCCAACGGGTTCGATCGTCTTTTACTGCGCCCTGTACCCGCTCGCCGGGCATGCAATAAGGCGCAAAGACCATGCGGCCGTCATGGGCGCGTCCAAGGGCCTCCCCCCCATAAGCCCATCCCGTAAGCTGTACTTCGATCAAGTCTTTTGAATCTTTGGTCATGTCTAAGCCAGCCGTCAAGCCGCACGTGATCTTCCCGGTAAATTGCCAGGGCACCTTTCACCCTGACGAGGCCATTCTATCAAGATCAGGGGCTCGCAGGAAGTCTGCGTGAAATTCTTGTGGCCATCATTGGCCAGTCTTTTAATTCAGATTCAACAAACCAGAAGGTTAGTTTAATTATATTGATATAGATATTGACAAATACGCATAATTATGGCTTAAATAATGGATATTATTAAAGCGATGCTTAATTATATTTATTCAGGACAGGGTTACCAGTGTTGCGGGATCAAACTGGTGTTACTTCAGCGATTGGCGATTGCGCATTCAACTTTATGAGTGTCAGGAATTGGCGAGGGAAAAAGATGAATCCCATTCTAACAACCTGTCCGGTCTGCAAAGAGCGTGTATCCATCACCCGTCTTCATTGTCGCAACTGTGACACAACGATCGAAGGGCATTTCGACATGGGTCGATTCGGGCGACTCAATGCCGATCAACTGAGCTTTCTCGAGACCTTTGTCCGCTGTGAGGGCAAGTTAAATCGCATGGAGCCCGAACTGGGGATGTCGTATCCCACCTTGCGGGCACGGTTGAACGAAATCATTCAAAGCATGGGCTTCCCCGTGGGAGCGGAGGTTGGTCGATTGAGTGATGAAGAAAGACATACTATCCTGGATGATCTTGCCTCGGGAAAACTTAGTTCGGAAGAAGCGATGCAGTTGTTGGAAGGCGATTGAAGTCTAGCATTGCAGATTCATAGGGAAATGTGTGCGGAGGGCTAGGCCATGGAAAGAATTCTTAGAGATGTAGGCAAGGATCCGAGAATTATCATCGACAGCATTGGTGGTGATTTGCGTGTATCTGGGCGTGAGGGTGAGCAATTGGAGGCGCTAGCACCTGAGAAGGGGGAGTTGAAAGTCGAGCAATCCAAGAAAGGGATTGAAATATCATGTCGCTCTGGGTGTCTGCTCTTCGTCCCGAAAGGTGCCCAGCTTGAAGCAGGCGATATCGGGGGGGACGGGCGTTTGACGGATGTGCATGGAGAGGTGCTTATACAAACGATCGGCGGGGATGTGAGTATGCGTCGCCTTGGAAAAACAAGCCTCGCTCGCGTTGGAGGTGATGCGCAGATCCGTGAGATCGCGGGAGCACTCATGATCGACAACATTGGTGGTGATGCCGTCATTCGTGCTATTGAGAAAGAAGTGCATTTGCGCATGGTGGGCGGAGATCTGTTGTTGGGCGAGGTTGCCGGTTCGGTCGAGGTCACGGTTGGTGGTGACGCCGTTGTGAGCCTAAGCACAGGAGCAAACAACCGGGCGGTAATTCAGACCGGAAGCGATCTGGCCTGCCAGCTCCCCGAGATCCCTTCCGCCAAGCTCAATGTGCGTGCTGGTGGAAATGTGCATGTCCCTGCTGGCCTAGAGATTGATCCTGCAACAAGAGAGTTCAGTGTCACGCTCGGAGAGGGCGTTGCTGATATTACCTTACGCGCCGGAGCCGATCTTAGCCTGCGCTATGGGAAATCCATAGAGGGTGTTGATACCGAATTCGTGGGTGATATCCTGACTGAGGTCGATGCGAAATTGGCAGAGATGGAGGCGCGCTTCAATGCTATGAGCGCCGGCATGTACAGTTTCGATGCGGAGCGAATCGCGGAACGGGTTAGACGTTCCGTTCGCCAGGCGCAGCGACGAGCTGAACGAGCAGTGCAAAAGGCAGAGGATAAGGTGCACAAAGCGCAGCGACAGCAGTTCGGTTTTAAGTTTGACCCAGATAGTGGCTGGCCTGATCTCAGATTTGCCGATTTCAATCCGGCGGATACCGAACCGTCGGATGAAGAACGGTTGGCAATATTGCGCATGGTTGAGAGCGGCAAGATTTCGGTAAGTGAAGCTGAGGGGTTGCTACAAGCGCTGGAGGGTAAATCTTGACAGCAACCGTAGCTGCAGGTCCATCTGCATCAGGACGGGGAATCAGACCTTTTGATCCGGGCCGTGACCTGAGTGCATTGGCTGACTTGATCGAAGTGGGCTTTGCACAAAACCTGGATCCTTCTGGACAAAGGCTGGTTCGAGGTTTACGCGCCTTAGGACGTTTCGGATGGTTGGGAGGACAGCTCAGCCGGTGGTTGTTGCCGCCCGCGGCAAATCCTCAGGGCTACGTATGGGAGCAGGATGGGGTTGTATTGGGCAATGCCAGCTTGTTGCCAGTGACCGGCTATCCGCAGCGCTGGGTCCTGGCGAATGTTGTCGTCCTTCCTGGTCAGCGCCGCAGGGGAATTGGACGTATTTTGGTTAAGGAATCAATTCAACATGCCAGAAGGCGAGGCGCGCAGGAAATCATCCTCCAAGTGGATCATGACAACGAAGGGGCAATATCGCTGTATCACAAACTTGGTTTCCGCTCATCAATCCCACGTACGAGCTGGGTAGGACGATTGTCGCACATGAGTTTGCCTGCTGAGCAGCCACAAGTGCGACGGCGTGAGAGATCGGAATGGCAGCAACAGTATCGGCTGGCCCGCGTTCTTCACCCGGAGGGTCTGGTGTGGCCTTTTCCAGCGAGCGCCGGATATTTTCGCCCGAGAGTGTTAGCAAAACCATTAGGGCTAGGAGCAGACCGGCACTGGGTCTGGGTCGAAGATGATCGAATCGATGGCTCGGCTAGTCTGCGATGGGGTCTTGAAGCCGGATCACTGCGCTTGATCCTGCTTGTGGAGCAGGAGCGTAAGGGGGAATTGGAGGGCGCCCTGGTAACCGCAGCTTTAAACACATTGCAGCCGTTTGGTGATGTCGTTCAGCTCGATTATCCAAAGGACGTAGCCGGATCAACTTTCAAGGAGATCGGTTTTTCGGCGCAGCGCCATCTGCTCTGGATGAGGCTGCTGCTGTAAGGACCTGGTCAGGGCTTATTTGGATAGAGAATATATATAAACGATGCTCGCGGGGATTCGTTGCGTTAGACAAATCCACATCCAACGAATCTGTAGACAACTTTGGATCTTGCATGCGGTTCTGTAGGAAGTTAGCGAGCCGCCAAGGGTTCAGGAGCCATCGGTTGAGGTTTTTTGATCTCGCCGGTCCCAGCGACCGTAGGACCCCATGCCATTATCAGGGTTGGGTTAAGAATTGGAGCGGAGGAGAGCGGATCATGAATGAATCTGATCGTATGGTTATCCTCAATCAACTTGAAAACGGTGAAATAGATACCGAGCAAGCGCTTCAAGCTTTGGGGGCAGATCAGGAACCGTATGCCGATTCGGATAAGCGCGCAAGTTCAGATCAAACCTCCCGCCGCGGTGCATGGTGGCTGGTCCCGTTTTCCCTGGGCATCGCAGGGGCGGCGGCAGGGATGGGGCTCTCACAACTAGGGGGTTTATGGTGGGTATGCGCCGGTCCCTTGTTGGTCGCTTCTCTACTTGTTGTGATCCTGTCGGCAGTGACAAGCCAATCCCTCTGGGTGGACTTACGCGTCCGGAACAGCACAACGCGTGGTGCCCGAAAGATCAATTTATCCCTTCCTCTGCCAATAAATCTGACAGCATGGGCATTACAAACGTTTGGCAACAACATACCAGGCTTGGATCAGACAAGTGTCGATGAGGTGATCCTGGGCTTGGAAGGCAATCTTGCCCCTGAGACACCCATTCAGATTGAAATTCGTGAGGAAGAAGATGGTGAACATGTAGAAGTGTTTATGGGATAATCTTGGAGGGCTGGAGTATGTCAACAGAAGAGCGGTTGAAGATCTTAAAGATGATCGAGGAAGGCAAAATCACGGCCGAGGAGGGCACGCGATTGTTAGGCGCGTTAAGCAAGCAAAAGCAACGCGTGAGTGCGTCAAGCGAGGGTGGACCCAGGTGGTTGCGCGTTCGCGTGCTTGATCTTCACACCGGAAAGGAATCAGTGCGTGTGAACCTGCCTATCGGCTTGGTCAATGTGGGCATGCGCATGGGCGCAAGGTTTATCCCCGACATGGAGCAAGAAACCGTGATGGAAGATTTAGCTGCAGCTCTGAACCAGGGTATGACTGGCAAGATCGTCGACATTGTCGATGAGCAAGAAGGGCAACGAGTTGAGATTTTTGTGGAGTGATCAAGCAGCCCATCTATTCCAGGGTATCCAACAGACTTAGACAAGGTAACAGGCATTTACAGGAGTTTAGGAGGATCAAATGGATCGTTTAGCACTGAGATTGGCTATCAATGCGCTTGCGCTCTACCTGGCGGTCGGCACAGGCTGGATCAGCGGCATTCAAGGCGGGGATACACAATGGTGGGCTTACCTTGTAATGGGTCTGATATTCACGCTCGTCAATGCGTTGCTCAAACCGATTTTGAAGCTCTTGACTTGCCCATTTATTCTGCTGACCCTAGGGTTGTTCACGCTGGTCATCAACACGCTGCTTTTCTGGCTGACTGGCCTGCTTGGCACTGCGATAGGAAGCGGATTCGGATACCGCATTGACAATTTCTGGGCCGGACTTTTGGGCGCTCTGTTGGTGGGTATCGTCAACACTGTGCTAACCTTAATATTCCGAGAGGAACTAAAAAGAGATAAGCAGTAATCAGCACGGTGAAGCCTGGGCGACTAACTGTGAGGCGCGATTCAATCGCAACTCACAGTTTTTTTAACTTGGACCTGCACATTTAGCGTTGGTTTGTGCGTTGATGTGCCCTGCTGTGGTCCTATCTGCTGCGTTCCTCCGGCCGGTACAGCATGTGTTAATCAAACTTATGTCATGTGGTTTTGGCTCTCACGCCTATGCTATACTCGGAAAAATCAATGGTCCTATGGCAGACTTCCTGCGTGCCAAGCGAGTTTCCCAACAGCTAGATCTACTGTAGCGCCGGATGTCTTCATTATGTCAAGTCGATGACGTCAAAAACAAGTGTAAGTGAACGCACAAAGGCATCGCTCGCGCTGTTGTATTCCATCAGCCGCGAATTAACCGCGCAACTTGATTTGCGTGAATTATTGCAACGTATCCTTCAACTTACACTGCAGGCAGTCGGATCCCGGGCGGGGAGCATCCTGGTCCTTGACGAACTAGGACAGGCCAGTGAAGGCGCGATTGCCTTCGAAGGTAAGGTCCACGATCATTCGATGGAGCAACTGCGGGACACGTATGAGCATGGCCTTGCGGGTTGGGTGGTTGAGAATCGTCAGGGGGTGTTGATAGAAGACACCCGTAAGGATAAACGCTGGCTGCGAAAACCGGATGAAGAGGATGGTGATCCAACCTCGGCGATAAGCGTACCCCTGCTAGCCGGTGAGCGAGTTGCCGGCGTATTGACTCTGGCCCGTCGTAAAGGTGGGCCATTCTCGGAGGATGACCTAGCCTTAGTGACAGCTATTGCTGATCAGGCGGGAATCGCGGTGAGCAACGCTCACCTTTTTCGTGCAGAACAAGAGCGACGCCGCTTTGCTTCCATTCTCCAGGAAATTGCGCGAACCATCAACCAAACCCTCGAACCAAATCAAGTTTTTGAACAAATCCTGGAACAACTGAAGCGCATCATTGACTTCGATAGCGCCAGCATTTTCCTGCTTGAAGATCATCTGTTCCGCCCGGTTGCGGTCCTCGGTTTTGAAGATCGAGCGCGGGCGCTGAGTTTCACGATCTCTCTTGAAAGTGACGCGCTCAGCAAACAGGTCTTCGAAAGCCGAAAACCGCTCGTTGTCGAGGATGTACAGAAGATTGATACTTGGATGCAGATAGAGGGGCTACCAGAAGCTGAGAAAATTCGCGGTTGGATTGGGGCCCCCTTAATTGTGCGTGATCGCGTGGTCGGAATGCTCAATGTCGACAGCTACAAAGTTGCGGCCTATAGCGCCGACGTCATCGACCTGATCGAGGCTTTCGCAGATCAAGCTTCAACAGCGGTAGCGAATGCGCTCCTCTTTGATGAGAGCCAGCGACGCATTACCTCAATGGCTGCGCTCACCGAAACGGCCACAGTCATCACCGCAAGTTTAGACCTGGATGAAGTGCTACAGCGCATAACGGATCGGACGAAAGAGAGCATGGAAGTCGAGGCAGCCTCACTCGCCCTCGTGGACGAGGACGATGGCTCGCTTGTCTATCGCGTCGCAAGCGGGTTTGGTGCAGATAGAGTCGTGGGGATGCGTTTAATGCCAGGTCAGGGGATTGCCGGATGGGTATTGGATAATGAAGAGGCTGTATTTGCCTCTGATGTTCAGTCTGACCCGCGCTTTTTCCCGGAGATCGATCAGAAGCTAGGTTTTGAGTCGCGCGTAATCGCATGCGTGCCGATCCAAGTGCAGGATCGAACGATTGGGATCATTGAGGCGATCAATCCCCGGCGCAGCAGTTTAAGTCAGGAGCAAATCGACCTGCTTACTGGAATTGCGGGATTGGCGGGTACTGCAATCATTCACGCTCAGTTATTTCAGCAGACACAATCTGCCCGCCAACGCTATGCAAGTCTATTCGAAGATAATGTCGATAGTATCCTTATCAGTGATCTTGCGGGTCAGGTGACGGATGCCAATAAGCGGGCAGAATCATTCTTGGGCTACAACGCGGAGCAAATGCTGGAGCTGTCGATCTTTTCCTTGCATGAGCCAAACCCAAACCATGTACCCGATGACCTGACCGAGTTAGATCCCAGCCAAACCATTTCCTATGACAGTCACGTACGCGATAATCGCGGGAGAATGCTTCCGGTTGAAGTGCACGTTAAACGCATGGCACTTGGTCCGGGGGGCTTTATTCAATGGATCATGAGAGATATTTCCGAGCGCCTTGAGCTTGCTGAGCTTCGAACAGACATGACCTCCATGATCTTTCATGACTTGCGCTCACCGTTGGGAAACATTATTTCGAGCCTGGAAGTGCTTCAATCATCCTTTGATGATGAGGACGAAACGATCCAATCAGTCCTCTCCATCGCCTCCCGATCGAGCCGCAGGGCTTCCAGGCTGGTGGAATCACTGCTCGACCTCGATCGCCTGGAAGCGGAGAAAGCTGTACTGAATAAGACCGAAGCCTCCATTGGAGGGCTAATTGCAGAGGCGGTAGAGGAGATTCACCCTACCGCAGAGGCACGAGGCCAATTTCTGCGAATGAACCTGGCACCGCGCTTGCCGCCGGTTTCGATGGATGTCGACATGATCCGGCGTGTGTTAATTAACCTGCTCGAAAACGCAGTTAAATACACACGGGCAGGGGACCATATCGATGTGTCTGCCAAGAAAGCGGATGATCATCTGGCTGTGAGTGTTCGTGATAATGGGCCAGGCATCTCAGAGAAGGATCGCGACCGCATATTTGACAAATTTTTCCGGTTAAGTGGCGACTCCCGACCCAAGGGGCTTGGATTGGGCCTGGCATTTTGCCGATTGGCGGTGGAGGCGCATGGGGGGAAGATTTGGGTCGATTCGGAGGAAGGCCAGGGCTCAACCTTCACGTTCACCCTTCCCTATCTATAAGGTTAAGAGCAGTCATTTTCATGCGCAAGATCAAGAAAAATATATACACTGAAAGTAAATATAGCGGTGTTCATCTTGCCTTTGTGGCTACCAGCGAGGGCTTGCTGCTTGTTGATTGTCCCCTCCGTGTCGAAGACACCAAGGAGTGGTTGAGTCAGGTTAGCGAGTATGGGAAGCCCCGCTACATGGCACTACTTGACGCTCATCCAGACCGTGTGCTGGGTGCACGTGCAATCGAGATCCCTCTTATCGCCCAGGATCGCACTCTGGAGACGATTCGAGAGTGGGCAGATACATTCAAGGGAAGTGTTCATCCTATCGGCGCCGAGTCGGACCGCCTGAAGAGGATTACAAGTGTACAGCGAGCAGCTCCCGAGGTGGTGTTCACGGACCAAATGGTTATTCAGCTTGGTCATGTCCGTTTTGAATTCCTTCATCGCCCCGGTCCTCAACCGGGCTCGTCATGGATACTGCTTCCAAAGGAGAAGGTAGCATTTATCGGCGATACCGTCGTCCTAGATGAACCACCCTACGTAGGACATGCCCATTTAAATAGATGGATTGATTTGCTTGACGAATTACGGGGATCCACAATGGGCTCATATACGCTGGTATCATCACAAGGTGCACCCATCAGACGAGAGCATATCAACGCCATGGCTCGTTTTCTTCGTAAAGTTGAACATCGTGTTGCCAAGTTGCTAGGGGGAAAATGGGATGAGGAAGACTTGGAACTCATCGCGGAAGAATTGCTCGAAGACTTTACAACGCCAGGTCATCGTCGCGACCAGGCACTCCAGAGGCTAAAGGTCGGTCTCGTAGACCTGAGTGCAAGAGACGGTTAGCGCCCGTAATCGACAAAAATATCCCAAAAGGAAGTTCTGTGAAGCGACAAGCCCCATCCAGCGCCGCTGCGCTCATTATTGAAATTACGCGCGGCAATATTGTTGAGTCTGAACATCAGGTGTCAATCGCTGTGGTCGATGTCCGAGGACAAAGCGTAATGGCGTTTGGTGATATGAAGAAACCGATCTACCTTCGATCAAGCGCGAAGCCTTTTCAAGCCCTTCCTCTGGTAGAGCAGGGTTACGCAGAAAGTTTGAAGATCAGCTCTCAGCAGCTCGCAATTCTCTGCGCTTCTCATGCAGGAACCGATCGCCATGTAGAAGTTGTTCGAGAAATTCTTGAGAAAAATGATCTCTCGGAAACAGACTTGCAATGTGGATCGCATCCACCCAATGACCGTAATACGGCTGCGAGATTGCTCAGCATGGGCGAGCCCTCTTTACCCATACGTCACAATTGCTCGGGAAAACACGCTGGCATGCTGCTGTATTCCCGGGCGGTAAGCGAAGATATCCAGCTTTATTTGCAACAGGATGGCAAGACTCAGCAAGCCATTCTCGATGTATTCAGCGAGATGGTAGAGGTTCCCAAGCATGAGATTAAGGTTGGTATCGATGGTTGTTCAGCACCCAATTTTGCAATCCCGCTCCCGGCTGCGGCCTTCGGGTACGCTCGATTAATGGATCCATCCGCCATGGGTGAGGCGCGAGGAAAAAGCTGCAATCGAATTGTGGAGGCGATGACCTCTCATCCGGAAATGATTGCAGGTATCGGGAGGTTTGACCGCGAACTTATGCAAGCAGTAAAAGGAAGGTTGCTTGCGAAGGGAGGGGCGGAGGGCTACCAGGCAATTGGGATCCCTCCCAACCAGATTTCAGGGGGATCGGCACTTGGGATAGCCATCAAAGTTCACGATGGGGATAGAGGCAAGCGAGCGATCAGTGTAACCACGCTTGCAGTTTTACGCCTGCTTGGACTCATCACGGCCGAAGAGCAGGCGAATCTTGCTGCCTTTGATGAACGTCCATTGTTCAACTACAGTAACATTGCGATAGGGAATATTCGCCTGACGGACCAATCCAGAATAAGGCTGCAAGAGGCCTATGAACGGATTTGAACGCTTGCAATCAGCTGTGTTCGACCTCATTGGTTATCGTCTGACAGAGTCACAGGCCGAGTCATTTGCATGGTACAGCCAGGAATTGGTCAGCTGGAATGAACGCTTCAACCTGACCGCAATCACAGACCCCCTTGAAATCGACATAAAACATTTTTTGGATTCGCTTTCTTGTCTGAAGGTTAAATCGTTCCGACCCCCGGGAAAAGTAATTGATATCGGGACAGGAGCTGGTTTCCCTGGTATCCCGATCAAGTTGTTATACCCTCAATTTCTAATGACCCTGGTCGAATCGGTTGGGAAGAAAATCAGCTTCTGTCAGCATGTGAGTGATACGCTTGAGATCAAGGGGATGCAGATCCTACATGCCCGGGCGGAGAGTCTTGGCCGAGAACCTGAACACAGAGAACAGTATGATTGGGGCTTAGCGCGAGCTGTAGCTGTCGCACCGGTAGTTCTCGAATATATACTCCCGCTTATTCGAGTTGGGGGGAGGGCGATCCTCCAAAAGGGTGGAACTGGACCTGCAGAGATGCATCAGGCTGAGAAAGCCTTGCGGGTGCTTGGCGCAGAAGTTGATCAGATTGAGACAGTTGAGTTGCCCGGTGTAGCTGAGCCCCGACATATCATCACATTACGAAAGATCGCGGCGACACCACCTAGATACCCGCGCCGCCCTGGGATGGCAGCCAAAAAACCAATCCTCTAGGACCACCGCGCGTTGGCTGTCCAAACTATACAGCAATCGTCCCAGCATGTACTGTCCAAAGCGAGGCTGCTTGTTGAAAGGCGTCAGTAAACATGCTGAGGTCAGCCGCAGTAAGAATGGCCTGGCGTGCTGGCTGGATGCGAGCAAGCAAATCGGCGCGACGGGCAGCATCTAATTCTGCAAGGACCTCATCGAGCAGCAGGATAGGCATCTCTCCTGTTCGCTCCTCTAGCCACTGTATCTCCGCAAGCTTCAAGGCCAACATGGCGGTGCGATTCTGGCCGCGTGATCCATACAGTCGTAGATCGATTCCCTGGCTGAGAAGACTGAAGTCGTCACGATGAGGACCGATAGTGGTAACACCGCGGGCAAGCTCTTCCTCTCGATTTGCACCCAGGGCGGTAAGGAAGCCCTGGCGAACATCTTCCCGTCCAATCGTTGTCCGATCAAGGCGACTGTCGATAGGTAAATTCAACTGTCCCTCTGGCGTCGAGATAGGGTCATAGGAGGGCAGATATCTCACCTGAAGATCTTCCTTCGCCTGGGTGAGTTGTTCTTGAATCGGTGCCGCAAGGCGCTCAAGCTCATGCAATGCCAGCGCTCGCGCCCTGATTAACGTGGCGCCAAGATCGCTGAGTTGTTCATCCCAGAAATCCAACTGGCTATTGTTGTTGCGTCGATCCTGGAGATTCTTGAGCAAAGCGTTGCGCTGACTGACCACTTTACTGTAGTCACTTAATGATGCTGCGTAAGCGGGATCGGCTTGCACCAGCGTGCTATCCAGGTAGCGCCGGCGGTTGCTGGGAGATCCCTCTACAATTTCCATATCCTGCGGCAAGAAAAGGACGGCGTTGAACGTGCCCGCAAGTTCGCGCATGCGCTTTGGCAAGCCGTTGATCAGGATCTCCTTACGGGGGCGAAATTCTCCCGCCAGATTCTCAAGGGTGAGACGGATTTCAATACGTTGAAGACGATTATGGGCCTCGACTTCTGCGACCAGCCGTGCAAAGGCTTGCGGCTGTTCTTGTGCGAGGAAGTTAATCAACTGACGATCGCTGGTGGCATGGGCTGATGATGCGCCGGTAAGGTAATAGATCGCCTCCAAGAGGCTCGTTTTACCCTGAGCATTGGCGCCAACGAGGATCGTCGCACCAGTCGGGATGTCGAGTTCTAGGCGGGCGAAGTTGCGAAAATTGGTGAGTGAGAGGTGGTTGAGTAGCATTCCGCAGGGATTGTAGCATAGGGCGAGGGTGGACAGCAGGCGGAGATGGATGATGTTAAAGCAGACAGATTTGTAGGAACAACCTGGGGAGCTTGTGCCCGCTACGGGTTCTTGGGTGCGTCTTCCGGTGCAAGAGGGGGATAAGTGAGAGGTGACTCCGAATCGGAGGTAGTGCTTTCCTCCACCTTGTAGATTTCCGTTGCACGATCGATAAACAGGATCCCGTCGAGGTGATCGATCTCATGCTGAAAGATCCGGGCCAACCAACCACGGACTTTTTTCTTGAAAGGTTGACCCTGTCGATTGAGCCCCTTAACGGTGACCCATTCATTGCGCTCGACATTTCCCATGAGTCCAGGAAGAGACAAACAACCTTCCGTCCCCACGATAGTTTCATGCGAACGACGGGTGATTTCCGGGTTGATGACGACAAAGAGTTTTGGGGGTAGTTCGGGCGCGTCCGGCTCGTCAGGATTTCCTTCTGCAAATTCCACCACGATGACACGTTGGCTGATATCAACCTGCGGTGCTGCCAGGCCGACACCGGGGGCGGCGCGCATGGTTTCCACCATGTCATCCGCAAGCGCTTGGATTGCGGGTGTCACCGCACGAACTTTGGTGGCTTTCTTGCGCAGGGTTGGATTCGGGGGAGTGACGATTTCACGTAAGGTCATCTTCAGGTACATCCTGGCGGTCGCCAGCAGCGTATTTTTCATGGTAAATATCGAACAATTCTACCATCTCGCCTTGACGCTTCGAGCGGTCATGCTCTGCCTTCTTCTGCAGAAAAGCTTCCTGCGCATGGACGATATCTTGCTGGACAGTCACTGGATCAAGCACACCCTCGAAGATGAATTGGGTTGTGCCTACATTCGCGATCACATCACCGTAGTTCATCAGGATCCCAATCAGCCCTTTGCGATCCACCTCTGTCCCCAATATATTTTCTATAGGCGCGACTTTGCGCTCCTCGCGGGCAAGCGGTTTTTTGTAGACATCGATAATCTGATCGGGGCTGATCTGATAAATATCGTTGGCCCAATCGACGTAGCGATACAGCCACCATAGCGCTCCAGCAGCTAAAAGAGATAGGTTGATCAGGTAGTACAACATAGGCTCAAGCAAGGTGATCATGCCGCCCAAGCGTGCCCCGAGCATGCCGAAGGAAAGGAGAACCAGAAAGGAGGGAAATCCGATTTCGCGCAAAAGCACCGCCCAATGCTTACGGTAAGTGATCACATCTCCTTGTTCGAAGCGGATACGGAAACCCCATTGCCTGCGAGTACCGGGAGGGGCACTAAGGTCATCCTCCTCATCGCTCACGACTTGCAGAGCCGGGTCCTCGACCTGGATGCTTTCGGAGGAGGCATCGAGACGATCCTGAAGAGCACCCACGAGCGCCTGGCGGTCCGCCTGATCCTGCCTGGCTCTAAGCCGGCGCCAGTTTTCCTCTATCATGGCTGCGACCGTTTGTGGTCGACTGATATTACGAAACAGCAACTTGCCTGTATAAGTGCGGATAAGGACATCCCCAAAGGAAAACATGCGACTGGTCATATCCGTGTTAACCGCGACGGAGAGGATTGTATGCAGAGGTGCCTCACGCCGGCTGTCATAAAGCGCAACGACTTTCTCCAGCCATACGGTTCGCCAGTCAGTAACCAGGTAGTAATCGTTGCTCCAATCAACCCATTGCCAAATACCGGTCAGCAACCCGGCAAAACCCAGGATGATCGCAAGCCAGGTTGTCCAGGGGCTACCAGCCAGAAGTGTCCCGAGGATAGACGCGGCAGCCCCAAGGAAAAGGAGGATGGGAAGCAAGAGTTTCTGATAGAGGATGAAATTGTTCTTGCGGGTGAGGATGTAGATGCTTTCGCCTTCCCTAAGCCATTTGAAATTGAGCCTGCGTGCGAGAAGTTGACCCTGTGCAATGAATTGCAGGTCGGCAAGGGCCTCAGAATGAGATTTCATGAAATCTGTAAGCACAAGCCGATCCCAACGCAAGACCTTTACTTCATCGCTAGCAATGACGGTGTGAATCCGTGGTTGGCGGTAAACCATTTCCACTTCGCCAACGAGATCACCGGGGTAGCGCAGCCCAAAGGTTTGTGGTGTTTCTCCCTCGGTACTTCTCTGTAACGTCACCTGTCCATTGAGGAGAATGTAAAGCGCATCCGGCGCTGAGCCTTGTTTATAGATCACATCCCCGGCATTAAAATCCTCGACGGGGAGAGTTTCCGCCAAAGCTGATAATGATTCGGACGGCATTTCGCGCAAGATGAGCACATGCTCAAGGAGAGCGACAATTGCTTCAAATCTCATGACAACGATTGTAGCATGCAGATAGTGTCGGCGCGTGACGCTATGCTATAATCGCCGCGCTTGGAGACCCCTGTGGCCAAACGTTCATCGTCTCGCACTAGACGCAAATCGACCCCTAAAAAAAGGACCAAATCCTCTTCAGGCCGCCGACGGTCTACACAAAAAGCATCGCCCCAGAACCGGATCTCGAACGGCTTGGATACGGTGCGGGAGGCTTTGTCCAAACCAGAGCGAAAGAAGGACATCCGTGGCCTCCTGCTGGTTGTTGTTGGCCTGCTCACAGCGTTGGGAATCATTGTCCCACGTGAAGACCTGCTTGGTTTGTGGAACCGTATACTTGGACAGGTTTTCGGTTGGGGCGTATACCTTGTCCCCCTGGTGTTGATTGCAGTGGGATTGTATCTCCTGCTCAGACGCTGGCGTGATCGTTTGCCTCAATTTGATCCTGAACAAATCGTCGGCGCCGTACTGTTTTACCTTCTCCTTCTTACCGCCCTACATGGAATCCTTGGCGCCACAGACTTATCTAGTGGTTTGGCTCAAGCCCGGATCGGACGGGGGGGAGGCTTAATCGGTGCTTGGATCCTGTCTATATTGATGCGTGGCTTGGGTGGGGGAGGGACGATTGTAGTGCTCGTCGCCTGGTTTTTGATCGCTCTGACATTCAGCATCGGAACGTCGCTGCCAGAGTTGTTCGGCTTTTTGGGCCGGATATGGACCTACTTGTTTGAACAGTTCGCACCACCCGTGGATCGAGGATCGCAGGATTCAGCCTCCCGTTCTCCTGCACTTGGCCGACCGGTACAACCCCGGCGAGAGCAGATCCCCTCACCGCGACCCACACCGACTTCCCCCTCAGGCTCCCCTGCGCAACCTCCCGAAGGTGAATCGACAGACCAAGCAACGATGAAAAAGACCGATTGGGTGCTTCCCAGCCTGGAAGAGATTCTTGAGCAAGGAGCTGTTGGAAGAGCGGACCAGACCTTTGACCGAGAGCGGGCACGCTTGATCGAGGAAACGCTCCTGGCATTTGGCGCACCAGCCCGTGTGGTCGAGATCAATCGTGGGCCGGTGATCACACAATTCGGCGTAGAACCAGATTTTATCGAGGGGCGCGGCGGTCGTCGCACCAAAGTCAAGGTGAGCAAAATCTCGGCATTGGCAGATGATCTGGCGCTTGCCTTGGCAGCGCCATCGATCCGGATCGAAGCGCCCGTTCCAGGAAAAGGCTTTATTGGTATCGAAGTCCCGAACACCGAAGTTGCTTTGGTCGCACTGCGGGATATTATGGAATCCAAGACATACCAGAAACTTCAATCGCGCCTCGGCCTGGGGTTGGGGAAAGATGTCTCTGGGGGTTCGGTGGCGGCGGATTTAAGCGCCATGCCTCACCTTCTCATTGCGGGCACTACTGGCTCGGGCAAGTCCGTCTGTGTGAACGCCATCATCTCTTGCTTACTGTTGCAGAATACCCCCGATCAGTTGAAGCTAGTGATGGTCGATCCCAAGCGTGTAGAGTTGACTTATTTCAACGGCATCCCCCATTTGCTCGCACCGGTTGTCGTTGACCTTGAGCGGGTAGTACCAGCGCTACAGTGGGTCTCCAAGGAAATGGATCGCCGCTATCAACTCTTCGCAACGGAAGGGGTCCGCAATATAGCCGATTACAATGAGCGCATGAATCATCTTGAACAACCCGAGATGCATTACATCGTGGTTGTGATCGATGAGCTGGCGGACCTGATGATGTTGGCACCGGATGAGACAGAGCGTGTGATCACGCGACTTGCCCAACTTGCCCGGGCTACCGGGATTCATCTGGTTATCGCCACCCAACGACCATCTGTGGATGTTGTTACGGGTCTGATCAAGGCCAACTTCCCGGCACGTGTCGCTTTCGCTGTGGCGTCATCGGTGGACAGTCGTGTGATCCTGGATCAGCCTGGTGCCGAGCGCTTGCTAGGACGTGGTGACATGCTCTTCCAGGCTCCGGATGCACCCGCACCTTTACGTATGCAAGGGGCGTTTGTCTCTGAAGCTGAGTTAAACCGCTTGATTCGTTACTGGAAAATCGCCAGTCTGGGTGGCGAGGAGACACAGCCAAGCTCAACTGAACCTGTCACAAGCATCCCTTCGAGTGTTCCGCTCACGCAGGTGCCGATGTGGACTGAAGCTGCGGATGGGGATACTGATCTAGACCCCATCTTCCCTGAAGCTGTGCAAATCGTAAGAGAAATGCGCAGAGCTTCGATCTCGTTGCTCCAGCGACGATTACGGATCGGCTACACACGCGCTGCACGACTGGTGGACCAGCTCGAGGAGCAGGGCATTGTTGGTCCCGCGCAGAGTGGATCGCAGCCCCGTGAAGTGCTGGATTATGGCTCACTCGCTGCGCAAGATTTGGAAGATTAATTGTTACGAAGGTAGCAGAGGGAACAACGTGAACCACGCAAATAAGGTATATCGATCCTTATTGCACCTGTGTATGACTCATGCTATGATTTCGAGTGCTCAACAATCCGGACCACAACCTTGACCGGCCAATGGCCAGAAAGGGGTGATTTGGTAAAAGAGCAAAATATCCACCACCACCATTTACTGGAGGAGAAAAGATGCAGAAGAAGATTTTAGGACTCGTAACACTGCTCCTGCTTGCTTCGCTGGTCATCACTGCATGTGCAACGCCGCCTGCAGAAGAACCGGCACCGCCGGCAGATCAGCCACCGGCAGCCCCGGCAATCCTGGCATGCCAGGTTACCGATACGGGTGGTATCGATGACAAGTCGTTCAATGCCACAGCCTGGAAGGGTGTCGAGGACGCAGTAGCTGCACTGGGCGCTGAGGGCAAGTACCTAGAGTCACAGCAGCAAACAGACTACGAGACCAACATCAATGCCTGGATTGAAGAAGGGTGTGATCTGATCATCACAGTTGGTTTCTTGCTTGGTGATGCCACTGCAGCCGCCGCTGAAGCCAACCCGGATCAGAAGTTCACGATTGTCGACTTCGCCTATGATCCTGGCTTTGACAATGTCGTTGGTCAGGTCTTCAACACGCAGGAAGCCGCCTTCCTGGCTGGCTACGTATCGGCTGGTGTGACCCAGACCGGTAAGCTTGGGACCTTTGGCGGCATTCCCATTCCGCCTGTAACGGTCTTCATGGACGGTTTCGCCCTCGGTGCAGCCTATTACAATGAAGTTCACGGGACGGCTGTTGAGGTGCTCGGGTGGGATCCTGCCACGCAGGAAGGCTTGTTCACTGGCAACTTCGAGAGCCTCGAAGACGGCCGCAACTTGGGCGAGTCGCTCATGGATGAGGGCGCTGATATCATCATGCCCGTCGCCGGACCGGTTGGCCTGGGCACAGCCGCTGCCGCTGAAGAGCGCGGTGGCGTCTACATCGTTGGTGTGGATGCTGACTGGGTGCTAGTAAATTCGCAGTATGCTCCCATCGTTCTGACGTCGGTTCTTAAGAACATGGACGTGACCACGTTCAACGTGATCCAGGCCGCACTAGACGGTACCTTCGCAGGTGGTGTGACCGTAGGTACGCTTGAGAACGGTGGTGTGGGCCTGGCCCCCTTCCATGAACTGGAGGGTATGGTTTCAGCAGAGCTCCAGGCTGAGCTGGATGACGCGGCAGCCAAGCTGATTGCGGGAGAACTCTCCGCCGTTCCCTAGGCTCCACTGAAACAGACTCAAGGAACATTGCACGCAACGAGGCTGGTTTTTTGAACCAGCCTCGTTTGTTATTTGACAGTTTTCCCGCTAAATTGCTCATGGTACAATCAACGGAGTCTTTGTACATTTCCTCCACACCATTCAGAACGGCTTCAAGGTGACCATGGAACCAGTTCTCGAACTTCGCAATGTTACGAAGCGTTTCCCCGGAGTACTCGCAAACGATCATATCGATCTGGACCTGAAACAAGGTGAGATCCACGCTTTGCTGGGAGAAAACGGCGCCGGCAAGACGACCTTGATGAATATCCTCTATGGACTCTACGCTCCAGATGAGGGTGAGGTGATCGTGCGCGGTAAGAAAGTTGACATCCAGGACCCGGGTGATGCCATCGAGGCCGGGATTGGCATGGTGCATCAACACTTCATGCTCATCCCGGTCTTCACCGTCACAGAAAATGTGATGCTGGGGGAGGAAGCGCTGCAATTTGGCGATTTCCTCAACCGCGAGTCTGCCTCAAAACGTATTCAAGAGATCTCAGAAAATTACTCGCTTGCCGTTGAACCGGATGTCTACGTTCGCGACATACCCGTCGGCGTGCAGCAGAGGGTAGAGATCATCAAGCTGCTTTACCGTGAAGCCGACATCCTCATCCTGGATGAGCCAACGGCTGTCCTAACGCCCCAGGAAGCGGATGAGCTATTCAAGATCATGCGCTCGTTGGTCGAACAAGGCAAATCGATCATCTTCATCACGCATAAATTGCGCGAAGTATTAGATGTCGCTGATCGAATCACTGTAATACGAAGGGGAAAGGTTGTAGGTAGCACAACGCCAAAAGAAGCGGATAAAAACAAATTGGCGGAGATGATGGTCGGCCGTGCTGTCCAGCTCGGTGTAAAAAAGGACCCGGCCAAACCGGGCGAGGTGGTGCTTGAAGCCGATCAACTAGTCGTGTTGAATGATCGCAATCAGGTTGCTGTGGACGGCGTCTCCTTTCAGGTCCATGAGGGCGAGATTTTTGGTATCGCCGGGGTTCAAGGCAACGGCCAGACCGAGTTGGTTGAAGCGGTAACAGGATTGCGTCGGGCGCACAATGGCCGCATCCAATTCTTGAAAAAAAACATTATCAACGCAGATCCGCGCGCGATCACCGAAATCGGGGCGGCCCATGTGCCGGAGGACCGCCAACGCGATGGGCTCGTGCTCCCATTCCCCGTGGCAGACAACTTGGTCCTCAATACCTATTATCTCGAGCCGTTCACCGAGGGTGTCGTGCTTCAAAGCGAGAAGATCATCGAGAATGCCAACAAACGCATAAATGAATACGATATACGGACCCCGGGCCCAATCACTTCTGCTGGTTCGCTATCAGGAGGCAATCAGCAGAAAGTCATTGTCGCACGTGAATTCTCTCGACCCATCAAGCTCCTGGTTGCCTCACAACCTACAAGAGGTCTTGATGTGGGTTCGATTGAATTTATCCACAACCAGATTGTTAAGAAGCGCGATGAGGGCATTGCCGTACTTCTAGTTTCGCCCGAATTGGATGAAATTATGGAGCTTTCCGATCGCATCGCGGTCATGTATCGCGGAAAGATCGTCGCCATTGTTCCCAGTGAAGAAGCAACCAAAGAACAGATCGGTTTGTTGATGGCGGGTATTGAGCCGGAGAAAGCCAAACCAAAGACCAAAAAGAAAAAATCACCTAAGTCTAAGTCGGCCACATAGTGAGGGTTCTCCATTGAGCGAAGAAGAAAAGAACAAGAAACCAGACGCCGGCAAAGTATTCATAGAAGAGCTGACCAAGGGGCCTGATAAGGACGCGTCTTTATGGCGGCGCACCTGGCAAGCGTTATCTGTGCCGTTGCTAGCGCTCATAAGCGGTTTGATCCTAGGCGCTATTTTAATCATTGCGACTTCACAGGATGTCTATAGCTTGTGGGCCACATCCCCTCTTGAAGGACTTAAGGCAGGGTGGACGGAAGTCCGTGTTTCCTATGGAGCGTTGTTTAGTGGGTCGATCGGTGACCCAGCCAGGATCATCGCAGCGTTGCAAAGCGGCGATGGACTTGAAATCCGGCGGGCATTCAACCCCATCTTGGAAAGCCTCACTGCAAGCACACCCTTTATTTTTGGTGCCCTTGCCGTCGCACTGGGTTTCCGCACAGGGTTGTTCAATATTGGTGCCGAGGGGCAGCTCTTCATCGGTGCAATCTTTGCGGCCTTTGTCGGCTACTCCATCACGGGATTGCCAGCGATCATCCACATCCCTCTGGCCCTTGGCGCGGGGGCTCTTGGAGGTGCTCTCTGGGGATTTATCCCTGGTTGGCTGAAAGCAAAAACAGGAGGCCACGAAGTCATCAATACCATCATGATGAACTACATCGCCTTCCGCTTGAGCGATTGGCTACTCAATGGCCCGATGCAACGGCCCGATTCCTTCAACCCGGTCAGCCCGACCATCTCTGAAAGCGCCATGCTGCCCAAATTCTTTGCTGACCCGATTCGATTTCACCTGGGGTTCTTCCTCGCCCTCGGTGTGGCTTGGTTGGTATATTGGTTCCTTTTCAAAACAAGATGGGGCTTCGATCTTCGCTCCGTGGGCTCTAACCCTCATGCTGCGCGCTATGCCGGCATGAACATCGTCGCAAGCACCGTATTGGCCATGTCTTTATCTGGCGCGTTGGCGGGCTTGGCGGGTACGAACGAAGTGCTGGGGCTCAACCACAATTTGGCGATGGCCTTCTCCTCGGGTTATGGTTTTGATAGCATTGCGATTGCGCTGCTTGGCAAGAATCATCCCTTAGGTGTTGTTATCGCCTCTTTGTTGTTCGGTGTATTACGCACGGGCGCGATCCGCATGCAGGTTGCGGCGCAGATCCCGATCGACATCATTACAGTTTTGCAGGCATTCATCCTGGCCTTCATCGCTGCCCCCGCTATCATCCGGACGATATACCGCTTACGCGAACCGGAGATCGAAGAAGAGGCGGTATCGATCCGCGGCTGGGGAGGTGACTAACGATGACAACCGCAGTTATCGAACGCAAGGAAATCGAGCTTGTCTCGCCAACCCGCCAGCGTGTCATGGGGATCTTCTTCCTGCTAATTGGTGCCACGATATGGTTCTTCTTTGGCCGATCGGTGGAGGCGGGTTCGGTGACAACCTTTGGACTCGTACCCGGTGGTTTTGAATCTACTCTGCCGGATTGGGTCCTTCCGGCCCCGGCGACATTAAACATTCTAGCGGCTATCTCAATTTTTCTAGGAGGCTTTCAGGTGATACGCGGCTTCGGCCGTCGTACAAACACCATCCTGGGATTGGTTGCCGGTTTCTTCATCTTTGGCTTCCTGACCTGGGCTGCTGCCGGAAAATCGATGAACCTGGCTGGACTGCTCAACACGACCCTGAATAAGGCGGTCCCGCTAACTTTGGGTGCGCTTTCTGGTGTGCTGTGTGAACGTGCTGGTGTGGTCAACATCGCTATCGAAGGCATGATGCTTGCGGGAGCGATGGTAGCGTCACTGGTCGGCAGCCTCTTCGGGAGCTTGTGGCTCGGACTGCTGGCAGGAGTGCTGGTTGGCGTGTTGCTTGGATTGGTGCATGCTGTGCTCTCGATCAAGTACGTAACCGATCAGATCATTTCAGGCACAGTGATCAACATCTTTGCGGGTGGTATCACTGCCTTCGCCTCACAAAAGTTCCTGCAACCAAATCAGGCCTTGAACGACCCCGGGATTTTTCGGCCGTTCGAAATCCCATTACTGGCAAAGATTCCGATCATCGGACCGATCTTCTTCAATAACAATCTTTTCATCTATGCCATGTTCATCTTCATGATCGCACTTCATATTGGGTTGTTCTATACACGCTGGGGCCTGCGCCTGCGCTCGGTGGGTGAGCATCCGAAAGCAGCAGATACGCTGGGGATCAACGTGTTCCGTACACGCTACATGGCGGTACTGCTGGGTGGCGCAATGGCGGGGTTTGCCGGCGCCTACTTCACCATCGGGTCGGTGGGCCGTTTCGATGAGTTTATGACCGCTGGCCGAGGTTTCATTTCTCTGGCCGCGATGATCTTCGGCAACTGGACTCCTATTGGCTCCTTTGGTGCCGGATTGCTCTTTGGCTTCGCCGATTCACTCGCTTCGAAGCTAGCGATCCTGGGGGTACAGATACCTTCCGAATTCCTGCTGATGACGCCATACGTGGTGACGATGATCGTGCTGGCGGGTGTCGTCGGACGTGGACAGATGCCAGCAGCAGATGGACAGCCGTATGTGAAAGAATAGCAGGCGCTATCTGTATCCCTTCAAACAACATGTACCTAAAGGGGCGGGTCTACACCGCCCCTTCTTTGTTTGTATTTGGTGAAAGTATGGAAAGGGGCAAGCCGCCATGTTGCCCCTGCTGCGTATTAACAAAGTGGCAGGGCTAATGCTACTCTCTCGAAAGGTATGAAGTAGCGTGCCCCTACCTATACCCTCAGGTAGTACCTTTTTGCCCTCTTTGCGCCAGTCCACGTAGCAATGCTATCGGTAACGTGCGAATCTCCTTCAATCCGAGCAACGCAGCGCTGACGAGATAGACGACAGCGCCCAGCAACCCACCGCCTAAGAAGAGCATGAGTCGCCCCGGCTCGATGACCCGGGCGAAGAGCAGAATTGCGCCACCCATCAATGCGGAGGCGATCAATGCCCGACCGGCATCCACGAGGATCTGTTGGGCATTAATTCCCTTCCAGCGGATGTGCAAGATCGTCAGCCCGATAAACGATTCAATCCCGACAGCGATGCCGTTTGCCAATGCCAGCCCGCCATGCTCGAGGCCGCCTTCTCGCAGGGGGCGAGAGAGCCAGATCGCGAGACCGACATTTAGCGCCGTAGTGAAGAAAGAGACCAGCAGCGGTGTAAGGGTATCCTTCTGGGCGGCGAAGGCGCGCACGACAACCTCCAAAACGGACTGGCTGACCAACGCTACGACATAGAACTGGAGAGCATAATAGACCAACGCCGTGCTTTCGGCGGTGAACTCGCCGCCTTCAAAGAGCAGTCCGATCACCGGGCGGCCCAGCACAATTAGTCCTACCCCGGCGGGCAACGCCAGGGTGAGGATGGCACGCAGCGATCCGCTTAGAGCCCCGCGTTGCGAGGCGACATCTTTTTCGGCAGCCAGGGCGGCCATGGTTGGGAAGACTGCGATTCCGATGGCGGTGCCAATCAACGTCCAAGGTGTATTCATGAGTTGAAAGGCATAGCGCAGGGATGAGACACGACCCACACCAAGCCCCGAGCCGAGATTGGCATTGATCCAATCGATGCTGGCGCGGGCCATCAAGAGATCGAGCACACGCGGTGCCATCAGAATCGCCACTCGTTGGAGGGCGGGGTCGCGCCAATTAATCAGCGGATGCCATTTCACTCTATAGTAGAACAATCCGGGGATTTGGATGAGTAAATGCAAGATTGCGCCGATACATGCGCCCCAGGCAAGGCTGAAAATTCCCAGGCTTGGTTGTAATACTACCGCCCCTACAATAATCCCCAAGCTGTACATCGTGGGCGCCAGCGCAGGTAGGAGAAAGTGCTGGTGGGCATGCAGAGTTCCGGTAATGATGCTGCTCACGGCGAAAATCACCGTGGAGAGTAAGAGCACCCGCATCAAGTCGGCGGTTAAGGTCCGTGTTTCAAGAGGGAAGTTAGGCGCAATGCCCCAGCGAGCCGAGATCAGCATTGGCGCCGTAAGGGCAAGGATAACTGCAGCGGCTCCCGTCAGAAGCAGGATGGTGTTTACAACCTGGCTGAACAATCGATGGGCAGCCTCTGAATCCCGTCCTTTAAGTTCGGCATAAATTGGGATAAAAGCGAAGGCTAATGCTCCGCCAGCGAGCATGGTGAAGAGCAGCTCAGGGATGCCATTGGCGGCTGTGAAAGCATCGAGCTCGGCGGTAGTGCCAAAGCGGGTGGCGATGACGCGCTGGCGCACGAGGCCAAGGATCAGGGAGGCTCCCAGACCCAGCATGACAACGAGCGTCGAACGGGCGACGGCAACGCCACGCTGCGAACCAGGAGAAGGTGAGCTAGCGTCGTTATGGACGGTTATGAGCCTACCCCCAGGCGCTGCAGTTGAGATAAGGCTGGATCCCAATCCGGATGCCACTTCAACGCACGGTTGAAATCGGCGATAGCACCGTCCAGGTCGCCCAGGGCCTCCTTGGCCAGGCCGCGCCAATAGAAACTTTCCTCCACGGCAGGTTCACTCATATTTTCGATGGTGAAATTTGCCAGGTTCAAGACGTCATAATAGCGGCCAGTGAAATAGTAGGCGAAATATGGCCCGGTCTGATACCAGAGGATGCGCCAGGGTCTCCGATCGGGATCGTTAATTGCCATTTGTGCGTCGATCTTGAAGGCCTCATCATAAGCAAGCGCGGCGCCGCCATAATCCTGCAGGCGCATCAGGTTCGTGCCGCGATTAAACCAGGCGAAGAATAAATCGCGGTCGGTTAGTTGAAAGATCTCAGTCGAGGCCAGATCAGCTGCATATTCATAGCTCTGCGTCTCATCGGCCAACGGCCCAAGTAATGTGCGTACTTCCGCTTCACGCTCACTGGGGTAAGTGATGATGAAGGTGTAGTTGAAGTGGCGCCAGTAGCTCATCAGATCCAAATAGCTAAGAGGTAAATCAGCCATAATGTAGGAATCCTGAACGATCACCTGCTGCTTGAGGTCATCATAGCCCGTGACTACCTCATAATGTCCCATCCAGCCCTCGAAGCCAGGGCCCTCAAAGCCTTTCTCAACTATCACCGGGAACCCGGCGGCGAGGAAACGCTTGATCAAGTCAAGATCACCTCCCGAGCGAACGATGGCCTTCAGCGCGGTCCCTTCTTCGACAAAGGAGGCCAATTCATAGGGCATGACGTTCTTGTCGCGCGGGTTGGGTTTCACGAAGTCAGCTATCGGAACTTGATTCCCATCCCAGCCCCAGAAAGACAGCGCCATCGATAAATTAGCGGGCCCGCAATTATTCCACTTCTGATATTCGTGACGAGTTCCATCGAGCTGGACGCTGCCTGGAAGCGGGGTCGGTTCTATCGTAGCCGTAGGCGTTGGTGTGGCAGTGGACTTGGGTCCCTCAGTAGAGATGAGCGTAGCTGTAGGCGTGAAGGCATCCAGGGTGCTCTGCACCATGGCGGCCAAGGTTGGGTTGGGTGTGAAGGCCGCTTCACCCGGGGGTGAGATCGCATACTTAATGTCTGCCCGCAGTTGGGAGATGCGCCAGCCAAATCTCTCTTGAAAGGCAGGCAGATTAAACACCGCAATTGCGGCGAGGGTGACTGCCGCCAGAATAGCAAGAGCCGTAAGGATGCGATTTGACCTGCTGGAAAGCATGGCGGGATTATATCCGATGGCGGGGGCAAGCGCCCCGGGCTTCTTCCCTCTGGTTGTAGCGATTGATACGTTTTACAATATAGCGACAATATGTATCCAATTTAGCTCATTGGGGGATCGCAAAAAGACACAGGACATTTGAAAGTCTTATAAAGCGAAGAAGAGCAATCCTCCTTGGTTGGCGACTGCCTGCGTTTGATCAAACAACGCAAGAGAGGCGAATCATGACAGATTCTAAGCAGCACACAGAGACTAGCAGCCTCAAGATTATGGGTGATTCTCCTGATCGGCCAACCATCCTGGCGTTTATTTTGTTGGTCTTCCTTATTGGTACGAACTTCATTGCAGTGCGTTTCAGCAACAGGGAGCTTCCACCTTTCTGGGGTGCTGGGATGCGTTTCGCTGCAGCGGGTTTGCTTTTTCTCCTCTTCACACTGATCAGGCGCCATCCGCTCCCGGCTGGGCGGGGTTTAGCTGGCGCATTGACCTACGGAGCAATGCAATTTGGGCTTGGGTATGCGTTGATGTACTGGGCGCTACTCGAAGTCCCCGCCGGGTTGACATCGGTGATCCTCGCTATCGTCCCGTTGTTCACATTGCTCTTCGCCGGCCTGGCCCGGATTGAGACGATCACCTTGCGTGGTGTCCTGGGCTCCCTGATCGCCCTGGCCGGCATCGCTGTGATCTATGGGGCGAGGAGCAGTGGCACGATCGCGGCAGGCTACTTGGTTGCCGTCGTGGCTGCGGCGGCCTGTTTTGCGCTGGGGGGCGTGATTGTCAAATTAACCCCCTCTGTTCATCCCTCCTCGATGAATGCCCTGGGGATGCTCACCGGCGCGTCAGTGCTGATCCTGCTTTCATTCCTGTTTGGAGAGGCACATGCCCTTCCACAGGAACTAACGACCTGGTTGGCTTTCCTCTATCTGGTATTGCTGGGTTCGATCGCGGTGTTCGGGTTGGTGCTGTTCACGATAAGGCGCTGGACCGCCTCGGGCGTATCCTATCAGCTGGTTCTGAGCCCGATTGTAGCGATTCTGCTCTCAGGATGGTTGCTTGGAGAAGCGTTGGATCGTAGCATGGTGATGGGCGGCGCACTTGTATTTATCGGAGTTTATGTGGGAGCGCTGTCTTCCGCACAACGCTGAAATCAAGTGCGCGCAATAAGTTGATCGCGTTCCGGCCCAACCGAGATCATTCTGATGGGAAGACCGACCGAAGATTCAATCCGCCCGACATAGATCCTGGCTGCCTCCGGCAAGCCATTCCAGGTGCTGATTTCAGAGAGATCGTCCTCCCATGCCTCGACTGCCTCGAGGATAGGTACCATCTCGTCCAGCGTGGAAGGCCCGCCAACCAGATCGATTGATGGAACTCCCCCCCGCTCATAGGCTGTGCAGAGCATCAGAGTTTCTAGTCCGGAGAGGATATCCAATTTGGTGAGGGCCAGCTCTGTGAAGCCATTGATACGCGCCGCATAGCGCAGCAAGACCAGATCAAGCCAGCCGCAGCGTCGTGGGCGACCGGTGGTCGTGCCGAACTCATCCCATGGATGCTCCCCGCTGCCGCGCAGGCGATCGGCCAGCTCGCCCTGAAGCTCGGTAGGGAAAGGTCCCTCCCCCACCCGTGTCTGGAAAGCTTTGGTTATCCCGATAATCCGGTCAATGTACTGGGGTCCTACACCCAGGCCAAGCAGCGCGCCGGCAGTGGTTGGATGCGAACTGGTGACGAAGGGATAGCTGCCGTGATCGAGGTCGAGCAGGGTTCCCTGGGCGCCTTCTGCGAGCACGCGTTTACCCTGGCGGAGAGCGCTGTCGATAAGGTGGCCGGTGTCCGCCAGATAGGGTTTGATGCGTGAGGCATGCTCGTGAAAATGCAGCACAGCCGACTCGATATCAATCCCGGGCTGTCCGTAGACAGTTTCCAACAATCGATTGGCCTGATCGAGATGCTGCTGGTATTTTGCGAGGTGCTCCTCAGGGTCTAGAAAAGCTTCGAGGCGTATGCCGCGCCGGGCAGTTTTGTGGGTGTAGGCTGGCCCGATTCCCCGTCCAGTTGTTCCCAACTTGGATGACCCCCGGGCGTTCTCCTCAGCCCCATCGAGGGCAAGATGAGCCGGGGTGATCAGATGAGCGTTTGACGATATGGATAAACGCTCGGGTTCGATGTCGATGCCTGCGGAAGACAGGCTATCAAGCTCGGAAATCAGGCTGACAGGGTTAAGCACCATGCCCGATCCCAAAACGCAGTGGGTGTGGTCATGAAGTATCCCTGAGGGGATGAGGTGAAGGCGGAAAAGCTGGTCTCCTACGGTAACGCTATGACCGGCATTATCCCCGCCGCTGAAGCGTGCGACAACATCAGCCTTTCTGGCCAACAGATCGGTAATCCGCCCTTTGCCCTCGTCGCCCCATTGGGCGCCAATCACGAGATCCAGCGGCATTTCAGCCTCCAGGGCGAGTATAGCACAGGGAGGGACAGACGCACTTGAGCAGCGAGCAAGCGATGGTAAACAGGCTACCTTCGGGCCGTCGAAGGCGCTATAATCGAATGCACGAGAGGCGAGTGATGACCCAAACCCGTTACCCCTTGGGAACAATTCTGATTGTTGGCTGGGTATTTATGATCTTCTTCGGCGCCATCGCAGCTGAGGCAGGTCCCTTTACCACCGTACGCTTACAACCGACACCCTTCCCCACGCCCACGCCTGGCCCGGATGGTCGCATTATTTATCGGGTGCAGGAGGGGGATTCGCTCTGGCGCATCGCCGCCATTGCCGGATTGAGCCTCGAAGAACTCATGGCAATGAACGGAATTCAACCAGGCGATATTATCTCTCCCGGGATGGAGCTAGAACTCGGTATTGGCGGCCCTGCTCAACCGACCGCGGCGCAACCTGGCATCCAACCAACGGCTGCCGGACCGACAGCCTCTCCCACGCCTCTCGTTGGGACGGCCGAGATTTGTGTTCTTCTTTTTCAGGATGACAATGGCAACGGCCGACTTGAAGAAACAGAACTAGCATTAGAGGGTGGCGAAGTTAGTGTTGTCGACGTCAGCGGCACGGTTGCGGGAGAGTACACGACGGAAGCCTTGCTCGATCAAGAGGACTTAATTGGCTATTGTTTCACCGATCTGGAGAGTGGCGATTACAACGTAAGCGCCGCTGTCCCCCCTGGGCATAATGCAACGACAAGTCTAAATGCGCCTGTTGTCGTCCAGCCGGGTGACATTAAGTACCTTCAATTCGGCGCACAACCCAGTTCCGCCTTGTTGGGAGGTGATGGGCCGGATGGAAGTGGGCGCTCAAGCTTGCTGGGATTGCTAGGCGTTGTACTCTTAGTAGCTGCCGGAGGACTTGGGTTTTACGCTTCTCGGCTGTCAAAATCACAGCCACGATCACTTCGCTAAGCTTGTAACGGTAAAAAGCCCCTGAGTTTGGAAGAGAATTTCAATGTTCCAACGAAAAAGCCGGCGATCATTAAAACAAGCCATCGATCAAGCAGGTGATTCCGAGCTGCGTGAACTCCAACTCGATGTTCAAGAACGTCAAGAGCGAATCGCCCAGCTGGAATTTGAGATTTCGGATACGAACGCTGAGCTGGGGCGCTTTGAGCATGCATTCGAAGCTCGCGTCGGTGTCCTTGAGCAGCAGGTAGTGGAATTAGAGGCAGACCTCGAGCAAGCTCGTTTTCAGGCGGCACGGCGTGCGCAATGGGGGGATCGAGCCGACTCGCCAGATATGCATGTAGATGTGCTCGAGCAATTTCGTCGTGCGTGGACTCCGCGGGAAAAAGCACCGGAACCCCCGCCCGAAGAGCCAGTATCCGAGGATGTCAAGGCGGAGCTGAAAGCACTCTTTCGTGCGTTGGCCAAACGCTTTCATCCGGACCTTGTGACGGATCCTGAGGCCAAGCGGTGGCGTCAGAAGATCATGGCGAAGGTTAATGAAGCCTATGCTGCTCAAGATCTTCAGGGATTAAATACGCTGGCTTCCAAGCAAGATCGACCCGAAACTCCGGTACAGAAAAGCCGTGAACAGCAAATGGCTGATTTGCGTGCTGAGGTGCGCCGCCTGGATGGCGTTATCCGTACCCTGCAGAGAAATTTGAACGACTTGATTAACTCGCATACAGTGAAACTCATGCTTGAGGTGACGATAGCTACAAGGCAAGGCCGAGACCTGCTCGAAGAAATGGCGATCGATCTGCGCAATAAAATCGCCCGCCTCCAAGCAGAACTCGCAAGTTTATCCTCCTGACCAAAGACCAATCCGCGCATAACGTGATCTAAAGCAACAGGGACGGCTCACCGTCCCCGTTAACTTCTGGGCTCAAGTCGCTCGATCAGATTGAAGTGGCCATTTCACGTAACACTGTGTGGAGGATGCCTCCATTGCGGTAATACTCAACCTCGATGGCGGTATCGATGCGCACAGTTGCTGAGAAACGCAAGGACGATCCATCTGGTTTCACGGCTTCAATCTGCAGGGTGGAGCCAGAGGATAAATCGTCTGATAAACCAGAAGTCGAGAAGCTTTCTTCCCCGGTCAGGCCAAGCGAGCTCACACTCTCACCAGCAAGGAACTCTAAAGGAAGAACACCCATACCGACCAAATTGGAGCGGTGAATGCGCTCAAATGATTCGGCCAAGACGGCCTTCACTCCCAACAGGGCAGTACCCTTTGCAGCCCAATCGCGCGATGAACCTGTGCCATATTCTTTTCCAGCGAGCACAATGAGGGGGATCCCCTCAGCTTTATATTCTTGGGCTGCCTCGAAAATTGTTGTCTGCTTGCCGCTCACGAAGGAATGGGTGAAGCCCCCCTCGGTTCCAGGGACAAGCAAGTTCTTGAGGCGAATATTCCCAAATGTGCCCCGGGTCATGACCCGGTCGTTGCCGCGCCGTGATCCAAATGAGTTGAAATCGCGCGGTTGAACATCCTGATCAAGGAGAAATTGACCTGCTGGGCTCTGGGCCGGGATGGCGCCTGCGGGCGAGATATGATCGGTGGTGATGGAGTCGCCGAGTAGGGCGAGAACCCGCGCACCTTTGATATCGGTGATCAGGGGCGGATCTGGAGAGAGATCCAAGAAAAAGGGAGGTTCCTGGATGTAAGTGGATTCGGGATCCCATTCATACAGATCACCCCCACTGACCGGGATGGCATTCCAGGTTTCATTCCCGGTGAATACATCCGCGTAGCGTTCACGGAACATGTTGGGGTTTAGAGTGGTCTCAATGAGGTCATTGATTTCGGTGGCGCTGGGCCAGATTTCGTGCAGGTACACCGGTCTACCATCCGGATCATACCCGACGGGTTCGCTGGTCAAATCAATATCCGCCGTCCCGGCCAGGGCATACGCGACAACTAAGGGGGGCGAGGCCAAGTAATTGGCGCGAACATGGGGATTGATGCGCCCTTCGAAATTGCGATTTCCAGAAAGTACAGCGACCGAGATCAAATCCCCTTCGCCAATCGCCTTGACCATTTCGCCCGGCAGCGGCCCACTATTGCCGATGCAGGTGGTGCAGCCGTAGCCGATCACATTGAACCCCAGCCCAGCAAGTGGCTCCAACAAGTTGGCCTCTTCCAAGTAGGCGGTAACGACGCGAGAGCCAGGGGCCAGGCTTGTTTTTACATAGGGCTTCACGCTCAGCCCACGCGCTAAAGCCTTCTGCGCCAACAATCCGGCCCCGATCATAACCGATGGGTTTGAGGTATTTGTACAGGATGTGATGGCAGCGATAACCACGACGCCATGGGAAATCTCCACGCTGCTGCCATTATCGCGAAGGCTACTGGTACGCTGGAGGGCTTCATCGGACAGCGAGAAGCCACCTTCGAGTGTGGGTTGACGGAGGCTTTCTTGGAAGGAAGACTTCATCTCCGAAAGAGCTACACGATCCTGGGGACGGCGGGGACCTGCCAAACTTGTCACAACCTGGCTCATATCCAACTCGAGCAAATCACTGTAAGCTGGAATTGCGGATGCATCGTCGCGGAACAAACCTTGTTCCTTGGTATACCGTTCCACAAGATCGATCAGGCCAGGGTCGCGACCAGAGAGTTTCAAATATCGCAAGGTTTCTTCGTCAACAGGGAAAAAACCTGCAGTGGCGCCATACTCTGGCGCCATGTTTGCAATCGTGGCACGATCAGGAAGGCTGAGTTGGTTTAGCCCGGACCCGAAGAATTCAACCAGTTTGCCCACGACCCCGTGGCGGCGAAGTATCTGAGTCACAGTGAGTACAAGATCAGTCGCTGTTGTACCCTCTGGAAGCTCGCCCGAAAGCTTGAAGCCAATAACTTCTGGCGCCATCATGACCAGGGGTTGCCCCAGGATCGCAGCCTCAGCCTCGATGCCCCCGACCCCCCAGCCCAGAACGCCAAGACCGTTGATCATGGTTGTATGTGAATCGGTGCCGACCAAGGTGTCGGGCATCGCAAGTTTCTGTCCATTTCGTGTCCGTGTAAGAACAACGTTGGCCAGATACTCGAGGTTAACTTGATGAACGATACCCGTCGCCGGAGGAACCACGCGGAAGTGATCAAAGGCTTCTTGTCCCCAGCGCAAGAATGTGTAGCGTTCATTATTGCGCTGGAACTCAATTTCGGCATTACGCTGAAGCGCCTCAGCGGAGGCGAAAAAATCAACTTGGACCGAATGGTCGATCACCAGATCCACAGGGACGCGCGGGTTGATCATGCTGGGATCACCACCCATGCGGGCGAGTGCAGAGCGCATCGCCGCTAAATCTACGACAGCTGGCACACCAGTGAAATCTTGCATGATGACACGGGCAGGTAAAAAAGGGATATTGGGGGGGGCTACATCCTTGGGTTTCCAGGCGGCCAAAGCCACGACATCCGCCTCTGTAATTACATGCCCATCCACCTGCCTGAGCACAGATTCGAGCAGGATACGGATCGCGAATGGTAACTGGGCCAATTCCGTATGACCGCCATTTTCAAGTGCCTGTAAGCTCCAGAATGTATAGTCACCCTGCGCTGTGTTGAGAGACTTTATTGCATTGAAAGGATCCATTTTAATAAATTGCCCTCCGAAGCAGGAGAAATGAGAGTTAAACAATGTCAGTATAATCGAATCTCCACGGACCTAATGAGTTTTGACGATGATCCCCTAAAAGTGGGATCGAGGTTTTTCCTTTCTTACGCTAAGATGCATGGTTAAGTTGCCTTTATTAAAGACAGATCAGCGATGCGGGACTTTCGCATGGACATGGTCCGATTCTTGGAACCAATGGGGTGCCCGAGTGTAAACTTAGCAAGGATCCAACGATGACGATTTCATCCTGCTTCTCAGATGGAATGCGTGTAAATAAACAGCGTAAGATGAGGCCTTGATGGCATTCGATCAAAGCCAAACCAAGTTTGTAGAAAAGCATGAACATTTGCTCTCGGATTTGCGAGGGGCAATGTTGCGCGAACGGAGTATGGCGGCACTTGGTCAAAAGGCTTGTGACATCCTGGCATCGTCATTGGATTACTGTGCGGTGTGGTTGGCGCGCATCGAAGAGCCTGAACGACGTGCGCATATCATTGGATTGGCGGGAGATCGGTCCGAGCTGCAGGAGACTATTCTGCCAAGCGATGTGAAGACCAAACCACCTGGAAGATCTGATGGTTCGTTTGTGGAAGCCTCGAGTGCGATCGCCCTTGATGGTCAAACCGAATTTGAATACGAGCACGCCTGTATCCCCCTTCATCATGAGGGTGAGGTGATCGGCGAACTGCATACTTGCCTTGATTCACAACGTCAATTCGATCAAGAAGAACTACGCCTCCTAGAAGTTGTTGCGGATGACATAGCAGCAGGCATTACTCGTCTTCAAGTAGATCAACAGCATAAACGTCTACTTAAGGAAGTAGAGTCTTTTCGTGAGCTGGGGGCAGAGATTATCTCCGGTCGCGACGATCAGGCGCTATTCCATATTTTGGTACAGCAAGTCACAGAGCTGTTGCAGGGTCAAGCAGGAGGCCTGTACGTATGCGAGCCCGAAAGGCGCCAGGTGCGATGTGTTGTTAGCCATCAGACAGATATTGATTATGCGGGAACGGTGCTGCCTTACGGAGAAGGGGCAGCAGGGGTGGTTGCTGAGACGGGTGCTCCTTTAATCATCCCGGATTACAGCCAATGGGAAAACCGCTCAAGCAAATTCTCGGCGGACGCCTTTTATGCAGTGATGAGCGTTCCCCTGCGCTGGCAAGGTCAAGTGACAGGGGTGATCCATGTTCTGCGAGATCGCGAGATGCCACCGTTTACCCTTGTCGATCAAGAAATCCTACTTTTGTATGCCAATCAGGCTTCTGTTGTGTTGGAAAACGCCAGACTCTTGGATGGGATTAGAGAACGCGTTCTTCAACTTGATCGATTATCAGAAATCAGCCGATCCGCAGTTATGGCTGTCACGATTGATGAACTCTTGTTGCGTTTTCTTCAACAGTTAAAGGTGATGATGGGGGCAGATGAATGCTCCATCCTCCAATGGGATCCTGTGCAGTCGTGGGCAATCTCCCCTCAGCATGATGCGGCCAGCATTAATGTAGCGGAAAGGCAACCAATCCCTATCGATAGCCATTCCTTGATCGAAGAAGTGATTGAAGCGGGACATCCACTGGTTGTTGAACAAAGTGATCAATCTTCTCGGATCATCGATCAACTTGGCCAGGGTTGGAAAGTAAAGACGTTGCTTGCTGTACCCGTGGGTGACAGCCAATCCTGGCAAGGCGTAGCTTTGCTGGGCTATCAGGATAAATTTCAATTCCGGCCGGAGGAGATCGAGCTGGTAGAGCAGGCAACTGCCCAAGTGACATTAACGATTTCAAAAATACGCGCTTTGGAAACCGAGCAAAAGCGAGCAAAAGCGCTGGAGGGGCTTCGCAAGGTAAGTCTGAGCCTCACATCGCAATTGGAGATCAGTGCAGTACTCGACTCAATTCTGTCCAATGCCCTTTCTATGATTGCAGCTGATGACGCCCATATCTTCCTCTATGAGAAGGGTGAAATCTACTTTGGTGCAGCAAAGTGGGGTGAGGGTATCCCCAAGCAATCATTCGTAACACCTCGAAAGGATGGCCTAACCTATGAGGTGGCAACCAGGGGCGAGATGATAGTTATTCCCAATGTTGATGACCACGAGTTGTTCGAGCAGGTGCGTTGGGGTGGCGCAATTGTTGGTCTTCCGCTTAAAGTTCGCGAAAAAGTGGTTGGGGTCATGAATGTCGCCTTTCTCTCACCGCACGCCTTTGACGAGGCTGAACTTGTGGCTTTGTCACTGCTCGCCGATCAAGCGGCGATCATGATCCAGAATGCCAAATTGTTTGAGAACGTAGATAAGGAACGCCGCTTTGTGCAGTTGATCTATGACGTTGCCCAGGAATTGGTCAACACGCTTAGTCAGGATGAAATCCTGCAGCGTGCGGTGTCCCTAACGGCAGCACATTTAGACGCGCAATCATGCGAAGCCTTCATCCTTGATCCCGGGCCTCGCCAACTGATCCCCCATGCCTCAGCCCGAAAAGATGGACTCGCACTCGATGACCTGCGCGACAAGATTATGCTAGAGGTAGGGCAGGGATTAGTTGGCTGGGTTGCGCAGGCAGGTCAACCAGTGCTAATCAGTGATGTCAGAAAGGATAGTCGCTGGATCACGGTTGACGGGGTGGATGATCAAGTCCGAGCGGCGATCGCTGCGCCACTGATCGCGGGTGGTGAGATGTTAGGCGTGATGGGTGTATATCATGTTGATGAAAGCGCTTATACACTCGAACATCTTGATCTATTGGTAGCAATTGCTCGGCAGGTTAGTGTGGCGGTATCAAATGCACAGCGATATGCCCAGATTGATCGGCGCTTGATGGAGATGACGGTCGTGCGCCAGGTTGTTCAAGTGGTTAACCGTCGCCTGGAAATGCAGTCGCTATTAGATGAGGCCGTCCATCAAGTTGGTGCCGTGCTGGGATACCCGGTGGTTGAAGTCTACTTAGTGGAAGAACGCTATCTTAATCTGGGAGCAGCCTATGGAGGACCTTTTGATCCAGAGACCCGCTATCATATGAGTGAGGGTATCCTGGGCAGGGTCGTGCGCACAAATCGGGCGGCCTTCGTACCCGACGTCTCGAAAGATCCTGATTACATCGTTGGCTATCCTGAAACTACTTGCGAAATCGCGGTCCCCTTACGAGTCGAAGGTGTGGTGATTGGCGTGCTTAATGTCGAGTCACCCCGCCCCGCTGATCTTTCCGAAGAGGATAGTCGTTTGTTGATGCTGCTAGCTGATCAGCTGGCTGTTGCGGTTGAAAATGCAGCGCTGTATGAGCGGGTACGCTCCCACGCCGAATCACTCGAAAGCGTGGTTGCCAAGAGAACATCAGAACTCGCCGAGGCGCTCATTCGTGCCCAGGCCGCTGACCGATTAAAGACCCAGTTTGTATCCGACGTATCGCATGAACTACGTACACCTTTAAGCAATATCCGGCTTTATCTGGATTTACTTAGAAAGGGCCAGCCGGATCGCTTCGAGGATTATATGCGCACCCTAAACCGGGAGACCAATCGATTGGTGAACTTGATCGAAGATTTACTGGCAATTTCGCGGTTGGATGCGGGGACAGTCACCCCGTATCCGGTTTCCTTTAATTTGAACGTGCTTGCGCGTGGACTGGTAGAAGATCGCCGTCGGTTATTCGGCGACCGCGATCTCACACTTGGTTTGAGCCTGCAAAGTGACTTGCCCAATGTTGTAGCCGATGAGCAGATGATCTCCCAGGTCATCGCCAATCTAATGACCAATGCCTTGAACTATACGCCGGCGGGCGGTTCGGTTACGCTGATCACGCGCAAAGTATTCAAGGAAAACGCGGACTGGGTTACCGTGGCAGTGCGTGACACAGGTCTCGGGATTCCTGAGAAGGAACGTGAGCAGGTTTTTGAGCGCTTTTTCCGGGGGGAGACAAGCCGGAAGATGGGGACTCCGGGCACAGGTCTGGGTCTCTCAATTTGTAAAGAAATTCTCATGCGGCATCAGGGCTGGATCAACCTGGAGAGTGAAGTCCAGAAAGGCAGCACCTTTACAATCTGGCTGCCGTTATCACCCGCTCGGCCTGCGTGAACGGCAACGCCTGGCTAGCAAAGTCCCAATTCGCTGCATATTTCATCCAAGCGTACGTGATCCTTCATTAAGTTCAGAAAGGTCTCCATTTTTTCCGGTAGGCCCAGTCGCGTCCTTCCCATTGAGCCTTCCACGATTTCGATTGTCTCCATCGTGTTCTGTTTTACAAGCAGGATAGGAACGTTCATCGTCTCAGCTTGTTCAATAATCAAGGGGCTGGGGTGGAGATTTCCCGTAAGGATCATCACCACAGTTGAGGTCTCGAGTGCGGCGAGTTGGATATCCGTTCGATCCCCACCAGTTATGACAGCTTTGTTCTGGTAGCGGCGGAAGCGAGATAGAGCGGCCTCTGCTGTCATGGCACCAATCGTTAGGGTTTCGGCCAGTGCCTCCGGATTTACGCTCTTGGTGAGCACTTGAGCATCCAGTAGTTCGATGAGTTCGCCTACGCTCAGGGCTGATAATCTAGGAACGCTGGGAATCGTTCCAAAACAACGAATCCCCTTCTTATCAAGAAAGGGGAGAGCGTACTCATTCGTGAAATCAACTCCGTCTTCGGGTACCCGATTGATGATGGTCCCAAACAATTGTTCGCCGAGGCGAAATCTGGCGGTAAGTACATCATCAACTAACCGCATTTCGCCGCGATAGGGTACAAGAACCAGAGCAGGAGCACCAAGTACTTCGGCTACGCGTAAATTCGATAAGCCAATAGCGTAACCTTCACGCAGGCTGGCACCGCCTTCCAGCAAAAGGATGTCCTTCCCCGCGCCGGCTTGTTTTGCGGCGTCCTGGATCGTTTCAATCAGGTTATCACTTTGGAGATCTTGCAAATGCGCTCTCAAAGTAGTGGGGGTCACGATGATCGGGGAAGAATCGACCGGATCGCCTTCTAATCCCAGTGCACTGTGGACGAAGACTGCGTCCTCATCAGCCAGGGTTCCGTCCGGCATACGCCATGGTTGCGTGCTAACCGGTTTTAAGTAGCCCACCTTTAATTTACGTCCCTGGAGGTAGCGACCCAGAGATAGGCAGACGGCGGTCTTGCCGGAATAGGGTTCGACTGAGGTTATATATAAGGATTTCATATGGCACTCCCGCTATTAACTATCGAGTTTCGCCGCTCTTTCACGTCAAGGATTAGACGCATATCGATGGCAATCCCACCTTGTCCATCGCGATACAACATAAACGGATTGATATCTAATTCCGCAATCTCGGGGAAATCCTGGACCATTTGGCCGATTCTTAAAATGGCCTCGAGCAAAGCGTGCTTGTCAGCAGGAGATTCGCCCCGGACACCATCAAGCAGTGCATGGGCTTTGATCTCTTTGATCATATCTTCAGCTTCCTGTCGAGAGAACGGCGCAATCCGAAAGGCGACATCTTTTAGCGTTTCAACATAAATCCCCCCAAGGCCGAAGGTAACCAGGGGTCCGAATTGTGGATCACGGTTCATCCCAATAAGGATCTCCAAGCCTTGGGGGACCATTTTTTGCACCAGACATCCCCATAGTCGGGCTTCTGGCAAGTAGCGTTGAGAGCGATAGGTAATGAGATCGAAAGCATCACGGACTGCCTCTGCGTCTTGCAGCCCGACTTTCACGCCACCCACGTCGGTTTTATGCAGGATGTCAGGAGAAGCAACTTTAAGAACCACAGGGTATCCAAGTTCGGTGGCAATCTGGACAGCTTGCTCGGCGTTGGAAGCAAGTTTTGAGGCTGGTATTTGCAAGCCGTAGGCCTGTAGGATCTCACGTGCCTCTGCATCGCCGATGCTAACCCTGCCATCATCTAAGACCTTATCGATTACCTGACGAGCAGCTTTGGTGTCGACGACAAAGGATTCGTACTCTGGTAGCGGTTCAGCCTGATAGACTCGGTATTGACTCATCGCCTTATAAGCCAATGCGGCGCGCTCAGGAAAAGCAAAATTGGGTATGTTTGTGCGGTCGAGCACTTTTGTTCCAACCTCGACACGTGCTTCGCCCATAAAGCAGGCCAGGATTGGGAGATCTACCTCTTCCTTGATTTCAGCAATCACCTCGGCTGTGCCCTCAATTTCTGTCATCGCCTGGGGGGTTAGAATCACCATCACCCCATCTACACCCGGATCGGCGACCACCTGTTCCAACGCGAAGCGATAGCGGTCAGCACGAGCATCTCCAAGGACGTCAACCGGGTTAGCGGCACTGGCGGCATCAGGGAGGAACGTTTCCAGCGCCCGGATGCACTCCGGTTTGAAACGAGCCAGGGTCAATCCGGCTCTCTCCAAGGCATCGGTAGCAAGGATGCCTGGACCCCCGGCGTTGGTTACAATGGCAATCCGATCTCCTTTCAAAGGAGGTAAATACCCAAACGCCAGTGCGTAATCAAATAGATCCTGGAGCGAGTTCGCACGGATCACACCAGCCTGTCGAAAGGCGGCATTATAGGCTTGTTCTGATCCAGCCAATGAGCCTGTATGTGAGCTTACTGCACGTGATCCGGCTTGTGTGACGCCCGATTTCAGCGCGACGACAGGTTTTACTTTGGTCACCTGACGTGCGACGCGGATGAATTCGCCACCGTCTGGCAAACCTTCAATATAGGATAAAATCACGCGCGATCCGGGATCATTGGCCCAGGCACCCAGCAAGTCGATCTCGTTAACATCGGCTTTATTGCCTAAAGAGACGAATTTACTTAGGCCAAGACGACCAGCTTGAGCCCAATCAAGGATGGCCGTGCCAAGGGCGCCTGATTGGGACATGAAATCCATCGGTCCCTGCGGAGGCATACCAGCGGAGAAGGAAGCATTCATCGGTGTGATCGTGTCGATCACACCCAGGCAGTTGGGTCCGACGATACGGATGCCATATTCCTTGGCGATCTCGAGCAACTCCTGTTCGCGTTGCAACCCTTCCATACCGGCTTCACGAAAACCGGCGCTGATAATGATGACGCCAGGGATCCCCTTCTGGCCGCATGTGCGCAGGACATCCGGGACGAGCGGGTAAGGGATGACGATGATTGCCAGGTCAATCTCATCGGGAACGTCATTGACATCGGCGTAGGCTTTTAATCCAAGGATTTCATCAGAGCTGGGATTGATCGGGTGGACCCTCCGGCCATCCGTTAGAAAGCCCCCATTCACGAGATTATCGAGCACGGCGAAGCCCAACTTGGAGGTGTTGGTCGAGGCGCCAATCACGGCAATAGAGTTTGGAGTGAAGAATGACTGCAGACTCAATTTGCTTCTCCCATGAAGGCTTGCCTTCCTAGTGTAAACCGTTGGGTAAAGTCTCTAAAAGGAAGAGGATCACACGGAGCCCTGTCGATTATCGTTGCCTTTTTAGGTTGCGCCATTTTGTGAGTGTGCTCAAGCATCCGCATATGCTCTGCGGATCGGTTCGAAGGAACGACGGTGAATCGGGGATGGCCCCAATTGATGCAGGGCCGTCTGATGTTGACGGGTGCCATAACCCTTGTGTTGAGAGAATCCAAAATGCGGGTATTGCCGATCGAATGCAACCATTAATCGGTCGCGCGCGACTTTGGCAATCACCGAGGCCGCGGCAATTGATAAGACCGTACGGTCACCGCGCGGGATGGCGGTTTGGTCGATCCCGACATCGCCAATCAGGATGTAATCGATTAAGAGATGTTTCACCTCGAGGGGCAAAGCCCGAACCGCGCGTTGCATCGCCAGTCGTGTTGCTGGGAGGATTCCGATTTGATCGATCTCACTTGAAGAAGCCTTGCCTATTGCCACGGAACAGGCGATCTGGCGAATGTGGTGATCCCAATGCTCTCGGCGTGCAGGGGTGAGCAGCTTTGAGTCTTGCAGTCCCTCTAATTGGTGCTGCAATGCAGATCCAGGATGTGGCAAGATAACGGCTGCGGCGATGACCGGGCCTGCCCAGGCTCCCCGACCGGCCTCGTCAATACCCGCGATCGTTTCTATACCGTGCTGATAAAACCCGGCCTCCAGATGGTTATCAGGAGATCGATCTGATTTAATCGCCATCATACAACCCTCGCAGCGCATTCCAGCGGATGCGAAAGAGATCGGCGAGCATGTAGATCGAATCGCGCAGAACTCGAACACGACTGCCCGGGTTGTAATACCACGGGATTGGGACTTCGATGACACGATAGCCACGCCGCATCGCCAGGAAGAGGATTTCAACGTCAAAGGTCCATCCATGGATGGTTTGATATGAGAACAAATCCAGGGCGACCTCAGCCCGAAAACATTTGAAACCACACTGGGTATCCTGAAGACCAGGCAAGGTGATGACCCGGACGAGCCAGTTGAAAACGCGTCCGATCCAATGGCGATAGGCTGGCTCGCCGTAGCGAATCGCGCCCGGAATTTCACGTGAGGCAATCGCAACGTCATATTGAGGTGATGTGGGGGGCAGGAAACGCTTGACCTCTTCAATCGGCATGGATAGATCTGCATCGCAAATAAAGCGGTATTCTCCCTGGGCCGCTAGCATGCCGCTGCGAACGGCCAGACCTTTTCCGGCGCGAGTCTCTTGGATCCAATCGATCTGAGGGAATTTACGGGCAGCTTCGCGGGCGATCTCCGCTGTACGGTCGTTGCTTCCGTTTTCAACAATGATGACCTCAGTTTCAAAATCCTGTGAACGCAGAAAAGCCAGCACCTTATCGAGGCTTGCTGGCAATCGGGTTTCTTCGTTATGAGCCGGAATGATGATGGATAACAGCGGTGGCAAAGGTCGCTCCGCGAATCAAGTCCACCTAGTATACCGAATCTGAGAGCACAAGAATGGCAAAGATGCCAATGACAAGAATATCAAGGAGAGCCATCACGCCCAGCAAGATCCATTGACGGCGGGTGAAGGGGAATCGCTTGGGCTTAATCTGGCTGAGTGATCGCTGTTGGCGCGGCGAGAGTGCGCCAGCTTCTCCCTGTATTAGCGCTTGAGAATCGACGCGGGAGCGCTCCGGTAAGTCGATCGGACCAGCAGGCCTTGGGGCAGCTGGCTGAGGTTCTGGCTCTACAGTAGCATCATGCTCACCTTTGAATTCTTCCGGGTGAAGGAAGGCCTGGCTAAGATCACGGATGTCATCTCGGTCCATGATCGGCTGGAACTGAAGGATGCTGGCGGCGAAACGCTCGATCGCGTCGGCAAGCACGATGCGCGCCGGTGTGTTGGAAGTCTCAACATGTGTGCGCGGGTTAGTGAAGATCAGGACGGCCTCAACTTCAGGGAGACCAAAACCTATACCGCGCAGGTATGTCAGGGTGGACTGCGCCATTTCAAGGATCTTCCACTGCAGATTTGGCTTGGCCTGCGTGAATCGACGTGAAGTGCCACCACCAAACTTCAACCATTCATCGCCTTTGGCCCGGAAGACCCCTTGCACGGAGGTGGTAAGAAAAGCACGTACACCTTGAGGGCTAAGAACGAGTAAAGGCACTACGAGGGCGGTATCAGGAATCGGCACACTTGTCAGGGCAACATGTTCGTCACCCAGGGATTTACTCAGCTTCCGCACGGCGGTGTCGATTGCCTGCATTTCAGCATACCAGGAGAGCCCGTTCTGCAGTGTGCCGCGCACGCGCTGCTCCAGGCTGATTCGACCTTCTTCATCTCGAAAGGGTGAGCATTCAATCCGTTTCATGGAATTCCCCTTTCAGGGGGGTTAAAGCAGGGTATTCGTACGCCCACGCTGGGGCTTTTCCAGTTTGCATCAGCATACCCGCCTATCATCTGCAAGATTAATGCCAGCAGTAGTGGGTTGGCAGGCTTCACATTGATTATAAGTCAGGCCATCTCGCAGACAAGTTAACCTCAGAAGCGCTATAATTTAGTTATGTTGAAACGATCGCCGCTTCTGCTGCTCCTCGTAGCTTTGGTCTTCCTGGGGGCAATGTATCAGTCTGCCCAGGCACAGGAAGAGCGTCAGGTGTTTCTGCTCACCCTGAAGGGGCCGTTGACGCCCGCCATGGTTGGTTATTTGGAGCGTGGAATTTCGAACGCGTCTCGTGAAGCTGCCGAAGCGATTGTACTCCAACTGGATACACCTGGCGGATCAGTCGAGCTGATGAACCGCATGGTGCAAGCGATGCGCGCCAGCCGGGTACCGGTGATCGTGTATGTCAGTCCAAGCGGAGCAATTGCGGGAAGCGCCGGCACCGTGATCACGCTAGCGGGTCACATTGCGGCCATGGCGCCCCAGACCGCTATCGGGGCGGCAAGCCCTGTCGGCGGCCAAGGCGAAGATTTGGGTGAGACAATCGCAGTGAAGGAGAAGGAAATCCTTAAAGCCACTGTTCGCAGCCTGGCCGAAGGGCGTGGAGAAGCCGCGATCGCACTGGCAGAGGCTGCGATTGAAGAGGCGAAGGCAGCCTCAGCTTCTGAGGCGCTGAATGTCAGCCTGGTCGATTTTATCGCTGAGGATCTTGAAGATCTCCTGGTTCAAGTGGATGGCTTCTTGGTCGATGCACAGGGCGAGAAGACTCTGGCGACGGCAGAGGCTGAAGTTGTCGAAATTCCCCAGCGTTTCATTGAACAATTCCTTCAGGTGTTGACCAATCCCAACATTGTTTTCCTCTTAATTACAATTGGCGTTCAGGCGCTCCTAATTGAGATCTCAAGCCCAGGAGGCTGGATCGCTGGTTTCATCGGGGTTGTTTGCCTGGCGCTGGGCACCTATGGTCTTGGTATCTTGCCGGTTAACTGGTTTGGTTTGGCCTTTATCGCTACATCCTTTGTATTATTCATCCTCGAGGTGAAAGCGCCCACGCATGGAGCTCTTACCGTGGCCGGTTTGGCATCGTTTATCATCGGTGCTCTGGTCTTGTTCAACTCTCCTGAGACTCCATCTTTCCTGCGTGTCTCTGTACCGCTGGTCATCGGCACAGGGCTAGCGACGGCAGCGTTTTTCATCGGGATACTAACCTTCGCCATCCGTGCACAGTTACGCCCAGTTGAGGTTGGACGTGAAGCGCTTGTCGGCCGTATTGGCGAAAGCCGTACGAGTATGTCGCCGACTGGAATGGTACATGTTGCTGGTGAGCTCTGGACGGCAATCCTGGAAGATGATTCGGCGAAACTCGATCCAGGGGTACGCGTTGAGGTCGTTGGCATGGATGGGCTGCGATTACGGGTGAAACCCATTTCGAAGAAGCAATAGTTGACTTGATACACATGAGCTTGTACACTGTCGCCAAGGTAATAAGGAGGGCACGATGACGGCTTCATCCTTCCGCATGATCGTGCGTACAGGCCCGAACCCGGGCACGACCTATGACCTGACGAAAGAGGTCTCCCTGCTTGGCCGGGATGTCAGCAATGAGATAATCCTGGGCGATGCTGAGATCTCACGTCAACACGCACGTCTCACACGTACTCCAGGAGGGTATGTTTTAGAGGATCTTGGTTCTACCAATGGAACCTTTGTAAATGGTGAGCGCCTGATGGCGCCCAGGGTCCTCAACCCCGGTGATCTGGTCGCGCTCGGCGAAAACGTAAGTCTGACTTTTGACGCGGCAACGCCAGAAGCAGCCGCCACGGTCGCCAGCGATGTTGCCCAGCCAGCTCAAGCTGTGGCTCAGCCCGCCCAAGCTGCCCCTGCAGCCGCGCCACCAGTCCAGGCTGCGCCTGCACATGTTCCCGCGCAAGCACCGGTTGAAAAGAAGCGTCGATCACCCTGGATATTCGCTGGTATCGGTTGTTTTGTGATGATCTTGGCGTGTGGTGGTGTGCTCTGGTTTATGGATGCATTCTATCCTGAGACCTTATATGCCCCTCTGCGCTGGTTGGGTTTCTTCTAGTCGAACGCCAGCAGTTAATGCTTATTGATAGGGATGGCCAACGGCCATCCCCTTTTGTTTCTCCAATGCCACGAAAGTCGTAATCGTGTAACTTTTCATCGTTGCGTGCATCGAAAGAGAGCGTTCAATAAAAGGAGTATGACGACGATGGATATGGAGATCACCTTTCCCGGGGGCGCACGCGTTGATGCGAATTTTGGACAGTTCACGGTTCGTACGGATCAACCGCCCATAGCTGGGGGTGAAGGGACTGCCCCTACACCTTTCGCAGTGTTTCTATCTTCTATCGGAACTTGTGCCGGTATCTATGTCCTTGGATTTCTGCGGAAACGTGGCCTCTCCACAGACGGTGTGGGCCTGCATCAGCGCATGCAAGTTAATCCGGCCAGCGGCATGGTAAGTGAGATCGAGCTCAATATTCAAGTTCCACCGGATTTCCCTGAAAAATATCACGAGGCGCTTGTACGCACCGCAGAGCTCTGTGCAGTTAAAAAGCACTTCGAAAATCCTCCCCGCTTCAGCATTAAAACGCAGGTGAGCGATATGGTTGTAAACGTTTGAGGTTTTTTGATTACAATCAAGGGTGGAGGTCGCTATGTCACGCTACCCTTCCACCCTTTTTTCGTTTTTCTTAACCTTGCTCGTCGCCAGCTGTTCCGGAGTACAACCCGGGGACGACCAACGATCATCTACGCCTCTTTATACGCCTATATCTGACGAAGTCTTCCAACTGAACGACGAAGATTTCATTGAAGCACGTCAGCGCATGGTTGAGTTAGGCATCATTGCCTATGGCATTGAGGACGCCAGTGTCATTGATGTTATGCGCCGAGTCCCCCGACATGAGTTTGTGCGGCCGGCCCAACTGGACCTTGCATATGCAAACCACCCTCTTCCGATTGGCTATGGCCAAACGATTTCGCAACCATTTATTGTGGCTTTAATGACCCAGGAACTTGATCTTGTCGCTGGCGAGAAAGTATTAGAGATTGGTACAGGATCGGGCTATCAAGCCGCAGTATTGGCTGAAATGGGAATTGATGTCTATACGATTGAGATCATCACAGAATTGGCTCAAGAGGCGGAGGAGCGCTTGCAACGCCTGGGCTACTCTGACATTCAGCTGCGGAATGATGATGGCTACTATGGTTGGTCCGAGCAAGCCCCATTCGATGCAATCATCGTCACAGCAGCCCCGGATCATGTACCCCAACCACTAATCGAGCAACTTGCTGAGGGCGGTGTGATGGTTATCCCCGTAGGACCGATTGGCGGGATCCAGGAATTGTGGCGAATAACCAAGACGACATCGGGCGATATTGTCACAACAAGCTTGGGTGGCGTTCGTTTTGTTCCGTTTACCCGGACCGGGAAGCCAACGGATTAGAATAAGAGTGAATGATGAGCTTGCTAACATAGTCATGGCAGCGAATCTTGACCTGGCCCCCTGCCTAAACTCCGCGCCAATTGCTACTCGCGAAAAGCACGATAGCGTAGCATAGCGCTCCGATCCCCAGTGTTATTTGGAAGCCTAAATCCATTAAGCCCAACGAGGCTAGAACTCCGGAAATGCCTGATGTAGCGCCATTGATCGCCCAAGCCCAGGGAATGATCCCTGGAGTTTGCGCCTCTATCACGCGCATGCCGGCTGCAAAGGGGATGCCCATCAAGAAACCCGTTGGAGCGAGCCAAAGTATCGTGACCACCATGCGCATATTGAGTGAAAGGGTCAACCCATGTCGAACGATGGTCGGCAAAAGGAAAATATTGAGAAGCAGGAAACCGAGCAACAGGGCCAATGCCTTTCTTAGAGGGATGCGCCTGGAGAGAAAGCTGCCCATACCCGAGGCCAACAGCAGCGTGAAGAGCACAAGCCCGAAGGCGAGAATAGGATAATCGAGAAGCAGGTTCATGCGAAGGATGAGAGGGATCTCCACCAACATAAATCCTGCTCCCAGACCACCAAAATACAGCCACACTCGGTACGATGGAAGCGTTCTTTCAGGATCCCTGCGGATGGACAACCAGGGGAACAGTACGAGCGGAGTTGATAGCAAAAGCATCAAGGCCAGCATGGCGACGATGACGAAGTATCCACTCCCTCCAAAGGGTTGCCAGAGCATTCCCATGGTTGCTAGGACCTGGGAAGATTGTGACCAGCGGAAAAAATGGAAGAAGTAGGGGCGATCATCAGTTGTGGGCTCAAGCCGGAAATCATAACTTCGAATGGTGGATTGGGGCGCCTCTAACAGCGCTTTAAATAAGCGAGAGTAGACAGGTTCGGGTAAGCGATTGAATTGATTTGTTTCCGCTTCAACAAGATCTGGGAGGTAGATGGGGTCAAAGGCATTTTCTCTCAAGAAATCACGTATCGATGTTAACTCCGCCTTCGTAAAAGGTTGTTTGCTAATGAGGATTGAGGCTGTTCTCATACCGCGATATGCCACGAGATGCGGGGCAGATTCATTGACATCCAGCTGGCTCATCGCCTGAATTACAGTGGACCAGACACGGGTTGCTTCGCTAGGGGGTGTGCCAACCCAGCGTGTGATGATAATCAAGCCATTAGTGGAAAGGCGCTCCCATGCTGCCATGAAAGCCTCACGCGTGAGGAGATAGTCTTCGGTCAGGCTGAAAGCGCCAGAAGTAATCGGTCGGTAAGGATCTTTAAGTGCCCATTCGATAATGGTGTAGTTCTGGTCTTTTAAGGCAAGTACGCCCCGACTGGACCTGGGAATGATGTGGATGCGCTTATCGGAAAGATAATTTCCGCTTGCGACGCTGAACTTACTGGTCAATAGAGCAGGTATGAGTGGTTGATCCGTCGGTAAGGAGACCTTCTCTACTCCCAAAGCCAGCGCAGCTTGGACAGCGAGACCGGTACCCGGATCAACGATCAGTACCTCCGCGCCGGGACGTAGAAGGTAGGCAAGCGCAGCGGGCAAGTGTTGTGCGAAAAGGAAGTCTTCGCTTGATTTGAGATCACCTTTCGTGATGGGGTAAGGACCTTCACCGTCAATGAAAAGTCCCATTTGCTCAAGCTCTGGCGCAGCGGATGTCAAACTCAATCCAGGAAAGGAATGGATACCACGGCTCTCAAGCACATCGATGCGAGCAGAGGCGTTTCTCTCTGTTGCCACGATCCGGGCTCCAGGAAATTGTCGGGAAACACTCAGAGGTTTATAGGGAGATAGGCGTAAGCGTAAAGGATTAAGTGGCCATAGAAACGCGACGCACAGCAACGACGCAATCGAGACAAAAAGTGCTCGGCGGATATTGTCCGTCTCTACCAAAGCGGTCGCCAAAAAACCAACTGCAATAGAGATCCCGAGCGCTCCTTCTTCGCTGGTTAACTGTAAACCTATGAGCGCAACCAGACATCCCGCGGAAGCTCCGATCAAATTAGCGGCGTAAGGACGAAAAGCGGCTTGACCCGCCGCGCGCAGCGCTTGCCCTATGAACCACCCGGCAAAAAGGAATGGAAGCCCGGCGGAGGCAAAGTAGAGCAGCAGGATCCACAGTTGAGTACGATCCCAGACAATGCTGAAGGAATCGAAGGGCAAGTAATTAATGATCAAATATGCCAGCAAGGTGGAGAGCGCGAAACTGCTGGCCAGCCATGTGCGTCGCACTCGAATCCTGGACAGCGATAAGGCGACACCGCTAGCGGCGTAGCCCATTACCGCCAGGCTGATGACGATAAAGGCAAAATGATGAAACTGTTGAACGGAGAATATACGTGTGAGGCAGATCTCGTAGGCCAGGCTAGCGGCTGAGATCATGATCAAGCTAATTGTCTCATTTAAGCGCATAACAGGCTCTCCGATTTCGCTCAAAGGAGAGATGCACCTGACAAATATGGCCCTAGAAGTCTCGCATTACCAAAATCCCAGGGGTATTCGATATGCTTTGGAGTATACATGCAGTGTTCGATATTGGCGTCAGTACGACGTCTTGTCTTGATCACCTTTGGTTTGATTTCCCCTGCAGATAGCCTTGAAACGGTGAACGATCGAAGCCTTCCTGGAGGCGATAAGGCCCAGGTTGCCTTCGCCCAAGATGAGCCTGCCCCTAAATGATCTGTGAAAAGGATTGCATGAGAGCTCTTACTAACATTTTCCGCCATAGCCTCAGATAACTATAAGTGGACGTGTTAATACTTTTCCAACATGATCTTTGCATTTCTCTGACATTGAATCGATAGGATGTCAGTAGTTAAGGTCGATCCAATACATCAATATATTTGAGGAGTGGTAAAGATGACGTACTACATGGTTCCGCGACGTTCACGCAGATATAACGAATATCGTCCTGTTGGCTTCAATGGCGGCCGACGCATGTCCGTTGACGTGCATGCCAGCCCGGAGGAGTATCTGATCACCGCTGAGGTGCCCGGATTGACAGCTGATGATCTGAAGATCGAAATTCTCGATGATGTGGTGACGCTTGCGGGCGATCTGCACACGGAAGAAAACGGTGAGGGCGATGCCCTCCTGCAAGAACTGCCCCAGGGCAGCTTCAAGCGCAGCCTTCGTTTCTCCGAGCCGCTCGACGCTGAGAAAGCTGAAGCACAGCTGGAGAACGGATTATTGAAACTGCGCATTCCGAAGAGCGAGGAAGCCCGACCAAAGACCATTAAGGTCAAAGCTTCATAAGCTACATAACTTTTGTGCGGTAAAATGGGCGGCGCAAGCCGCCCATTTGACTCAACAACCTCCACCGCAGGACTGACATGTTTCCAATCAGGGACACAATACGATCACGATCGGTGCCGTTGGCAAACTACGGGATTATCGTTGTCAACGTGGTGGTCTTCCTTTTTCAAACTTCTCTGAGCGAACGCGGTTTTTATTTATTGCTGCAGTGGTTTGGTTTGACCCCGGCTGAATTTTCACTCTTCTTGCCGCTGCAATGGATCACCATTTTTACTTCCATGTTTATGCATGGGGGCTGGTTCCACCTGATCAGCAACATGTGGATCCTCTTCATCTTCGGCGATAATGTAGAGGATCGCTTGGGGTCACTACGCTACCTGGTTTTCTACCTATTAGGAGGATCCATTGCGGCTTTGAGCCATGTCTTCTTTTCCCCAAGTTCAAATCTACCAACCGTTGGCGCAAGTGGCGCGGTAGCGGGTGTGCTGGGAGCATACTTCTTGCTTTACCCGCGGGCGCGTGTTTTGACACTCATCCCCATCCTTTTCCTGCCCTGGTTTGTAGATCTTCCAGCATTTTTCTTCTTAGGGATATGGTTCCTTTCACAGGTCGCAAACGGCCTCATGGTAGGGGTTGATATGATGACGGGGATTGCCTGGTGGGCGCATATCGGCGGATTTATCTTTGGGCTACTATTAGTTCGCATGTTTGCATCGCGCCAGCCAACAGTCGAGGTGACCTACCACCAAGGCCAGCGCTGGCCGCCACAATGATGGCCTACATGTTGGTGTATTGTCAGGATTAATTAGATAACCATCATATGATCTACGCGCGATAATCGATAATGTCAGCGCAGTTATTTGAAGGCAAATAGGTTCATTTAAAGGATTCAGTCCATGGAAAAATATGATATGACACCAATCGATCTTAACCAGGCAGATCTCAAGCAACTGACTTCTCTTCCCGGGATTGGTCAGAGTATGGCAAAACGGATCATTGCTGGGCGCCCATACCAAGCTGTTGACGACCTGTTGCAGATTAAGGGATTAGGACGGGCTACGCTTGCGCGCATTCGACCGTTTCTTGTGTTGAAGAGCGGAGAACAAGCAGAATCGGGGGAATTGGCCGGAGAAGGAGATTCAGGTAAAGCTGGGCAAAGTTCATCTGAACGGCTTTCCCTGAACGATCGCCTCGATAAAATTGCTACAGATCTAATGGATAGATTTCAGGTTTCAAACCAGGTTCTGGGATTAGTGATCATAAGTGGAGCCGTTAGCATGATCTTTTCGGTGATCCTCTCGCTTGCTATCCTGATAGGCATTAACCGCACTCTTAATTTTGGCCGACATTCCTCCGTGCGGGAAATGCGCGTAGAACTGACACAGATGGGTTCACAGCTCGCAGATTTAACGGCCGATTTATCCAGCGTAGATCAGAGGCTTCAGGCTGTTGAAGGTTTAAGTGGGCGCATGGCCACACTAGAATCGGAATTTGACCAGATTCAGGAGGATGTAGATCGGGCTGTAAAGAGTGTCGACAAGCTATCGGAGGATGTCGAACGTATCTCGGAAGATGTGGGGGGCATGCAAGAGCAAGTGACTCGTTTCAGCGGTTTTCTTGAAGGATTGCGCCAAATAATTATCGACCTGTTTGAGCCGGTTGATGTAACCCCCTCGGCACAATAAGGAGCTATGTCGAATGACAGAAGAGATGAAATATGAAGCTGTACAAGGTGAAGAAGTTGAGCGCCGATCTGAGGTGCCCGGGGTGATGCGCAAACTTGGACGTGTCCTGTTCCGAACCTTAGTGGCGATCATCGTAGGTCTCGCCATCGGGATTGGCCTTTACTACGGCGCGCTCCGATTATATCGAGAAGCGATCGAGCCCATTCAAGGTTACGGAGACCGCATCCTTGATCTTGAGCGCAGACTGGATCTACTCTCGAAGGATATGGAAGTTGAGAGCCAGGAGCTGAATGACAGACAGGCCAGCATTGAAGGCCGTCTTGCGATGCAAGCTGAGGCACTGGCATCCGTGGAAGCTTTGGTCGATGCGGCCCAAGAAGACTTGCGGGAACAGCGAGGTATTTTGAACGCAGTAGGGGAGCTTGAGGGCCAAGTGGAGGACTTAACGCTTGCAGTGGACAATGTCTCCTCGCTTGTTGAGCAATTTGAGCTGGAGATTGTGGCCGGCGACCTGACTGCGCAGCGGGTGCATCGCACCGCAACTTACCTTCGAGCCATGAGTCTGCTCACACGAGCGCAGTTGGAGTTGGATCGGGATAATTATGGTTTCGCCGCAGAGCAAATTGCGGCGGCGAGAGCGATCATGTCCGGGTTAATTGTTGTCGATGAGACGAGCGGGGAGAGCGTTGGTGATGAGGCCCTTGTGGGGCTGATCCTGGAACGATTGGATGCTGTCTTGTTGGATCTGCCTAGCCGGCCAGCAGTTGCCGGCGATGGACTCGAAGCGGTTTGGAAGCTATTCATGGAAGCAGTACAACCAGTACAATTAGAACAACCCGAAACGGGAGGCGAATGATGCAAGAACAGGATGATCAAGGTCTTCAGCCAGAAAGCCCTAAGCCTGATGTTGCAGGCGAACCCGAGCCATTTGTGGCCTCAACGGCGGAACCCGTCCTTGAGGAACCTAAGCTTCCGCCAAAGCGCTTGAGGCGAGCACTGCTCTGGGCACTTAGCCTGGTTGTCATCCTTGCTGCTGGTGTGATTCTGACATGGACTCTTCGTGTTCAACCACAGGCTGTAGCCCTTGCCGATGCGGAAGCCGAAATCCTCTCGGCACAGGATCAGATCAATGCACAAAGCGCTGAACTGGAGAAATTACGACCACTGGTTGATCAAAACGAACAACTAATAGAAGAACTGTCCCTTTCAAAAGCCCATCTAGATTTGTTAAATGTCTTGGTGGATGTGACAACAGCGCAACTGGCCTTGGCCCAAGAGGACGATATCGCCGCTCTGGCCGCCTTGACCGGTACCGATGCAAACCTCGCTATGCTGGAAGCCACACTTGATGGTTCAAATGCGGAAGAAGTGCGCGAAATGAGCAGTCGGTTGCAGCTTGTACTCGAAGAAGTGGAGAGTGATGCCTTCGCGGCTCGGCGCGATCTAGAGATACTAGCCAATAACTTATTAGCACTGGAAAGAGTCTTATTCGGCGACTAGCAGTTGCCTCGATCAAAAAACTCCACAGCCATTAATCGCTGTGGAGTTTTTTATTTGCCACACCCAGCTGGCTGTGGCAGAAAGGAAAGGCTGACTATTTGACTATGGTCGCGCCCCGGCGGTGAGCTCGAGCTCCAACTCCTCGTTATCGCGTACTATCGTTAATGTAACAACCTGGCCTACTTCGATATTCTTGAAAAGATAGGAGATTAGGTCGTCGTAACGCTGGACGGGATAACCATCAATGGCAGTGATCAAATCCCCTCCGACAAGCAAACCCGGGATATCACTCTCGCTCTGACCGCCGCGCAATCCCGCCCTATCAGCGGGACCATTGCGTACGACTTCGGTGATATACGCACCAGAAGTGTTGCTTCCAAACCCAAGCGCTTCCAAGGTCTTTAAGTTCCAAAAAGTATCATTCAAACTCGAAATTCCTAGATAGGGATAATCGTATTTGCCATTTTCGATCAAGCTCGGGGCGACGCGGCGCAGGATATTTACCGGAATGGCAAAACTGACACCAGAATTGACCGCACTGCCTTCCACCGAGAAAGCCTCTGTTTGGATCGCCCGGTTTATACCTACAACCTGGCCATTTAAATTCAGCAAGGGACCGCCAGAATTTCCGGGGTTGATGGCAGCATCAGTTTGGATCAGATCCCCAGCTGAAAAGCTGCCTCCGCCCGGCGCCCGGCGCTCAGAATCGAGTGTGCGCCCGATGGCCGATACAATTCCAACCGTCATTGTGCCTGAAAGGCCAAATGGGTTGCCGATGGCAACAACGAATTGTCCAACGGAAACGAGATCTGAATCTCCTAGAGGCAGCGGAACGAGAAACGGCTCAGGGACATTCACCTTGAGAACAGCGAGGTCCGAATCGGGATCGGTGCCGAGCAAGGTAGCCCACGATTTAATCCCGGTGGGGAGGTCTACCTCGATTTCAACGGCATTTTCGATTACATGCTGATTGGTTACGATGTGGCCTTGTTTGTCGATCACGAACCCAGATCCTTGGCCGCTGGGGATCGCTTCATCGTGCGGTGGACCGACATCAGCGTAGGCCCATATCGTTACCACGCCCGGGCTGATATTGCTATATAGGCTGGTGAGATCACCCTCAATCAAGGGCCCTGCATTCTCGATAACTGGGGCGGGGAGGGTGAAATCCGGGGCAGGTTGTGCGGGGAGTGGTGTGGTGGGGGCATTGGTTGGTTGCAGCTGTATCGGGATCAAACCTGAAAGGCTACACGCCAGGCTTGTCACTAGCAGAGTGCTTATCACGACGAATGAAGCTCTTTTTCTAACCATATCCACCATGTCCTCGACCAACCCATCTCACTTATGTTTTGCGTAGAGTTTTAAGTTCTTCGTACAGCTCACGTTCTCGCTTGGATAGCTTGCTCGGGATCTCTATCCTTAGTTCCGCAAATAGGTCTCCATGCCGGGATTTTGATTTCAAATGAGGCATCCCGCGTCCTTTCAATCGAAAAGTCTGTCCTGGTTGACTACCAGCAGGGATCGTGAGCATAACATCACCGACCGGTGTGGGCACGCGGACTTCACCGCCGAGAACGGCAGTCAATAATTCGACGCTTACCGCTGTATACAGTTCATCACCCTTGCGCTTGAAGCGAGCATCTTTTGCGACCTGGACGAGCAGGTAGAGATCTCCTGATTGGCGTCCGCTCTCCTCACCCCTCCCACTAATCCGTACTCTCGTGCCGTTGCGAGCCCCCGGAGGGATCTTTACTTCAAGCCGTTTTCCATTGCGCTGGATCGTTCGAGAGGTCCCAGTATAAGCCTCCTGCAATGAGATGGTGATTGGATGTTCGATGTCGCGACCTCGCATGCGACGGGAACTATCCATGCCAGGGCCGGAGGGATTGATTCCGCCAAAAATACTGGTGAAGAAATCGGAAAAACCACCCATCATATCGCCCAGGTCGCCGACCTCGACGCGTACGCCTCCGCCGGGGAATCCGGAGGTCCACTGGGACCAATCAAATCCGCCTGGCTGGCCACCGGTGCGTTCCCAGGCACGATAGGATGAGCCCAGCTGGTCATACTTGGCGCGCTTCTCAGGATCACCGAGCACCTCATAGGCTTCGTTGATCTCTTTGAAGCGGGATTCCGCTTGATTGTCGCCCGGGTTCTTGTCAGGGTGAAGCTCTAAGGCGAGTTTGCGATATTTTCGCTTAATATCATCGGCGCTAGCTTTACGGTCGACGCCGAGGATTTTGTAATAATCTTTGTAATCCATTTTTTTACACCTACTTCGATTGTAAGCGGGCGTGGGAAAGCAAGTCAAGAATATGGCCGGGATCTAATGGGAATCTAATATTCACTGCGGAAGCTGGCCAAAGTGGGTGATATTCAGGCGTAGGTGATCCGTGCTATGATAGCTGCATGGTGCCGGCAGCGAAGCTAGAACGAATCCTTGTTGTCGATGAAGATCCCGACGTTCTCCATCTTCTGGGACAGCAGATACTTGAACCGATGGGATATAAGCTTGCCACCGCGAGTGATGGCGCTACGGCTATTCAGCATGCATTGCAGTTTGGGCCCGACATTATCATCGCCAGCCTCACCTTGCCGGGCTTGAGCGGCAAGGATCTGCTCGTGGCATTGCGTTCTCAGGGTACCAATGTTCCCATGTTGGTTACAGCACCAAAAGGGATGGAAAGCGATGCGATCCAAGCCTTTCGCCTGGGGGCTCATGATTACCTCAGCAAGCCATTACGAGAAGCTGAGGTTGTTTCAGCATTGGAGCGCGTGATTAAAGAAATCCGCTTGAGGCAGGAGCATCGCCAGCTTGCAGAACAGCTCGCCGAAAGCAATCGCCAGCTTGAGCGGCGAGTCCGGGAGCTGACAACCCTTTTTGGACTCGGCAAGACTGTGACCTCGACGACCAATCAGTCCCAACTCTTTTCAAAGCTGATTGAGGGTAGTTTGTATGTGACCGAAGCCGACATGGGTTGGGTTTTAGTCCGCAGCGAGGATTCTGATCAATTGATCCTGCGTGCTGAGCGTCAATTACCTGAGAGGATGGCGCCAAAACTACAGAAACCGTTTGATGATGGCGTAAGCTCGTTGGTGATGCTGTCGGGCGAGACGCTTGCGATCCAGGGTGAGGGCTTGGCAAAATTCAAACTCGCCCAATTTTGCTCGACAGCGTTGATTGCGCCAGTGAAGGTGAAGGATCAACCCATTGGTGTAATCGGCGTGGCCAGGCAGCACGAGCGACCATTTACAGAGCGTCAACAGGTGATGTTGGAAGCCGTTGCTGATTATGCTTCCATCTCGTTGGTGAATGCACGACTATTCCAGGCGCTGGAAGATCGAGCAAAACGCCTTGAACGTGAGATCCGAAAATCTAGCGCAGAAGTACAGAATGACCAATTGTGGCTGTCAGAAGTCCATCGAAGCCTTCGTGCGGCCTATGCAGAGATTGAAGCCTTGGCAGGAGCGCAGAAGAATGAAAAAAGTGCCGAGCAACTTAAACTGGTTCGCCGAGATATCGAATCGGTTTTAGAACGGATCGACGATATCCAAGAGGCGAAAGATAATCCCTCGTAAGAGATAGCGGGGATCATAAGCTTCGAGTTTCCCATGAGCGACTGGACAATTTTTAGCAATTCGATGGGGGTATATTCGTGACCGGCGAACTTGTTTTAGTTGCAGACGATAGCGGCGAGGTCCGTCGTTTTCTCGAGGAGCGGGTCCTCATCCCTGCGGGTTATCGTGTTCGCTCTGTTGGTGATGGAATGTCAGCGCTCGCGTTAGCGCAGGAACTCGACCCGGATGTTGTTATCACCGACCATCAGATGCCAAACCTGACGGGTTTGCAGCTGATTGAGCGGCTACGGAAAAAATCACCCCAAACACCAGTCATCCTTATCAGCAGCGAGGGATCAGAATTGATGGCGATTGAAGCCAATCGGGCTGGTGCTGCTGATTTCCTGGTCAAGCCCTTTCCAGCGGATACGATGCTCGATTCACTCCAGCGGGTACTGGGACGTTCGCTTAAGGCCGTGACCCGTCCAACCGGTGCAACGCCTCCGCAGCTAGAAGCCGATTTGCAACGGCGATTGCATGAATTGGAGACCTTGGCGCGCATCGGACGTACCGTTACTGCAATGCTCAACGTGGATGAGGTGCTTCGGACAGTCGTAGAAGAGGCAGTTCACCTTACAGGTGCAGAAGAGGGAAGCTTGCTGCTGCTGGATAAAGAGAATGGTGAGCTGTACATGCGGGCATCTAAGAATTTTGATGATGATTTTGCCAGTGCCTTCAGATTACACGTTCGCGATTCGCTTGCCGGTCAAGTGATCAAGACCGGAAAACCGATCCTGCTCGATGAGCGCTCGCCACAGAAAATCAAGACTGCCTACCTGGTTCACTCCCTAATTTATGTCCCCATGCAAGTACGCGGAAAAACGATCGGAGTGTTAGGAGTTGACAACCGCAAAGCAGGAAGGGTGCTCAGCCAACAAGATGTAACCGTCATGATGGCTATGGCTGACTACGCGGCGATCGCGATTGAAAATGCACAACTCTATTACCGCACCGAAAGTGAACGACGCAAACTAGAAACAGTGATCCGGGATACCCGCAGCGGGGTTATTGTGGTTGATCCAGAGTATCGCGTGATGCTGCTGAATCAGACAGCCAAAGAGGCGTTCCGGGTAAGAGGTGAATATTTCGGCCACTCCATTGCAGAGGTCTTTGACCACTCCCATTTGCTTGAGGTTATTCGATCTGGAACAGGGTCGCCCCGGCGGGAAGAAGTCGGCGTCGCGGATGGGAGAATCTTCAGCGTTCAGAAAAGCTCGATTAACGGGGTTGGCTATTCTATTGTGATGCATGACATCACGCATCTGAAAGATCTGGATCGGATCAAATCGGAATTTGTGACCACGGTTTCGCATGATTTGCGCTCACCGCTCACGGCGATATTGGGTTACGTGGAATTGATTGAGCGGGCGGGGCCGCTGACAGCACAGCAGGAAGATTTTGTTGGACGTGTTCGTATCAGTGTTGAGCAGATCGCGGATCTGGTCAGCGATTTATTGGATCTTGGCCGGATCGAATCAGGATTAGACACGACCAAAGAGCGGACACCGATGGCTGTGCTCATCCATTATGCTCTTGACAATTTTCGCAACCGAATTATGGATAAAGGGCTGCGTTTAGAGCCCAAAATACAGGATGGCCTGCCATTTATCCATGGGGATCCGATTCGATTACGACAACTGGTTGACAATTTGCTAGAGAACGCCATGAAGTACACGCCCTCTGAAGGGACGATTTTTGTTGAGGCCGAGTCAGAAGATAACCAAGTCATCCTGCGCGTTCGTGATACCGGACCCGGAATACCGTCTCAAGATCAGCCATTCCTTTTCGATAAATTCTTCCGAGCCAGCAATGCACCTGAGGATGCGCCCGGAACAGGTCTGGGTTTGTCGATTGTGAAATCAATTGTGGATCAGCATGAAGGTCGAATCTGGGTCGAATCTGAGCTGGGGAAGGGCGCCACGTTCATCGTTGTGCTGCCGGCACTTCCGGTATAAGGAGTGAGGAACGGAATTAAAGTTGAAACGCTGCCAAGCCGGCAGCGTTTCAGTTCTTTAAAAAGCGCCTCCGCCGGGGCGGTGAGGGGGGTAACCCGACGGAGGCCTTCGCCAAAGGAGGAGACAGCGATGAGCATAGGGGTGCTCCGTCTCTCGTCTCCGGCGTTATAATACTCGCTTGAAATTCAAGGCACTATTGTTGAAGATCATTGGGGCTGCGTGACTTTCATCCATGCCAGTAACGATCAGAGACAACCGGGAAGTTGATCGTTCTCCTCTACATGTTTGTGATGCGAGCAGCTGGGCGCATCGCCTAGTTTCCTGGGCTTGATATGAGTAAAGAATCGGGAGAAGATCGGACAAAACTGCGCCGCCGCTTAAGCCGGCTTGGTGGTGATTCGTCCGCGCGCAATAAGCAACCGAAGCGGGGCAGCCCCGCTCCGGATGACCGCCTGGGCTTAGCGATCGATACCCCGCATGGCCTGGCTTATGTAATCGAAGAACGTTTTCCTCTGCAGTACAGCCACGGAAGGCGAAGGTTGGATGAATATTTTGGCTATGCTCCTGATCTAGCCGCGCGGGTAGCACGGGATGCCAGCCTGACGGAAGTAGATCTGCGGCGCCTTCTCTTTGTTGATACAGAGACCACCGGGTTGGTTGGGGGCGCTGGCACCATCGCCTTCTTGATTGGTGTGGGGGCCTTCGATGACGATGAATTTATCCTGCGCCAGTTTTTCCTGCATGAGCCCGGGGAGGAAGCGGCCATGCTGCATGTGCTCCAGGCACAGCTGGACGCAGCCAGTGGTTTTGTCAGTTTTAATGGTCGTGTGTTCGATCTGCCGCTGATGGAAATGCGATACAGGATGGGTCTGCGGACACGCCTGCCCATTACCTCTTGGCCTCATTTTGATCTGCTCTTTCCAGCTCGACGTCTGTGGCGACGGACGTTGCCCGACTGTAGCCTGGGAACCCTTGAGAAACATATCCTCGGCGTTCAACGTAGTGATCAGGATGTTCCCGGGGAGTGGATTCCAGGCATCTACCTAGACTATTTGCGTACGGGCAATTTATCTGAAATTCGCAGGGTGGTCTATCACAACCTGATCGATATCCTCAGTCTGGTAGGGTTGTCAGTGGAGATCTTGAATCGTCACGACAGTGAATCTGATGCTGCGCTAAGCGGGGCGGAAGCGCTGGGTGTGGCACGCTGGCATGAAAGTGCTGGTCGAGACGACTCGGCTGTCAGTGCATTTCAGGCCGCGGTAGCCAGTCAAGACGAGGCCGTTCGGTTGGAAGCCTTGCGCTATTGGACGGCTCATTTAAAGCGCAGCGGGCAGCGGCAGCAAGCCGTGCCCTACTGGGAGCAGTGGCATGAATTGGCGCAGGATGATCCCCGCCCTTGTGTCGAACTAGCGAAATATTATGAGTGGCATGTCAAAGATTTAAAGAAAGCCGCCAGGTGGGCGCAAACAGCGCTGGTATGTTTGAGCCATTGGCCAAAGGATTGGCGCCATGATCAAGCCTGGGATGAAATCAAGCACCGCATCAGCCGTCTTGAGAAGAAGAAAGCTTCCTAGATGGGTCTGAGTATTAGATGGCGTGATCTTTTGGGTTGGACCTGGTTAGGAAAGATCATGTTTGCTGCAACTGTGCTGCTACCTGTTTTATCCGAGCGTTTGCTTCCCGGGCGACCGCTCGCATTTCTGGATTTTCTCCCAATGAGCCAACGGTCAGCATCCCTTCGGGATTTGCGAGCGAAACCAGGATCTCTCCCTCCACTTCTTCGACGGTCACATTGCAGGGCAGCAAAACGCCAACCGAAGAATCGGCGGTAAGTGCTCGATATGCAAGCGGTGGGTTGCAGGCTCCCAGGATTGTATACGGTCTGAAATCTTCATTAAGCTTTTGCTTCAGTGTGCTCTTCAAATCAATCTGTGTTAGCACTCCAAAACCCTCTCTTTTCAGAGCAGCAGTTACTGTCTCAATCGCAGCTTTATGGGTGCCCTGAATTCGAACATGATAGGCGAGGGGTTGTTCCATTGCATTACTCCTTGCATATAAAATCGCTTTGAGCACGATGCTAATCACATTGTTTGTATGGTTGTGTTGTGAAGCTTAGCCCTGGATAGAGGCCGCACTTTCGTTCAGCTCATGGCGCACGGCCTGGTATAGATGCTCTGCTTTAAGCTCGTGCAAGGTGTAGCAAACCCCCCCGAGTTCATCGGCCAATTTCTGGGCTAATCCCTGATCGAAGGCGGCGTGTTCCATGTTGATCACGACCGAGTTTATGTTTTCATTTTGGATACGATTGGCCATCTGATGGGCCTCATCCTGGGGAGCCATATCGCTCATGGAAACATTGCCAGCGCCGTCTGTGAGGACGATCATAAGGGGTAAGACATCCGGATGAAGAACTTTTTCCTTCCGAATCACCTCAAGTGCAAGGCTCAAACCAGCAGATAAGGGGGTTTTACCACCCACGGGAATATCTGCCAGGGCGCGCTGGGCAAGCTGGACAGAATTGGTCGGTGGCAAGATGCTGATGGCGCGATCTTTCTGGAAGACAATCATGCCGACTCGATCACGGCGCTGGTAGGCATCGGTGAGGAGAGAAAGGATCGCCCCTTTCGTCGCCGACATGCGTTCAGCTACGGCCATGGACCAGGAAGCGTCCACTACGAACAGGATCAAGTTGGGTGCCTTGCGCGCACGCACCTTACGGTGCAGGTCGGATGGCAGGATGGCGAAGGAGACATGCTGGCGTTGTCCAACCCGCTTGATTTGGTAGGGTGCTGCGGCACGTATAGTGGCATCAAAGGCAATATCGCTGGTCTTCTTGCGCATAGGCCGAGCCTGGTAATAGCGACCGCGTTTTAGCTCGGTGCGCGAGCGCGTCCTGCGCCCACTTTGACGACGTGACATCCGATCGAAGTTTCCTTCGATTTTCCGGGGTACAAACGAACTTCCAACCTTTACCTTATCGCCGCCTTCCCACCAGCGCGCAGAGAGGTTGTCAGGCGTGGGCTGACGTTGAGGCTCGGCCATCTCGCGCTCTTCTGAAGCTTCAGCTTCTTCGTCCGCTAAGACGGGCTTAGGTCTTTTTTTTTTGGACTCTGCGTTTTCTTCTTCGGAGGGGAGATCGAGGCTATCGCTGCTTTGATTCGCATCGGCCTGGATTTGTTCAATCCTTGATTGTAACTCCTCGATGTTAATTTCGACTTGCTGGAAAGGACCGCGTCGCAGGCGATGGGGCAAAGCTAGTTCGGCGGCGAGAGCGATATCGCGTTGATTGATCTGTTTCCGGCCTTCATAGGCTGCATGTGCCCGGGCGGCTTTTAGTATAACCAGGTCCGCTCGATGGCCATCTACCTGCATCGATGCGGTAAGTGCAGCGATGGCAAGCAAGTCGCGTTTTGAGTAGGTTACGGAATCTACCATATGGCGGGCAGCATCAATTTCCTTGGAAAGCTGCTGCTCGCGATCTAACCAGACCGCACGGAAAGCCTCAGGGTTACTCTCAAACTCGAGGTTTCGCTCCATAATCGCGACTCGATCCTGCGGGTCGTATAAACCGCGAATTTGAACGGACAGTGCGAAGCGATCGAGCAATTGTGGCCTAAGATCCCCTTCTTCCGGGTTCATCGTGCCCACGAGGATATAGCGGGCGGGGTGGCTGAAGGAGATCCCCTCGCGCTCGACAATATTCATCCCCAGCGCAGCTGAATCCAGCAAGACATCGACGACATGGTCATCAAGCAGGTTTACTTCGTCGATATAGAGCAGCCCCCGATTGGCAGAAGCGAGGATCCCGGGTTCAAAATGGCGCTCACCCTCTTTGATGGCTCGCTCGATATCGAGAGTGCCTACGACGCGATCCTCGGTAGCGGAGACGGGAAGATCAACGAATGACGTGGGTTGTGTCACGACGGGCAGTTCTCCCCCCAACTCCAAGCGCTCGCGACACTCCGTACACAAACTCATGGGTAGCCTGGGATCACAGCGGAAACGACAATCAACGACGACGTCTACATCTGGTAGCAGGGCTGAAAGTGCGCGTGCGGCTGTGGATTTTGCCGTGCCGCGCTCGCCGCGGATCAACACTCCCCCAATGCGAGGGTTGATTGCGTTCAAAATGAGCGCACGACGCATGCGTTCCTGGCCAACAATAGCCGTGAAAGGATAGACAATTGCCATTAAAAATGGTCTCCGGCGGGATTATACCCCATAGGACTACCCCAAAACCATGCACGGTTTACAATCAGGGTCATCCCCTTTATAATGCTCCTCTATCATTTTAACTGGAGACCGATACCTATATGAATGCTAATGAAAACGCCATTGGGGAAGATGTCCTCTCGCCCCAGGAGGAAAATCAACGAGAGGAACACCCGATGGATGCTCTGCTAGAAGCAGAAGCATATGACCTCGAAACCCCTCGTCGTGGTGAAATCCGGACAGGCACGATCGCACGGATCAGCGAGAACGATGTTCTTGTTGATGTTGGGGCGAAATCCGAGGGCGTGATTCCCCACAGGGAATTGGAACAAATGTCCGAGGAGCAGCGAGCCAATCTCGATGTCGGCCAGGAAGTGGATGTCTACGTCATCCGCTCGGCTGATCGCGATGGCACTATGCTGCTTTCTCTATCGCGGGCAGAAGAAGAGCAAGATTGGCGCGATGTCGAGGCATACATGGAGAGTCGCGATACGGTCGATAGCATCGTGGCTGGGTATAACAAGGGTGGTCTCATCGTTAAATATGGCCAATTGCGCGGGTTCATCCCCGCCTCACAGGTCAGCCTTTCCCGCAGACGTCGCTCAGAAGGAGAGACACCTGATCAGCGCTGGGGGAAGATGGTGGGTGAACCGATCGTAACGCGCGTAATCGAGGTTGATCGTCGTCGCAACCGCTTAATTCTCTCGGAGAAAGCAGCCGCACGCGAGGCACGCGATGCACTAAAAGAGCGCCTGATCGCCGAGTTGACACCGGGAGAGGTGCGCGAGGGGACCGTAATCAGCCTGGCTGATTTTGGAGCTTTCGTGGACATTGGTGGCGCAGATGGTTTGATCCACATCTCAGAGGTCTCTTGGAAACGCGTTGATCACCCCAAAGATGTCCTTAAAGTAGGGCAGGACGTTAAGGTGAAGGTTCTCAATATTGATGAGGACCGCAATCGCATCAGCCTTTCGTTGCGCGAGCTGGAGGACAATCCCTGGGACGAAATCATGGCAGGTTTCGTGGAGGGACAACTGGTCGAAGGCACCATCACAAAGTTGACTAAATTTGGAGCGTTTGCAGCAATAAAGGGATTAGAAGATTTTGAGATTGAGGGTTTGATACATATCTCAGAATTAGCGGAACGACGTATTGAGCATCCCAAGGAAATTGTGGAAGAAGAACAGACAGTTACCTTGCGCTTGATCAAAATTGATCGAGAGAAACGCCGGATTGGGCTCAGCCTGAAGCGAGTCGACTCGGCTGAATATGCAGAGATCGATTGGAAGACGGCCATGCAAGAAATGGAGAGCCCTGACGATTCCACCGAGGGTGAAACTGAAGCGGAAGTTGAAGATTTTGACGCCGCCCTCGAGACAGACATCAGCGATGTCGCCCCGGATGAGTTGGAGGCGCTAAGCGAGGAGATCGAGGCGGATATTCCAGTGGAAGAAATGGAATCCACCGAACCGGAAGCAGAAGCTGTCACTGAAACGGTCGAGGCGGACGTTGAGGCTGTCGAGCCTGAAGCCACAGCGGAAGTGCTCGAGGCTGAGGATGAGCCCACGCCAAGATCAGAAGATGATCCCGTAGAATCTCCTGAAGCCGAGCAAGAGACGGCGGAAGAGCTTGAAGCGGACCAGGATCTCGATAAAGCAGAACCCGAGGTTGGATCGGCGGAGCTGGACACGGAAGAAACCGCAGAAGCCGAGAATGCTGCGGAGCATGAACTTGAAGAGCCCGATGAGGGCGATAGGCAGGATCCTGCCCAAAGCGAAATGGAAGATCCAGAAGCTGTTGAGGGCATGGCGCCCCAGGATGAGGACGAAGATACGAAGGAAGCCGAAGAATAGCCAGCCATCCTGAAAGACGGGCGGGCGCACAATTGTGCGCCTGCTTTTTGTTTGCTATGGGGGAAAATCCTCCTAATCTTGAAGGGTGCGATCATAATCTTTGGTAGAATGAGATAAGTCAAGTGGAAAATAAGTCAATATAGCTGGAGGGTAAATTGTGGCCGATAAGATGGAGCGCTTCACGCAGAGGGCAAGGCGGGTACTAAGCCTGGCGCATGAGGAAGCTGAAAGGCTACACCACAATTACATAGGCACCGAGCATCTCCTTCTTGGTTTGATTCGCGAGGAAGGTGGCGTGGCTGGTCGCGTCTTACGAGAACTGGGATTGGATCCAGCCCGTGTGAAAGAGATGGTCGAGCGTCTTACAGGTCGTGGCCGGCACACAGGAGGGCGGATTGAGCTGGCGCCTGCGACCGAGGCTGTCTTGCAAGACGCGATAGACCAGGCGCGTGGGATGGGACACCACTATATCGGCACAGAGCATATTCTGCTGGGGTTGGTGAGCCAATCTGAGGGTGTCGGGCTTGACGTTCTCAAGCACCTTGGGATCACCCCGGAACAAGTGCGCCGGCAGACCAAAAGAATCCTTCAGGAAAGTCCGACCCGACGAGTATCTCAAAAAGGTGCTTCACGGAAACGCGAAGCCTCTGCAAAGACTCCTTTAGTCGATCAGCTCGCGACGGATCTCACAACCCTGGCTGAAGAAGATAAGCTGGATCCTGTTATCGGTCGAGAGATGGAGATCGAACGCGTGATCCAGATCCTGGCCCGAAGGACCAAGAACAATCCCGCGCTCATCGGCGAGCCGGGCGTTGGCAAGACAGCTATCGTTGAAGGACTGGCACAACGAATCGTTGCCGGGGAGACACCGGGACCCTTGATCGGAAAACGCGTGCTTCAGCTTGATGTTGGCTCCCTGGTGGCGGGGACGATGTATCGTGGTCAGTTCGAGGAACGTTTGAAGCGTGTGATCGATGAGCTCAAAGCTTCTGACGCAATCCTCTTCATCGATGAGGTCCACATGTTGGTTGGAGCGGGTTCGGCTGGTTCTTCTGTCGATGCTGCCAATATCCTCAAACCTGCGCTTTCGCGGGGGGAATTACAAGTCATCGGTGCCACCACGCTTGATGAGTATCGCAAACATATCGAGAGCGATGCTGCGCTTGAGCGTCGTTTCCAACCGGTTATGGTTGAAGAACCCTCGATCGAAGAAACCATCGATATCCTGCGAGGGGTACGTCGACCCTATGAGGAGCACCACAAACTTCTGATCACAGATGAAGCTCTCGAATCGGCTGCGCACCTGTCTGCCCGCTACGTAAGCGATCGTTTCCTTCCGGACAAGGCCATTGATTTGATCGATGAATCCGCCTCGCGCGTACGAATGTATAAGAGCGAGGAAGCAATCTCACTGAGAGAGATCATCAAACAACTTCGTCAGGTTCGTGAAAATTACAATCAGGCGGTTGACCAGAATCGCACGGATGAGGCGCAGACCTTTGCTGACCAGGAATCGGAGCTAGAGAATCGGCTGGAGCAACTTCAGTCATCTTGGGACCGAGCGGAGAGTGACACACGTGTCACTGAAGATGATATTGCCGAGGTTGTCTCGATGTGGACCGGCGTGCCGGTTATGCAACTGGCCGAGGCGGAATCCGAACGCTTGCTCAGCATGGAGGATGTACTTCACGAGAGGATCATCGGACAGGATGAGGCCATTACTGCCATAGCTAAAGCGGTGCGGCGATCACGCGCAGGCCTAAAAGACCCCAGACGACCGATTGGATCCTTCATCTTCCTGGGGCCAACAGGAGTTGGCAAAACGGAACTTACCAAGGCCTTGGCCGAATTTATGTTTGGCTCAGAGGATGCGCTGGTGCAGATCGACATGTCCGAGCTCATGGAGCGACACGCAGTTAGCCGTCTTGTCGGCGCACCTCCTGGATATGTTGGCTACGAAGACGCCGGTCAGCTCACCGAAGCCATCCGCAGACGGCCATATTCTATCGTCGTCTTTGATGAGGTAGAGAAGGCTCACCCCGAGGCGCACAACATGCTACTCCAGATTATGGAGGAAGGTCAGTTGTCAGATGCGCGCGGGCGTAAAGTCGATTTTCGCAATGCAATTATTGTGATGACCTCAAATGTGGGCGCGGATATGATCCAGCGTCAGACAAACCTGGGATTTGATCTTCCAGCGGATGAGGAGGCCGAGGAGCGCCTGGCATACGATGAGATGCACAAGAAGCTCACCGAAGCTCTCAAGAAAGTTTTCCGGCCGGAGTTTCTCAACCGGGTGGATTCAATCATGGTCTTCCACGCGCTGACCAAGGATCAAATTACGCTGATTGTTGATCTGGAAATAGAAAAAGTTTCCGAGCGCTTGAAGGAACATGAGATCCAATTGGTGACCTCCGAAGAGGCCCGTCTCAAGTTGGCCGATCTAGGTTACGATCCAGAGATGGGCGCGCGACCGTTGCGCCGTGAAATTCAGAATCGGGTCGAGGATCAACTTTCCGATGCCCTCTTAGCTGGCACATTTAAGTCGGGGGATTTGATATTGATCGATGTTGAGGATGATGAAATTGTTCTGAAAACCGGAAAAGCTGAAACCGAAGATGAAGCCCAAGAAGCGGTAGCCACAGTCTAAGGTATAGAAAAAGAGCGAAGGGTAATAAGGTCCGGCGGAGACGTCGGGCCTTAATTTTTTAAAACGCACGCATCGTATAATCTCATCTGGAGGATCCGTGGCCAAGATAAGAACACACTATATCTGTCAACAATGTGGACGCGTTGCAGCAAAGCCCTTGGGTCGTTGTCCACAATGTGGATCATGGAACAGCATGACGGCTGAAGTGACCACAGGGACGCGAAAAGGTGTGCCTACGCTGAAGGGGACCAGAGCCCGTGCGGTGAGGCTATCTGAAGTCGAGGGAGATCCCGAAGAGCGCTTGATGCTATCAATTGACGAATTTGCCCGGGTGTTGGGTGGTGGAATTGTGCCTGGTTCGGTTGTGCTGATTGGGGGCGATCCAGGCATTGGTAAATCGACGCTCTTACTTCAAACCGCTACTCAGGTGGCGCTAGAGGCACCGGTTTTATATGTCTCCGGGGAAGAATCGGAACGCCAAATCAAACTGCGCTCACGCCGCCTTGGGGTTGATGAGAGTTTGCTGAAGGATATGTATTTACTCTCGGAGACTGATATTGAAGCAGTCCTATCACAAGTGGAACAGCTGGGCCCGCAGTTGCTTATTATTGATTCAATCCAGACCATGCATAGCGCGGAGCTTGAATCGGGCGCGGGCTCCATCACCCAGGTGCGCCAATGCGCTAGTCGGTTGCAGGGATTGGCCAAGCAATCAGGGATCGCTGTGTTCCTGGTGGGGCATGTTACCAAGGAGGGCTCAATCGCTGGCCCGCGTGTCTTAGAGCATATCGTAGACACGGTGTTGTACTTAGAGGGTGATCCTTACCATGCCTACCGGCTCTTGCGTTCAGTCAAGAATCGCTTTGGGCCCACATCTGAAGTGGGCGTCTTTGAGATGCAAACGCAAGGGTTGGTGGAAGTCCCGAACCCCTCTGAAGCCATGTTGGCTGAACGTGTGGTAAATGCACCTGGCTCAGCAGTGGCGGTGACGATGGAAGGGACACGGCCACTGCTGGTGGAGATCCAGGGGTTAACAAGTAAGAGTTCCTTCACCAATCCGCGTCGGACAGCGAACGGTGTCGATCTAAGTCGACTCCTTCTGACCGCAGCTGTGTTATCACGCCGTGCAGGTGTTCGGGTTCTAGATGAGGACATCTTCATTAATGTCGTTGGAGGGTTGCGGATTGGAGAACCAGCTGCAGACCTCGCCATGGCTATCGCCCTGGCATCCTCGCATCGGGACAAGGTGATCCCGGCGGATATGCTGTTTGTTGGTGAGCTCGGCCTGTCGGGTGAGCTCCGGGCCGTGTCACAAATTGGTGCGCGATTGAGCGAGGCCATGAAATTAGGATTTCAACGAGCTCTAGTCCCCAAGCAGGCTCGAATTCAAACCAAGGACATTAAAGAACTTGAAATAATCCGTGTTCGTTCGCTTAAAGAAGCCTTGCGAATAGCTCTGGATTGACCCGAGCGAGTGCGATTTGTCAGCTCGTCGGCGCGCCTGCTCCAATTTAGTCTCACAATTAGCGCCAAGCACGTATTAGCTGGCGGGGAAGCCTCAATAATGGACCTTCGAGTGCAGCGCTCGAAGGTGGCAATGCCGCAAAATTAATTTAAGGTAACGTGAGGCTTACTGAGCTTGGTTGATTTCTTCTACGCGGAGGCCCATATCTGGGGGTGATCTAACGGGTTGACTGAGATATGGCCCCAGCACATTGGTTGAATCGTCAAGATAGGCTGACCCGTTCAATGCATTTCAGCGGAGCTCCTTTAAGGTTACGTGAGCTTAAAATTTTACATTCTTTTAGGTTATCGGCGGCTTAGCGTATTGAAGCGAGGGCCCCCTTTTGTTAGAATGGCTCCACCGTGGGTGAAGTGGCAAGAGGAGGAGCACCCACGGCTTCCATTAGCCCGAGCGGAACTTCTGTCGTCTCCTCGGCGACCTGGGCTTAGCGGCGTCAAGGAAGTTGTTTTTCACTCCGAGCAATAACAACCAAGAACCCGTCATGCGGAAAAGAGCAGGCGGAGCCTCAGAGGTGTGGATGAACGCGGAGCGACACTGGCAAGCAGCGCTAGGACAACTGCAAATGGAACTGCCACGCGCGGCTTATAATACCTGGGTCCGCGACGCTGAATACTTAGCTTACGAGGACAGCACCTTCATTATCGGAGCCCGGAACGCCTATGCGCGTGATTGGCTCGAGGATCGCCTGCTGGCTACGGTGAAGCACGTGCTGACAGGCATCCTGGGAAGAACGGTGGATGTCCGCTTTGTGGTTTGGCAGGGTGATCCACATGAGCAAAGCTCGAAGCCTGTCCATCCCATCCATTACCAAGAAACCAATACGCCGAGCACTTCATCGCTCAATCGGCGCTACACTTTTGAAACATTCGTTGTTGGCACCGGTAATCGTTTGGCTCACGCCGCTGCACAGGCGGTGGCTGAAAGCCCGGCAAGAGCCTACAACCCACTCTTCCTCCATGGCGGTGTCGGACTCGGTAAAACGCATCTCTTGCATGCCGTAGGTCATGTCTGTATTCAGGCGGGTTTGAATGTTCTCTACGTATCATCGGAGGAGTTTACTAACGATCTGGTTAACGCCATTAGGATGCAGAACACAGCCATCTTCAGGGAGCGTTACCGAAGGATTGACGTTCTGCTGATTGACGATATCCAATTTATTGCTGGTAAGGAATCGACACAGGAAGAGTTTTTTCATACATTCAATACACTCCATGGCCAGGATAAACAGCTGGTGATCTCTTCGGATCGGCCGCCGCGCTCGCTGGTCACACTGGAAGAACGTCTTCGCTCGCGCTTCGAATGGGGAATGACGGCTGATATTCAAACGCCAGATTTTGAAACCCGCCTGGCGATTCTCCGATCCAAAGCCGATCGAGCAGGTCGATCTGTCGATGATGAAGTCCTCGAGCTAATCGCAAATCGGGTGCAAAGTAATATCCGAGAACTTGAAGGGGCGCTGACGCGCGTCATAGCTTATGCGGATCTGAGCGGACAATCATTGACTCTTGCGTTGGTTGAAATGGCACTGGGTGAACTTGTAGCGCAGCGTGGCTCAGTGACACCGGACGATATCATCGCTGCGGTCGCACAGCGCTATGAGCTGGATAACGAGCAATTAATTGGACGCAATCGCTCAAAGCTCGTTGCACAGGCCCGACAGGTGGCGATGTACCTCATGCGCGAGGAGACCTCGAACTCGCTTCCCAAAATCGGGGATGTCCTCGGAGGCCGCGATCACTCTACAATTTTGCACGGATATGAAAAAATTTCAGGACAACTGGAAACGAACGATACTTTGCGCCGAGATATCAAGGCAATTCGCGAGCGGCTCTTCCAAGGCGTAAAAGCAGGCCTTTAATTGCCAATTTCGCTGGATTATGCATCATAAAACCGCCGTCAAACGGCGGTTTTTTTGTGGATGGTTCGGTAAGAATTTGATCTATTCGACCGGGTAACCAAACATGCCGATTACGCCCGGTCCACCATGTACAGCCAAAGACGGAACGATGTCGTTAAGCATGAGTTCATTGACGTTAAATAGCGCATGAGCTTCTCGGACAAGCCAGTCCGCATCCGCTGGGGCGCGGGCATGCATAATGGCTAGATTAACAGGTTGTCTGCGTCCAAGGTGTTGTTCGAGAAGCTCAAGTAAGCGAGCTAGTGCCTTAGACCGGGTGCGAACATTCTCTCCTGCTTCCAACGTTCCGTCTTCGAGATATATGATCGGTTTAACTTTTAGCATAGACGCAATCGCGCTTTGTAGTCGACCGACACGCCCGCTCATTTGCAGGTACTTAAGCGTGAGGGGCGTCAGAAACAACCTTGATGTGGATCGAATTACTTCCAGGCGCCTTAAAATTTCCGGAAGCGATGCGCCAGCCTGAGCCAAACGCGCGGCCTCAAGCACCATCCAGCCTGTTCCGAGCGAAATACTGCCCGAATCAAAGACCTCGACCTCGGCCTCCGGCAGCATTGATTTCGCCATGATAGCTGACTCAAAGGTGCCACTGTGCTTGCGCGTAATGGTGATGACGAGAATGGTGTCATCCTGTAACTCTTCATAATATTTAGCGAACCAGGCAGGTGTGGGCTGGGAGCTGGTCGGGATGATTCCGAGCTCTTCAACTTTCTTGTAAAATTGTTCTCGGTTTATATCGAGCCCTTCCTCATAGGTTTCCTGACCAAACTGGATTGCGATCGGGGCAATGTGCAAGTCATATTGCTGTAGCACTTCTTCCGTTAAGTTGCAGGTGCTATCTGCGACAATTTTGATCATGTCTCTTCAGCCTATTCTCCGGCGTGAGCCTTGACAACTAGGGGGCCTGGAATGGAGCCTTCCAGTCCGGTGATTTATGGACATGAACGATCTTCCAGCCGTCCTCGTGCTGGATAAGCACACGCGACTCGTTATAGCTTATCACTCGAACACCGCTAGCAGAACCCCTTGAAATGAGCATCGTGTAGGAACAGATTGCGGTTGCGTCGTAAACTTGTTCGCGATAATTTGCCAATTCGAAATGGACCCTGGTTTCAGCCCCGGAGCCACCCTCTTCAGGGAGTGGGTCCAGCGCCAGACCAGCGGTATCCTCGCGCGAGGTCTCCGACATAATGAAATCATGAAAAGGCCAACCATCGATGCGGTGAGGGGTAACATGCCATTCGTACACACTTAATTCCTGGACAGACGAGGCGCGGTACGCTTCAATATCGTTGGCGAAGATAGCAGCAAGGTGTTGTTCTAAAAATGGGCGGACTTTACTCATGTGTTCCTCCAAGGGTTGGGACGGACTAAAGCAAGCTTACTGGATCGATATCGACACCCCACCCCTCCGGTATATCTGCAGGCAAGATCTCTGATGGATTCGATCCGCGCAAAATAATATGCCAGCGGTATAACCCTCGAACGCGCTCGAAGAAGCAAGGTGCTGGCCCGATCATTTCGACCTTGTGATCCAAATCTTTGGTGACTTCACCTAAGAGCGTCGCCATTCGTTCGGTCTCTGCCTTAGCCCGGTGATTGGTGGGATGGCGATAAACCATTCGGACAAGCCGGGCATAAGGCGGATACCCTAGCTGTTGGCGCAATTTCAGCTCGCGTTGATAGAAGCCGTGATAGTTATGCTGGGCTGCAGATTGGATCGCATAGTGATCGGGCTGAAAGCTCTGCAGCACTACACTACCTCCAAGCAGCCCACGACCGGCTCTTCCAGCAACCTGGGTTAGCACCTGAAAGGTACGCTCAGGGGCGCGATAGTCAGGGAGGTTGAGGCCGACGTCAGCGCTAATTACACCTACCAGCGTTACCAACGGTAAATCCAATCCTTTTGCAAGCATTTGCGTTCCGATGAGCACATCGGCTCGATGTGCAGCAAAATGCGCCAGGATGATTTCGTGCGCCCCTTTGGCCCGGGTGGAGTCTCTATCCCAGCGCAGCGTCCGAGCCCCCGGGAAAAGTTGCTCCACTTCGCTCTGAACTTTCTGCGTTCCTATGCCAAAACGGCGCACTCGCGGGCTGCTGCAATCTGGGCATACCTCTAGGCTGTCGGAAACTGCCCCACAATGGTGGCAGTGCCAGCGATCATCGTTTTCGTGATGGGTCAGGCTTGAGTCACAGCGTCGGCAACGCGCAACCCAGCCGCAATCCCGACAAAAAATGTAAGTGGAGGAGCCCCGCCGGTTTAGGAACAGGATGGCCTGTTGACCGGCATCCAGCGTCTCCGCGAGCGCGCGTGTTAGAGCGCGGCTGAAAATGGATCGATTCCCGGCCTGTAACTCTTGACGCATGTCGATAATGCGAACAGGTGGCAGCTCGATCGATAGGCTATCACCTTGCTGCTCTTGGTAGCGGATATCTAGGCCGAGGCGTTGTGCTTGTGCAGAGATCCGGCGACGGTGTCCCATGATGCGTTTGGGTAAGGCCAAACGTTGCAGGTGCTTTTGATCTGCGGCGTAGCTGCTGGTGATATCGGGTGTGGCGGAACCCAGAATGCACACTGCATTGGTCATGTGACTGTAGCGTATGGCCACGTCACGCGTTTGGTAGCGCGGCGAACGAGCTTGTTCCTTGTAGGATTCGTCATGCGATTCATCCACAACAATCAGCCCGAGGTGGTGGAGGGGCATGAATAGTGCGCTGCGTGGCCCGATCATCAAATTGATGTCGCCCGAACGACAACGACGCCAAGTATCGAATCTTTCACCGTCGGACAACTGGGAATGGTTCAACCCGACCCGACCCGGAAAGCGTGCAAGAAATCGACGCACAGTCTGTGGTGTAAGTGCGATCTCGGGGACAAGTACGACAGCGGAGAGACCTTGCTCAAGGGTTTGTTCAACTGACCGCAGATAGATTTCGGTTTTACCGGCTCCGGTTACGCCATGCAAGAGAAAAGGTTTGCGCGTCTTGGGATCAGATTGAATTTCTGCACGAATCTGATCCCATACATGATCTTGATCCGGAGTGAGTGCTGGTGCCTCCGTGGGGACAAATTCCAACTCCTCTAACGGGTCGCGCCATACTTCCGCAGCACTTAACGCGATCAGGTCGTGCTCTTCAAGAACCCGAAGATCACTCAAGCTTCCGCCGCATTCGGCGTAAAGCCATTGCGCCTCAAGGGGTTCACCCTCGGCGATGAGAATCTCAATCATGCAGACCCGTCGTTGATGAGCCAGGCTACCGAGGCGGCCAATTTTAGCGACCCGCTCGAGAGCGGTTTGTGGCGCAAGCGCCAATCGGGCGGTGCGAACGAACTTTGGCTGAATCCGAGGAGCATCAAGGATGGATTTGCGTTCGATGATCCCGCGTCGCACTAACGAATCCATGGCCGGGCGCCAGTTTCGATGGGGAAGTGCCCGGTTGAGTTGCCGACCGCGCAGGTTGCCGCGCCGCTTAAGCAGGTTGAGGATACGGTCCTGGATTGCTGAGTCACCGGTAGACTCCGCATCGCTGAGATGATAGATTGCATCGGTTTTTTGACTCAAGCCAGGGGGCAGCATCAAAGTAAGGCAATCGATAAGACTGGCGTGATAGGTGGAGGCTATCCACTCGGCGAGCGCTAGCTGTGCAGTGTTGATGACCGGTGTCGGGTCAAGCAGATCCTCGACCGGCCGGGTATCTCTTATTTCTGAATGAGCTCGCTGTGCAACGATGATCGCTTGCGCTTGACGCGATCCAAAAGGGACCGTGATCAATTGGCCGATGGTAATGCGTGATTGGAGTTCCTCCGGCACATGGTAGTCGAAGGTCCCGTGCACATGGGGTAGATTGACCGCGACCTCGACAAACATGAGCCTAGGGTTGGTCGGCGGCAGGGGATTGCTGTTCGGGATCCGACGGTTTCAAGCGGGTGATGGATACATGCGCGATGCGAAAACCATCCATGGCTTCCACTCGCAAGAGAATGCCATCGACCTTAATTGAGTCGCCGACTTTTGCCAGGCGTTCGAGGTGACCAAGGACGTAACCGGCGATGGTGTCGTAATTCGGGTCGGCGAGTTTTAGATCAAAATGCTCGTTGACTTCTTCGATTAGTGTAAGGCCATCAACTAAAGTTGATCCGTCGGGGAGCGGTTGGATATCACGTTCATTATCAAAGGCATCGCTAACCTCTCCCACGATCTCCTCCAACAAGTCTGCCAAAGTCACAACACCTGCTGTTCCGCCGTACTCGTCAAGCACAATGGCCATATGTCGCTGGCGTACCCTGAAGAGCTGCAAAAGGGTGCTTACGCGGGCGGTCTCGGGGATGAAGATCGCTTCGCGCATCAGATCGCGAGCGGTTTGGAGACCAGACCCGTTTCCATTAACGGCGAAGAGAAGGTCTTTAATGTTGACCACACCCAGGATCTGGTCCTGGTTTTCGGCATAGACGGGAAATTTCGTAAATGTACTCTTGGCTGCGACCTCAATGATTTCGTCAATGCTGGCATCCTCTCGCACGGCAATCATCTCGGTGCGCGGGATCATCACCTGACGAACCAGTAACCCCCCAAAGTCAAATACAGCGGTGAGCATCTCTTCGGCTTCCCCGCCAACTACCCCGCTTTGGGCGCTCGCTCGAACGAGCATCTTTAATTCTTCCACCGAGTGCACCAATTCATGCCCGGCGGCTGGCTCCACCCCGACCCAGCGTAGCAGGGCGTTGCCAGTGCCGTTAAGCGCCCAGATGAAGGGCTTAAAGATCGTCTCGGTCCATACAGTGGGCTGGGCGACATAGAGTGAAGTTCGTTCCGGATTTTGTAGCGCGATCGATTTTGGCGCGAGCTCGCCAATGACCACATGCAGGAAGGTGATGATTGCAAAGGAGAGCCCCGCCGAGAGGCTGTGGGCAATCTCGTCTTCGATTTGTGTAGGAAAGAGTCTAATCAAAGGCTCCAGGATATTTCCCAAGGCCGGCTCGGCGATCCAGCCCAGACCAAGGCTTGCCAGCGTGATCCCTAATTGGGTAGCGGCGATAAAGCGGTCAGGATCGTCGATCGCCTTCTTAACCCAGCGGGCACGCGCATTGCCTTGTGCTACGAGTTCTGCGACGCGTGTGCGCCGGACGCTCACCAGGGCGAACTCCGCCGCTACGAAGAATCCGTTCGCCAGGACAAGCAGGACGAGAGCGATTAAACGAAGAATATTAAGGAGAATTTCTGATTCCATAGCACCTTACCATATGTCTTTATTCATGGGTGCTCGAGTACGAGCATTCAGCCTTCATGCGATGGGTGACCGATCCTGTTGATAGATCACTGCGGATCCATAGCCGACCACGGAATCAAAATCACCAGTAATGTCTCCAGAGGTTGCGTGTTTTAGGACTTCTACCCGATCGGCACCCAGCCCCCGAGCAGCCCAGAGTGCGGCGGCTATTGCGCCCCGACCACAAGCAAATCCGAGACCCTGTTCTTCTGCTGCGATCAACCCCTCGGGATTGAAGTGCTCGAGTTGTTCCAATATCTTCCGATCAAATTGCTTGGCCACGTCGTGCGGGTAGAAGTGGGATAGATCAGAGCTGGCGACAATGAGACAACGCCGACCTTGTAGCAAATGTGCCAGCGTTTCCCCTACGGATTTTCCTGCTCGTGCGCTCTGCTCGCGCAGCATGATCGGCACCAAGGTGTACGAGCTTTCTATACAGCGCTGTATGAATGGCAGTTCGATCTCGAGCGAATGCTCGCGGTCGTTTCGTAAGCGTCCAAGTTCTAGCCCCTGATCTTGTTCTAGTGTCGATTCAAACTTGTTTACCAGTTCCTGATCAATCGGGACGATTCCCAATGGGGTTGCATACGCTTCATGTGCGCTGATCAAGATGGGTTCATCAGTATACGTATGTAGCGGGGACAGAATCACGACAACTTCAAGTTGATGACCAAGGATCAATCGAAAAGCTTGCGCCGCTACGTTTCCGGAATAGCGATGCCCTGCGTGAGGAACGATTAACCCAATGATCTTCCCTTTGATATCTCGTGGTTCAACATCATGCAGGTATTGGTCAATTGAGATCGCAAGGCTCTCTGCATCACCGGGGTACCAGGTTCCGGCGATGGGGGAGGGTCGAATATCCATTTTTTCTGCCACAGCAATGTGGATTTTAGCATAAACGCCCTGCACCGAAGGCCTCCAGAAGGTTCTTTCGGGACAAGCTTGACAAACGAACAAATGTTCTGCTAGAATAGAACACCCGTTCTATCGTGGCGCGGGTCGAATTTTTTGGAGGTGTGAGATGCAAAGGGCGTTCTCTCCTTCTGGTTACCTTGATCGGCAGGCGGATCAAATCGAGGCACTGCTTCTAGATTATGAAGCCCCTGCGCGCGTTGAAGGCGGAATCATCCGTGAGGATCGCGTACGCTACCACCTCACCCCGAACGTCGGTACCGGGGTGCAGAATCTGATCGTAGCCGCAGATCGACTTGCCGAGTCGCTTGGCGTTGAAGGTTTGCACATTCAGGCTGAAGCGGATGGCATCACCATGGATATGCCGTTTCGTCCAGCTACGGGTCTGCGGATGTTGCCGCTGCTACATTCAATCCGGCGCATTCAGCCGTGCACCTCGCTGGCTGGCATGCAGGCCGGTCAGAGGCCTTTGCTGATCGATTGGTCGCGATCATCTACGTGGCATGCGTGGATTGACGCTCCCGGCGGGTCAGGTAAATCTGAACTTCTGCGATCGCTCCTGGTCTCCCTGGCGCTCACCAGCCGCAGCAGTGAGGTTCAATTTCTCGGTATTGATCTTGGTGGCCGTGAACTGGCAGTGCTGGAGGCATTACCTCAATCGACATATATGCTAGCCAGCGAGGCGGGCTATGCCGATGAATTACTGCATTGGTTAGTGGAAGAGATTGATCACCGCAGGCGCATCGGCTTTTCGAACCCTCACCTTTTTCTCTTCATCGATGAGGCTGAGGGGTTGCTAGACACTATGGGGTTGGAGCTCGATTCGCTGCTGCAAGAGATTGCGTTGAAGGGAAGACATGCGGGCGTGCACATGATTGGTGCGTGTCGGTCAACGGTTTTTAACCGATTGCCGTCCTTACAGGCACTACCCGGTATGGTGCGTGCCTTTCCTGAGCAGGGATCTGGGGCTGATCAACCTTCAATTGTTGGCAGGTTTGTGTTCCACGAACATCATCATGAAGCTACAGTGGATATCGCCTGGTTGACCGCGCGCGATCTGGATACTGCGGTTGATCTGGCACGTTCAGGATGGCGAGCGTGTGAGCGCAGATAGCCCGCAAAGGTGACAAAAGTAGACCGTGAGGTGGTTCATGAGATTGGTCAAAGTACAAGAGCCTATTCGTGTTGTTCATTCTGCACGATCGCGAATGCCAAAATCCTTCACGTGGCGGACGAGGCAGCATCAGGTGTGGAAAATTGATGGTTTCAAACAGGAGAGCATTGACCGCGCCCAGGGAATGGCGAAGCGAAGGGTGTATCGAGTACAGACCTATTCAGGTTTGCGTTGTTCCCTATCCTATGATGAGGCGAGAAATCGCTGGCGCATCGAAACGATCAGTCCGAAGGGAGTAGGAGGATGAATATCGGGATGTTGTGGTTCGATGAAGATCCATCAAGCAGCTTACCGTCACGAGTTGAACGTGCAGCTAGCTACTACCAGTCGAAATATGGACGTCAACCCAATACTTGCGTTCTCCACCCGAATACGCTGGGCGAAGTTGATCCTGCATCAATCCCGGTTGTCAAAGTTGAGACCAGTATGAGGGTATTACCCGAACACTTCTGGGTAGGCGTTGAGGACAAGAAGTTGATTTTGGATCCGGCGTAAGCTCAACAAACGGGGCCAAGTTTAACTAGAAATATCCTTGGCTAAATTTAAGAGGCTACGCGGTAACTGCTGAGATGAAGCGATCAAGCGCGACATCAAGATCCATTTGCCCATTCTTTGAGCGCCGGTCGATTTCTAATAGTTCATGGTAGATACGATCAAGGTCATCCATTGAGAAATTGCGCGCTTGGTTGGCAGCTTTCTTTACGACAAAATCGCTTCGATGAATACTCTGATCAGGAACTCTAGCCGAATCGATCATTGCTCTGGCTAGCAGAATTAATCGGAATTGGCGAATAATCATTGCGAAGATCTTTTTGACATCTACTTCTTGAAGAATCTCATGAAGTTTCTTTTGCGCGTCTTCCCCGCGTCGCTGTCCGATGGCATCTACGAGGGCGAAGATATTCGATTGTCCTCGATAAGGTGTGCACTGCTCGACATCTTCGACCTGGATAGCACGTTGTAGGTCTACGTAATCCAGCAATTTGCGCAGCTCTTGAGATGCTAGGCGGGGGTCTTCCTGGGTCCACTCCGCTAACAATATTGCTGCGTCGTGCTCAATAGAACCGTCTTGAGAGCTGGCGCGATCCTTGAGCCACTGAATAAAACCTGAACCTTGCTTTGTTACACATGGGTGGATCAAGCTGAGATCTGGGTTATCTTCGGCCCACTTTTGAAGAGCTGTCTTTATCCTGGGCTTTGTTGAGCGCTGGGGGGCTGAATGCTCCAGGAGAAGAAGAGCAGTACTTTCGGGAATATTTTCAAGCAGAGACATCAGGCGCTGACGGCTTGATTCGTCTTTTTGCAAGCGCTCAGCTTGGTCAAGAACGACTAACCTGCGGGGGGATAGAAAGGGCAGTGAGCTAGCAGCCGCTTCGAACCCCGGCCAGTCAAGATCCGCTGCTTGAAATTGCTGAAAATTCATCTCTGCTGTTGTTGAATCACCAAGCCTGCTTTTTAGACCCTGAATAAATTCGGTCATGGCAAATTCATCATCGCCATGCAGCAGATACACTCTTGGCGGAATGTCAGGCATGTAGTATCGAGGTGACGATGCGATGGAAGGGACGAGGTTCTTCTCCGACTCGATGAACGCCAAGAATCTCAAGATCTCCTGGCGTTGCATCAACAGTCAGATGCCTTTGTGCTGCTCTACCCAATGGTTGCGCCAGCAGCAGAGCTCCCATAGATAGCAATATCGCATTCGGCAAGCGATCCAGGCGACGCCGCCAACCATCTTTATCACTTCCAAGCAACGCGATAAAGGAAGCACCACCTGCAAGAATGCCTGAGGTAACCAGGTTAGTACCACAATTGGGATGTATCGCTAACTGACGTTCACCCTGGCGTAATCTCTGCAGTGCTTCATGAGCGATATTTTCTAGGTCGGAGGTTTCAATATGTCCATAAATATAAAAGCCCCCAGGATCAGAACGGCCAATGAAGGATCGCCGGGGGTAATCCCGTGTGAGCAGGTGGATTGTTGCGTGCTCAAGACCATGATTGCGACGAACGTGTGAGAGTGTCGGTTGGTTGAGAAGTGATTGCAACAGATTAGGCATATACCCTCAATTCTTCCTGAAGCGATTATACCCCGCATCGGTTTCCAGGCTTGTGGTCAAGCGCTGTGTCTGGTAAAAATCAGAGTATGACATGGGACATGGTCGGGCATTCGTGGGCTGAAACTCTGCTGCAAAAGCATATCAAGACTCAGCGCGTGCGCCATGCTTATCTAATAAGTGGGGATGAAGGGGTAGGAAAACGCACGCTAGCGCTCAAGTTTGCAATGGCATTGAATTGTTCAAAGGATGGGGAAGAAGGAAAACACTGCCAGCAATGTCGGGCATGCACGTTAATCCCGGCAGGATTGTATCCAGATATGCACGAAATCACCCCCGAGCAGGGCACAACATCGATAAAAGTAGACCAGGTACGGGAACTCATGCAGCAACTGGCTTTATCCCCGTATGAGAGTCGATGGCGAATTGCGCTAATCGCTGATTTTGAACGCGCCACAGAAGAAGCCGCAAACGCCCTCTTAAAAACCCTTGAGGAGCCTCCGGAAAAAGTGGTTGTGATCTTGACAGCCAGGGATCCAGCATCGCTGTTGCCAACGATCGTTTCCCGTTGTGAAGAGTTACCGCTAAGAGCTGTCGTGAAGGAAGAAATCATTGAAGAGCTCAAGAAGAGAGAGGTGTCTGAGGATCGTGCAGCCTTAATCGCAGGAATTGCGCAGGGTCGTCCTGGTTGGGCAATACGCTATGCGGATGAACCTGAGAAGCTAGAAGCTCGGGAGGAAATTATTGGCCAACTGTCACAGACGCTGCAAGCCTCGATAAGTGAGCGCTTTGATTATGTTGGGGGGTTGCTATCGCCAAAGGAAGATCTCGATATTCAGCGTCAGAAAGTTCTCGATTTACTCCGAATCTGGATGGGGGTATGGCGGGATGCCTTGCAAAGAAGCTTCAATCCAGAAATGGGTATCGTGAATCGTGACCAGTCGAAGCTCGTAGAGATAATGAACATGGCGCTTGATTCGGAGGCGCTTCACGGAAGTGTGAAAGCAGTGCAACGGACACAAGAGGCGATTGAGCATTTTGTGAACATACGATTAGCCTTAGAGGTTTTGATGCTTGATCTTCCCTTCATTCGGGAATAAAAAAAACGCCTGCATTGATTTTGCACGCGGATAATCTTCAAACATTGCGATCAGCGAGGTTCTACAACAAAGCGTAGTGCCGTTCGCTCCTTGCCATTAATCTCGACTGATGTGAACTCCGGGATGCAGATGACATCAAGGCCATCTTCATGCAGGTATCCGCGAGCGATAGCAACGGCTTTTATTGCTTGGTTGACAGCGCCGGCACCTATCGCCTGTACTTCGGCTCGTCGATGCTCGCGCACCACCCCCGCGATTGCTCCCGCAACTGCCGATGTGCGAGACTCGGACGAGACCTTTATGATATTCATCGGGCTTTCTCCATTGGCGGCTGAAACGACTACGCCCGATCACCTGTATCGGTTTTTGAATTGTACAGGATTCAAGGAGACTCATCAAGCAGGAGCTGAAACAAGTCATATCTAAAAGGGCAAAAAGGGGTTAATTCAAGTGACAAGTATGCTCTCAATTTATTTTTTTTAACGCCATCAATAGGCCTGACTGTATCAGCACGAAGCAAACATATATTTCACGGAGGAAAGATAAGTCATGGATGAACAACCTCAGGTAAGTAGCGACGATAAGCTTTGGGCAGCTTTAGGGTATCCCATCCCTATCATTGCCATCATTGTCCTCTTAATGGAAGAAAAGAAGAATGTACCCTTCTTGCGCTTTCACGCCGTACAATCGATCGCGCTTAACATCGCGATCTGGGTCTTGATCATATTGCTGATCACGGTGACCTTGGGACTGGGCGGTATCTGTGCCCCCTTGCTTTGGCTTGTAACGCTTTGGCCGGCATACGATTCGTTCCAAGGCAATTTCACCGAAATCCCCGTCATCACCAAGTTCATTAAAGGTCAAGGCTGGGGTTAAACCTGCACTTGAAAACAATAAAAGGCCCGCCTCAGGTGGGCCTTTTGATCTTAAGGGGAGGATTGAGCCGGTAGGAGTTAAGGATACCGATGGGCAAAGCAAGCTTGAAGCGCCACCTCACTCCGTGAAGCCGTTAACACGTGCAACTTCGTCCTCTGCAAATACGACTTCTTCCTTCCCGGCGATCTTTTCGATGATCTTCTCAACGATCAGCTTCAGATGCGAATCGTGGGCCACATAATCAAGATCATCAGAAGGCACTGTCAAGATAGGGCAGAGCGTAAATGTTTGAACCCAAATTTCATAGAGGTCATTTAGCCGCTGAAGATATTCTGGTTCAATTTGACGCTCGTAGTCTCTTCCTCTCAATGCAATCCGCTCAATAAGAGTAGGAACAGATGCCCGCAGGTACACGACTAGATCGGGTGGAGGCAGGAATTGCGCCAAGACATGATACAGTTCGCGGTACGAAGTGTAATCGCGCTCGGTCATATTTCCCTGAAGGAAGAGATTGTAGGCGAACACTTCAGCATCCTCGTACACGCTGCGATCCTGGATGGCTGAGTTGGGATGATCCAGCAATGCGCGGTGAGTAGAGAGACGCCGGGTAAGAAAAAATATCTGCGATTGAAATGCCCATGCGGTCATATCAGCGTAGAAATCCGCAAGATAGGGATTTTCCCCCACAGGTTCGAAGAAGGGCGACCATCCAAGTTGAGCAGAGAGGAGTTCAACAAGTGTAGATTTTCCTACGCCAATGTTTCCTGCCACAGCCACGAATCTCTTGGGTTTGGTAGGTTCCACTTGAGGGCTCATGCTCCCGTCCTGGTAGCCCAATCATCGATCCATGTTGCATTTTGATCAATGTAGGCCTGAAGCATTTGCATACGCCGTTGCTTGTGTTTTTTGCCCAATCTTACTTGAGCAAGGAAAGCATGCCACATCTTGTAATGGGCTTCGTTATCCTCGTTATCGGGCAGGGTTGCCATTATGCGTTCCCAGCTCTGAAGCAATGGCCAAAGGATCGCTTCAGTATGGCCCTCCTCCATCAGGGCTTGAAATCCATGCAAGTAATAATCACGTCGACACTGGGCTACGCCATGCTGAGAAGATCCTTGAGAAGCCGCATCATAAGCTCGAGCCCAGCCAGCGACTGTAACCGGAACATCCCATGAAGATAAGTGCTCGCCCCCGAGTAAGGAGAGAAAGCCATTGTAGAGCTCGGGAAAATTAAAATGATTTGCTTGCTCAGCCAAATAAAGTGCCAGTTGACGTCCGCTAACAGGAAATCCATCTAATAGCACCACTGCGTTTGCTGCTTCTAGCGTAGCGCGAAGATAAATCTTTAACCAGCGTTGGGAAATTGCCAACAGCGATTGACCCTGGCGCGCTCGCTTAATAAAGGCCTTCGCCCGAGCGTGGACATGATCGGATCGATAAAACTGTCCCCTTGCCCCTGCTTGTGCCCACTCGAAAAAGTGTTCGGGATCGTGTAAAAAAATGGGCTCGCACAGGGCTGGTCCTAGCCATGGATCCACACGAAGGTCACTGGGCTTCATGTAGAGTTCTTTCGAATGGTGGGTTATATCAAGATGAACTTGATGAGATAGACGAACGACCTCGCGTTGATGCACAGGATCGGATTGATGGATGAGGACCAGATCGATATCAGCAGTTTCACCGAGCAGTGGGTCGCCTCCCGCTACACTGCCAATCAGGTAGCCAGATAGAATATCTCCATTGCTCGCTCGAAGGAGAGTCTCTTTTTTAGCGAGATCGATCAATTGTTGGCGGCTGATTTTCACAAGCGGAGCTCATCCTGTAGCGGTAATTCTTGCTGATAAGGTGGGATTCCAAGGGCAGCTTTTATTCGATTGATGACAAAATTGAGATGTTCCTTGCTGGCGACGAAGTCAAGCGGTGTTGTGTCGAGGATAAGTACGTTGGTTGCGCGGTAGTTACTGAAAAAATCTTCATAGGCTTGATTAAGTTCGTTGATATATTCACGCTCCATATTTCTCTCATAGGAGCGATCACGCATAGCGATGCGCTGCATCGCAGTATCGGTCTCTGCGCGTAGATAGACGATCAGGTCGGGTTTTTTGATTCTTTCCGCAAGTGCCTCATGAAGCAGAGTATAGGTATCAAGCTCATCCCCCGAGAGATTAAGATGTGCAAAGATGGAATCTTTTTCGAAAGTGTAATCTGAAAGAAGATTCCCTTTGGCCAATAAATCGGGGATGGCTTCACGTTGCTGTCGGTAGCGACTCAGCAAAAAAAATATCTGTGTCTGGAAAGCATAGCGCCTGCGATCACCATAGAAATTGCTGAGAAACGGGTTCTCTTCGAAGATCTCGAGAACGATCTCAGCGTTAAACACAGGTTGCAGCAAGCGAGTCAGGGATGTTTTCCCGACTCCGATAACACCTTCAATCGCAATGTACATAGGATGGATTAATCCTGATCGTGGGATATGCTACAGTCGCCAAGGATACATGGCTCTTCGTAGCGACGCAAGCCCTGTGTTTTAAGGGAGTAGGTTCAGATGAACGCAGGATCAGACAAATGGGCAGCTAAAGTGCCTAATCTGGCAAAGACGAAGAAGGTGAAGCCGGTTCGTAGCGAAACTGGAGGCAGTAGTGATGGTGGATGTTACTCACCCAGGCATTGCCCATACCATAAGGCGCAAGAGGTACATTGTCCTGAAGCCAGACCCTCTCATCCTTAAGTGAAAGGAAGGAACTCAGGCGCTGGGCTAAGTCCCAAGCCAGGGGATAGATGCGCCCTCCTTTCTTTAGGTTTTTAACAATGATTGTGATATAGGCTCGTGGTTTAAGGTTGGTTACCACGCCCTTATAGATTCGGGTCAGTTGATCCAGAAAATCATCATAGTCATCGATATTCCCCAGATCAGCTGGATGATCGGAGTAGACAACATCCAGCGTTGGGGAGTCACGACGCTTTTGTTGCGTTTCTGCGCCGCGCGCATGGAGCATGTTCCAGTATGGTGGCGAGGTGAGGATGTAATCGATTGGGGGTAACTCCAACCTATCTACTTCAGCGGCGTCAGCCGTAATTATTTTCGCATGCAGGTCCGCAGCGGCCGCCCCTATCTTCTCACGCTCTTGATCGATCAATTCGCGCGCAATATCGGCATACTGGGGATTGAGTTCTATGCCAATACTATGTCGACCGCTTCGAAGGCTGGCAATTAGCGTTGAACCGGTCCCGGCCATCGGATCAAGAATGGTCGCGCCTGATTTTGAAAAAAACTCGATGAAAGACTGGGCGAGTGTTTCGGGAAATTTTGCCGGATGTCGTTTGACATCTTTCTTTCGTGGTGGAGGGTTGTGAATGAACCAGGATTTTTGGAACTTGATCCATTGCTTGGGATTGAGATCGTTCAGTTGATTTCTAAAAGGGCGTTTTGTTGGCATAGGAATCAATCTGTAGCTGTGGTCGTAGCTGTGGGCTGCAGCAATTGTACGGTGAAATTATCGAAGGATGCCGTTGTCTGGCCACTCAGACGCGCGCGTACAAGTAGCCCAACCCTGCCGGCAGATAGGGCGAGATCGCGATCGCTAAATAGTTCCTCCCCGTTTACGAAAAAGCTGAATTGATCATTCTGCATTAAGACCCCCAAACGATTGGATAGGAATAATCCAGGGAAGATGGTTGTGGAACGAGAATTTGGAACAATTATTCGCTCGGCACCTTCCACAACGCCAACAACACGGGCTTCTCCCTCACAAGTGAGCACGAAACGATAGTGCTCAAACGAATCGTTGATCCGGAAACCAATACCAAACTCATCATTGTCGGAACACAATTCGGGACGGACATCAACTTCGATATATGCGTTATACAGTGGGTCAACCGGGCTGATGGCCATATAAAGACCATTGGTTTGCCGTACGGAGACAATTAGACGTCCCTCGCTGAAACTTATTCCACCCGGTGCGAGTTCTGCGGCATCCCAATTCATACTACTAGAAAAATCATCGTGAAAGATTATTGTTCCCAATTCGGAAACAAGATCCGGGGTAGGAGATCCAGTCGGAAGAGGTGTGAAGGTTGAAGTAGGAATCAAAGTTGGGAACGCTACTGTAGCGGTTGGCGGCTGAGGGGTGGCCGTCGGTAACGCTTGTACTGGGAGCTCAAACGGTACACATCCTGACATGGTGAAAGCAAGGCTGTATAGGAGCAGCGCCTTTATATGGGCTAAAGTCATAGTCTTCTCATCAGCGGATATGGTCAATAGATTTGCTCAAGCTTGACCAACATGTGCATGTGACGCTAGAACGTGCTGAAGCTGAGGATACATCCTTTTACAGAATCCGAAAATAGATGGGCAAGGTATTGCAGGTATTGCTGATGAGGGCTAAGGTGTTACATACCAGAGTTTAAAATCATCAAACGTCACTGTCAGTCCCGCCGTAATTTGTGCATTGGCGTAAAGTCCATAATTACCAGAAAAGAAGGTTGCATCTTCCGCTTGGGCAAGTACTTCTCCGTTGGCAACAGGGTAGAGCTGGTTTCCGACAGCAAGTAACCCCATGGTGTTGCTGCTACCATCGGTGCTGATGAATTGGCTGGGGGTCCAATCCAAGAGAGTTTGGATAGTGCCTGAAAAGAGTTTTCTTAGGCGGTAACTACCATCGCATGAAAATTCAAGCATATATCCACTATCTCGATTCTCGGGTTCAACACGAACCGCAAGGCCGTAGGCATCCTTACCACTGCACTCACCAATCTCTGCACTAACTTCAACGTAGATGTTTCCGGCATCGATGTCGGGAACAGTTGTGCTCCACCAGAGGAAGGAGTCGGCAAGGTAATCCGTAGCACGATGAGTGCCTTCAAGAGTGATGTTTGATGCACCCTCAAAACTTGGTCCTACCCAGGTAACGTTGGAACTGAAATCATCCCAATAGTCTGGGGCTGATAGGTTCAATCCGAAGCGCGGATCATCTTCATCGAGGGGGATGGGGGTGGGGACGTCCGTAGGGGCTTCGGTTGGCGTTGGGCTCGCTGTCGGCGTGGACGTGATCAAGGGAGTGGCGCTGGGAGGAGGCGTATTCGTGGGAAAGGATGGTTGCGGAGGAACCACTGAACCTTGAAGGTCTTCTTGTGGTTCTCCCACGGGTGCTGGTCGGGTGCAGGCAACGATAAGCAGCAGAAGAGAGAGTGTGATTAGGAATCGATGGTTATGCCTCATGGAATAAATGGTATATTCCAAAAGGCAAAATCGTCAAATGTCGCCGTAAGGTCATATGTGACAGCGGAACGGACATAAGCTGCGAAATAGCCAAAGCTGTATGGCATGATCGCATCCCAATACTCCCCAACCTCGAAGCCATTTACAAACAGGTAAAACTTGCCGTCATAGCCCCAGATCCCTAATCGGTTCGTGGCGCCCAGGCCAGAGTTGATTGTATCGGAGGTCGTCCAGTCGATCAGAATCGCGGTTGGCCCTGTTTCTCGGTAGCGCAGCAAGCGCCAGGCACCATCACAGGATACTTCAAACGCATAGCCAGTGGGCGTCTTTTCCTGGTCGATGCGGATCGTAAGGCCAACGGCGTCTTTACCAGCACAATCCCCGTTCGTGGTACTTATTTCCGCGTACACACGCCCTGATTGCATATAGGTGTAAGACCAGTAAACATTCTTGTTCAACGGGTCGTAATCAACGCCAAAAAGGTGTCCGTCCTCCACCCGGTAGGCGGCAAAGTTCTCCGTGTCGTAGTCATACCAGGTATCGGGGTTATTGAAGTAATCGACATGATCCGGATTAGCCAAATCGAGAAGATTGCGAGGATCTTCGGGATCGCTTAGCGCGAAAGGTGTCGGAGTTGGTTCCAGCTCAAGTCGCCGGGCGCTCGAAGTGGGGCTCACCTCTGGGGGAGGTGCTGCAGGTTCCTCTTCGGAGGGGGCTTCTACGGCTTGCTCCCCGCTTTCGGCTTCAATAGCAGAGGTTGGCTCCAAAGCAATTGGATCCTGGACGACAGATTCTTCACCAGCGGCAGGAACACTACTTCTGCCCATCGAATAGGCAATATAAAGCAGCGCAAGAAGAAGCAACACCGCAAGGACAATTATGATTACGCGCTCGAGACTGAGACCCTTGCTTTCCGACGTACTCATGGCAACCTCCTGATTAAGGCGCAGTGATTGGAGAGTGTGTTATCTAAGTTGTGCATAAATGGTGCGGAGGAACCTTATCCCTCGAGATAATCACCCTAAGCTTAGGTCGGGTTATAATCCCGGCGGCATAGAACGTAGGTCCTAAATTACAGGAGGGGCATGTGGAATACCGCAAAATGGGAAGTTGCGGGCTAAAACTGAGCGCGATCTCACTCGGAGCGTGGGTTACCTTCGGTGATCAGATCGATGCCAGGACAGCCAAGGATCTTACCCATCGAGCCTATGAGGCGGGGGTTAATTTCTTCGATAATGCAGACATTTATGCCAATGGCAAGGCTGAAGAGGTAATGGGAGGGGCAATCAAAGAACTGCAGCGCGAGAGTCTAATTATTTCAAGCAAGGTGTACTGGCGGACTATGCCGGGGCCCAACGGCAAGGGCCTTTCACGTAAGCACATCATGGAGTCATGTGAAGCTTCCCTCCGCCGGTTGGGACTCGATTATCTCGACATTTATTTTTGCCATCGCTATGATCATGAAACGCCCTTGGATGAGGTCGTGAGAGCCATGGATGACCTCGTACGGCAAGGCAAAGTCCTCTACTGGGGGACTTCAGAATGGAGGGCGGCACAAATCGCCCATGCTTATGGTATCGCCGAGACTTGGGGTTGTTATGCGCCAGCTGTTGAGCAACCCCAATACAGTATGCTTGTCCGAAGCAAGGTTGAGCGTGAATTGGTGCCAGCGGTGGATGATTATGGCTTTGGGATGGTTACCTGGAGTCCATTGAAATTTGGATTATTAAGCGGCAAGTACAACCAGGGGGATCCAGCTGAGAAGACTCGCCTCACGCGAGAACCGGAGTGGGGAAAGGAAGTCATAACAAACGAACATCTTGAAAAGGTGCGGCAGTTGACGGATCTGGCGGGCGAGTTGGGAGCCACGACTGCGCAGCTGGCGATTGCATGGCTGTTACGGTTCCCCCAGGTGAGCAGTGTTATCACAGGAGCAACGAAAGTTGAACATCTTGAGGATAACCTTGGTGCGTTGAGTGTCGCTGAGAAATTAACCCCTGAGGTTCTCGAGCGAATTGAAATGATCCTCGCTAACAAACCAGAAGATGAAGAGTAAAGTTTTCCTGCAGATCCCGTTTGCGGAGGTGGGGATCACTACGCGGGTGAAGGGATTCCGTACTAGCTAAATTGGGGAAGTTCGGATTTAAGGACGAAGCCACCTTCCTGATCGAAATCGATCCGATCGGCGAAAGATCGGCCAATATCCTCGAGAAAATCAACAGCCCAGACAGCGTCCATATCAAGATCATCTAACTTGCGATTTGGTGGGAGCGTAATCCCGAGCTCCTGGATAACATCTTCAGCAAGGTCGAGTTGATATCTGCGAAGATCGATGCGGCCGGTTTCATCGTACTCCTTGCGGGTTACGAAGGTCTGCCACTCCGTCGCGTCTTCGAGAGCCTCGGCTAGTGCCCAAAGGCCCCATTGCAGCACATTGGCCTTGAAGGCATTGATGCGGTGGGGTCGTGCGCCTGTCCCAAATGACAAGAGGCGTGTATCACCTGGCAAGTAGCGGCCAGCGCTGTAATGCAGCGCTTCGACGGCAGTATGGTAAGAAGGGTTTCCGGCAACCCCTACTCCACCATCTACCCATGTGTGCTCCACACCACGCACCTCCGCTTGATGAGCAGGAAAGTAGGTTGGCGCAGCAATGCTGGCCAGAACAGCATCCTTTAGCGTGATCGTCCCCCATAAGCTGGCATTTCCCGGACCATCGCGAACGAAAAAGTCAGTGCGACTGGACTCTACATTCTTCGCGGTGATTAACACGTCTTTGGTTAATTGATTCAATTGCCGATTTGCGCCGATGTCATCAAGCTGCCGCTCGATGAAATCATTGCTGTAGCGATGGTTGCCAAGGTTGAGCAAGATCTGCCACCAGGGCAGACGCTGAAAAGCCTTCCGGGCTAGATCTCGGTACAGGGCAAGAATACCGCGAGCGCTCAACCCGAGCGCAATCCCTCCAGCGATAATGGCACCTGTCGATGTACCTGCCACCATGTCAAAGAGTTCGGGAGCTGATTTTCCCTCTTTCTTCTCGAGTTCAACCAAACAGGCCAGAGGGATAATGCCGCGAATGCCGCCACCATCCACGCTAAGGATGGTTTTCATAATGTTCTCCCTCCAAACCACTCAGACTTGCTATCGTCATTTTCTCAGACCCTATCATGCCTCTCAGCCTTTTCGATGGGCACAATGTTGACTGTATCAAAATGAAATTCACGCTGGAAGGCAGCGATAATTGCGGAATGAACAGTAGACATCGATGGAGGTTTTTCAAAGAGATCGGCTAACGAGATCGCTGGATAGTCAGCCAGCCCACAGGCGATAATCCCCTCCCAATAAGTCATATCAGGATTGACGTTAAGTGCGAACCCGTGCCGGCTGATCCCCCGGGAATCAACTTTGACGCCTATGGAGGCGATCTTAGAAGGTTGGATTCTTGCAGCCGGAGGGCAATGTCGACAGCGCGAGGCCACATCGGGTTGGACCCAGACACCGGTCAGATCCGGTATCTGACCACTGACCAGCCCGAGTTGTGCCAGTGCTCGAATGATGACCTTCTCCAGCTTGCGAATATAGCCTACGTAATCAGCCTTAGGAAGATGACCGTTATGGTCGACTTGCCCGAGTGCGAGAAGGGGGTAGCCTACCAGCTGACCCGGTCCATGGTAGGTCACATCGCCTCCGCGATCGATCCAGTGAACTTCTACCCCGCGCGTATCGAGCTCGATCTGATTCCAAAGTAGATTTTGAGCTTCGCCACGCCTGCCAAATGTATAGGTGTGGGGATGTTCAAGGAGTAATAGAATGGCGTTTTCCTGCCCCGTTGCAACCGCACCCGCCATTTGCTCCTGCAGTGTACGCGCGGCAGCGTAAGGTGTCTGCTGAAGCATCACGACTTTAAGGCTAGAAACCTGTGATCCCATTTATCTTATCTACCGGGCTTGTCAAAGTCTACTATAGTGCATTGCCGATTTTCATACTGTGCCAGGCCAGTGAACCCAGCCGATTGCACCATCATTCTCATTGATGAAAGCCCGAAGCCAACTTCTTGAGGGCTGTGGGCATCAGATCCTAATGTGATGGAACGTCCGCCCTCTTCGCGGAACCATTGCAGCAAGATAGCATCCGGAGAAGGGCGCTGGATGGAGCGTCGCAGCGTAGCGGTGTTTATTTCAAGTGCCTGCCCGCGATCTGCGAGCCGACGCAGTATTCGGCGGATGGGCTCATGATAGTCTTCTGGTTGGTAAGTTCCATAGTATTCATACCCGTATCGCTTGACGACATCGAAGTGTGCCAGAATATCGAACTCACCCTCATCAACCAACCGTTCAAGTTCAAGGAAGTAGGCGAGGTAACTGTCGCGCTCATTCGACCGAAAGAAAGACCTGTCAAATACGGAAATGTCATCGACCCAGTGGAGCGAACCAAGGATGAAATCCCAGGGATATTCTAAGGCAAGCTGGTTAACTCGTTGAGCAAAGCGATGCGGCTCACCGACCTCGATGCCTGCCCGCAGGATCAGCTCACCGCTGAACTTCTGCTTGCATACGCTGAAACTTTCCCACCAGGCTTCTAAGTCCAGGTAATCCTGGAAGGGATCATCGGGATGGAGGTCAAAATGGTCGCTAAAACCAATCTCAGGGATACCGGCTTGAATTGCTGCCACGCACATCTGCTCCATGCTCGCTTCCGAGTCGCACGAAAAGAGCGAGTGGATATGATAGTCATGCAGAGCATGATTGCCGCCTGGATTTTCGTTCATGTCGCAGCAACCTTCTTGATCAGATTTCCACGCTTGCCATAGAAGCAGAGTATGAATGCGTTCGGCATAGCTCTTGCAGAATATCTGATAGTTTTATCGATTACGAGTAGAATTCGATTATGCCACAGGTGATCGACATCATCCGGCTGCGACGAAGGCGAACGGAGCAAAAAGCCCGTTATGCGGGGTGGGGTTTGATCTTTCGAACCCTGCTGGGAAGCATAAGCCTTTTTATTTTGATTGCAGCACTTGTACTTGCCCTGTTTCAGTCCCAGATAAGTGCCGATCTTCCCGGTGTTCGGAACATGCAAGCCCATTTTGGCACTATCGGGCGTGAAGGTTATGAGCCAGTAAGGTTCTATGATCGTAATGGAGAAGTGGTTCTGTTCGAGGCCTTCAACCCGCATGCGACTGAAGCTCGTTGGCTTTATGTTCAGGATGAGGGCTTGATAGAACTTCAGGAGCATACCCTGAGGGCCCTGCTTGCAGCTGTAGACCCCGAGTATCTTTCACGCCCCAAACCCACCACTCTTGGCATGTTGCGCGATTTTTTCACATATTGGCTTCAAGGATCAGTCTCCGCCCCAATGCATATCCCCGAAGCACTTGTAGAGGCTCAGCTCCTACCCCTGGGGACGGATCACATCCCTGACACAATTCAACAGGCACGGATCCATCTGCTTGGGCAGGAACTCTCTCGTGAGTATTCCAAATCTCAGATCCTGGAGTGGTTTGTCAACAGCAGTGATTTCGGACGTGATCTTTATGGAATCGATGCCGCGGCGCTGGTGTACCTGGGCAAACATGCCGGTGAGCTCAGCCTGGCCGAGAGCGCCTTGTTGGCACCGATTGTCCTGCAGCCATCAATCAATCCATTCAGTGCCCCCCAGGAAAGTAGAGAGCGGCAAGTCCGGGTTGTGGAAACAATGCTCGAACTGGGTTGGATTTCTGGGGGAGAAGCTCAGGCCGCGAAGCAAGAAGCAATAGATGTGCAGAAATCGGATCGGCAAGAGCGCACTCCCCTTCAGGAAATTCTGGCGGTATGGATCCGGGAGAGATTGGGCGCGAAAGCCCTTAATCGAAGCGGTTTGACGGTTTACACCACGATTGATGCTGAACTTCAGCAGCAGGCAGAGTGCACGCTTGCGGCACAATTGCTGCGCCTGGCAGGAGGAATTGGCAATGAGACGGTTCCGGCAGCCGACGGGAGCGCTTGCCTGGCCGCCAACCTGCTACCACCCTTGCGTCCACGCGATCAGGGATTGAACCACGAGATCGAAGAAGGTGCTTTTATCGTTCTGGATCCTCAAACAGGAGAAATCCGGGCACTGGCGGGTCAAGTGAACGTTAGCATTGAAGCCAAGAGAATACTTTACCCTTTGATTTACCTGACAGCATTTTCCCAGGGTTATGGCCCCGGGTCGATGATCCTTGATCTTCCGCTTGAGGGTGAGGACTCAGACAAAACCAGCCTGGTATCGAGCAGTGCTGAGGATTTCCAAGGACCCGTACGGATCCGTACTGCTCTGGCAAACCAATACGCCAGCGCGGCACAGCAAATGTTGACCATTGTTGGAGTGGAGGGTGTGCAAAGAATTGCCCAAAATTTAGGATTCAATCTCCCTATATGGCGGGGGGAGGATGGCGCGGAAACGGATCTTTGGGAAGTGTCGTTGATCGATGTGTCAGCGGCTTATGGGGTGCTCGCTTATCAAGGTCAGAAAGTTGGGGCAAAACTTACTGAAGGACAAGCATCAACAAATAGAGTAGATCTTGATCCGGAAATATTATTTGAGGTAGAGGATAACAACCGTAGATTGGTGTATCGCTATCATCCTGAAAGCCGCCCGGTTGTTAGTTCTCAACTAGCCTTTTTATTGAATAACATATTAAGCGATGAACCGGCACGCTGGCCGCTTTACGGGACAGGAAATCCCTTCGAGCTTGGTCTTCCGACGGCGGTTACCGCTGGCACAAGTGCAGATGAACGCGTAGCCTGGACAATCGGTTATTCTCCATCGGTTGTCGTCGGGGTGTGGATCGGTAATTTATCGGAGGTTCCCCCGCAACAGTTGGAGATTTCCAACAGCGCGGCGGCGGTCTGGCATGCTTTGATGCAGTATGTGACACGGGAATTGCCCGCGCAGGACTGGGCGATCCCGCCCGGGATCAATGCCATCGAGGTCTGTGATCCATCAGGTTTGCTACCGACAATCTACTGTCCTGAGGTGGTGAATGAAGTCTTCGCTGCCGGGACGGAACCGATCACCTTTGATAATCTCTACCAGCCTTTTCAGGTAAATCGGGAAACGGGCAAGCTGGCAACATTATTTACACCCACCGATCAAATAGAAGAACGGGTTTATCTGGTTCCGCCACCGGAAGCAATGGCATGGGCTCTGGAAGTGGGCTTAGAGCAACCGCCCAGTGAATATGACACCTTGACTGGAGAAATGGGAAGTGTTCCGGGCGTTGCCATCAGAACACCAGAGTCATTTGACTTCGTGCGCGGGGTCACTAGCGTGAATGGAGAGGCGACCATCGAAGATTTTTCCAACTACCGGCTGCAATACGGTGAGGGGCTCAATCCAACCGAGTGGATACAAATTGGTGGGGAAAATCGAGCCCGGGTTGCTTCAGGCCGTCTAGGAAGCTGGGATACTGCCGGACTGGATGGCCTATACACGCTTCAGCTAATTGTCGTGGATGGTGAAGGACAACTATTCACTTCAGCCGTTAATCTAACGATTGATAACCAACCGCCTGATCTAGAGGTGATATTGCCAGAAGAAGGTCAGGAGATCGATTCTGAGAGCACGGATGTTGTCCTCCAAGTAAGCGCCAGTGATGCGTATGGAGTTTCGGAAGTCACTTTTTATATTGATGGAGAACTCATTGAAGTGGTGAGCACACCGCCTTACTCGAGAAGGTGGGTGCCATCTGCGGGTGGAGAATATGCATTTTATGCTGAAGCTGTGGACTATGCTGGTAATGCTATACAGACCGAGATGGTTAATTTTGAAGTCTTAATAGGGGAGTAAGCTTAAGATCAGTTACAACGCTTGGACATGTGCGCAATGATTCGGAGAACTGGTTCATAGGACGAGGTGCTGATTGTGGCCACATCCATGACACAGAAATCCGTGATTTTTCAGAAGGTCAATTGAATTGAGGTGCCTGGATCGTAGTAGGGCTCCTTTCACAAGCAATCCGTGAGAGGAGCCCTGATTATTATCCTGGGGGAATCCTTCGGACCCCGAGAACATTAACATACATAGGGTGCATAGCCAAAGGAGATCGTTTCTGTTCCGCCCGGTCCAACGGTAATCGTCTGTTGTGTTGAAGTGGAAGGAAGCCAGGGTTTCACGAAACATTCTGTCGGGTATGTGACTTCCACACAGTAGGTGCCGGCGTCGACTGTGAAATCAAAGTTGCCCGAGTTACCCGTGGTTGTGCTTCCAACAGAAGAACCAGAGCAGGATCCTGCCCGGACCGTCACAGTTGCCCCACTTAATCCGTCCTCGCCCGAATCACGACTACTGTTGTTATTATTATCCCGGTACACTATTCCCGTGATGCGACCTGGGACAATAGGCGTTGGCGTGGGCGGGACGTAGCAAACACCGATCTCGGTGCCGGTGGGTGTAAAGCCATAACCCCAGCGGCAAGTGTTATCCATCAACGGCATGGCCTTCAATGGGTAGTTGCTGCTCTCTGAAGCCGGCGATCCAGCCTCGGCCAAG
>JBFFQB010000002.1:0-117548 GCA_041573795.1 Anaerolineales bacterium
AAAAGTGATCAAAACGGTGAAAATGAGAGCAAGGATGCGGATGCGCTTCAATCAACCATGACCCAGCTACCCGATTTAGCTGCGGGGGATCGCTTAGATATCCTCGAGTTGTTCCCAGAGCAGCATTTTACCCAACCGCCATCGCGCTTCTCGGATGCATCCCTTATTCGGGCTTTGGAAGAGAACGGCATTGGCCGGCCCTCGACATATGCCCCGATCATCTCAACTTTACGAACACGCGGCTACATCGTCCGAGAAAAAAGAAGCCTGCTCCCCACTGAAATAGGGGAAATCGTGAATGACCTTCTGGTGGATCACTTCCCGGGAATCGTTGATCCGAATTTCACAGCTGAGATGGAATCGGAATTAGACTCAATCGCCTCCGGTGAACGCAGTTGGGTCGAGGTGATTCGCGAGTTTTATGAGCCATTTTCTACACAGTTGGAAACCGCGCGCGAATCCATGCCCGAGGTCAAAGCTGAGCCCGAGATCCTTGATCGAGAATGCCCTGAATCGGGCCACCCTCTGCAAATCCGCCATGGTCGTTTTGGAAAATTCATTGGATGTACGAACTTTCCTGAATGTCGCTATACTGAGCCCTGGCTCGAGCGTATCGGCGTCACGTGCCCGCTGGATGGTGGCGATATCGTTGAGCGGCGCTCACGACGGGGTCGTATCTTCTATGGTTGTACGAATTATCCGGACTGTGAATTCACTTCATGGAAGCGTCCCTTAAAGCCTGCGTGCCCAAACTGTGGAGGCACGCTGGTGGCCGATAATCGAAAACAAGCCAGCTGTTTAAATTGCGAATCGCAATTTGACCAGGATTCCCTACCTGAAGTTGAGGGTGAGTTGGCATAGATCCTGCATCATCTCGATTGCTTGGACTGACGGACCGATCTAGAATGTGGTCGTTAGCAGTGCAAATTTACTATCCCAACTCGAGCATGGAAGCGAGGGGCTATGGATGCGATACGCAGTATTACTGAGCGAAAAATCTTTGTACTCATCATTGGTATAGTTCTGGGCATCTTGGTTGGCGTGCTATATGCCTGGGTCATTCAGCCGGTTGAGTGGGTCGATGGAACACCAGCTGATTTACGCCAGGATTTGCGCGTGGATTACCTGCGTATGGCTGTGGATTCATACGCTTCCAACTTGGACGCGGACCTTGCCCTTGAGCGCTATCAGGCTTTAGGGGAATTTGGCGAAACTACGCTCGATCTGGTTGGAGAATCGCCTGCTGAAGTTGATCCCAGCGCCATTCAGAAGTTCCAGGCCTTATTGGCGGTCGAAGAACCGAGCGGAGAAAGCGCTGAGGAAGAGGCTGAATCTGCTTCAGCATCGGGCTCGACGGCATCACGTCTCATCCTCCCTGTATGTGGGGCTACGTTGGGATTGGGGGCTTTATTGGCTCTTGCCTTACTCATTCGACGTCGGTTGGAGGCAAGGGGAGACAGCCCCGAATTTGAAGAGGTCTTCACGCCATCCGATCAGGAGATGCCTGTAGAATCCTTTGCGGCAGCTGAGCCGATGGATATTGCCAGTGAACAAGCGCTGGCGACCTTCAGGACGACATACACGATCGGTGACGATCTGTATGATGATTCCTTCAGTATCGAGAGCCCCGCCTCTGGAGATTTCCTCGGTGAATGCGGGGTAGGCATTGCTGAAGCTATCGGTGTTGGTGAGCCAAAGAAAGTTTCCGCTTTCGAGATCTGGCTATTTGACAAGAATGACATCCAGACGGTAACCAAAATTTTGCTAAGCGGATACTCTTTCAAGGACGAGGAATCACGCACGCGCTTGGCCGCTAAAGGAGACCCAATTCCTGCGGAGAGCGGGGGTGTTGTGGTGCTAGACACTGCTTCCTTGCGGGTTGAAGCCCGGATCGTGGACATGAACTATGGATCGGGTGCTTTGCCGCAAGAGAGCTTCTTTGAGCGCATGACGATTGAATTGAAAGCTATCGCTAAAGCGTGATTTCCCTCGATGATAAACAAAAAAGGGCAGGGTTGCCTGCCCTTTTTGATTCCAGGCGCTCGAGATTCTAGGTGAGAATCTCGAGGATCTTATACTCAATCTCTCCGGCCGGAGTACTGGCAACAGCTTTTTCCCCTTTCTGTTTGCCGAGTAATGCCTTGCCGATCGGGGATTCATTTGAAATCTTACCGTTGCGGGGGTCTGATTCCTTTGCGCCAACAATCCGGTATTCCAGGGGCTCGCCTTCACCATCAGAAATTCGTACGACACTTCCTAGCTCTATGCGCCCGCTACTGCTCGAGTTCTTTATTAGGATAGCTGTTCGCAATATTGCTTCAAGTTCCTGTATCTTACCCTCCAGGAAAGCTTGTTCTTCCTTCGTGAATTTATAGTCCGCATTCTCAGATAAGTCACCCATAGAGATGGCTTGCCTGAGCCTCTTTGAGAGTTCCGGGCGTTTTACATTCTTAAGATGCTCAAGCTCATTACGCAAGTTTTCGGCACCTTCCGGTGTCAAATAGATATCATTTGAAGTCATTACGCTTACCTGCTCATACCTTTTTTAAGTTGGAATTTGCGGATCGAAGAGTCGGCTATGTTCCGCATGGGCAAATCGATCGGTCATGCCTGCAATGTAATCACTGATCGCCCTTGCTTCTCCAATAAGCTCAATTCTTGATTGTACTTCCTCTGGGAGAATTTTAGGCTCGCTAAAGTAGGCTCGGAACAGATCTTTTAGGATTCTTTCTGCTTTTACCTGCATACGATATACACGATGGTGACGATACATTTTTTCATAGAGAAAGTCTTTTAATTCTCGATTTTGCCGTGCGAGATCCGCCGAGAATTTGACCACGTTGTGTTCCAGACGCTGTAAATCTTCCACTGATGTAACATTGGATTTTGAAAGATTGGCCATCGTGTTTTCCAGGACATCGGAGGCTTCAATCCCGATCAGCCGCCGAATGATTTGATGCCGCTCCAGGTCTGTGCATGCGTCCTTTCGAAGTCCTACACTTTCGAGCACTCGTTTCCACAGTTCAAGCTCAGATAGCTGGGCTGGGCTGATCAAGCCAGATCTCAATCCATCATCGAGATCATGGGCGCTGTAGGCGAGTTCGTCGGCCACATTCGCAATTTGTGCTTCTAAATGACCTCTTTTGTCGGGCTCAAATTCTCTGGCGTCAGCGATGTCATACTCGGTTTCATGCTTGACAATACCTTCGCGCACCTCCCAGGTCAGGTTTAAACCCATAAAATCAGGATAGCGCTGCTCCAACTCGGTAACAATGCGGAAGGATTGTCGATTGTGATCAAAACCGCCATGATCCTCCATGAGCTGGTTTAGCAGGTTTTCGCCTGCATGCCCAAAGGGTGTATGCCCAAGGTCATGGGCCAGGCAAATAGCCTCTACCAGGTCTTCATTCCCCCCTAAAGCCCGAGCCAGAGTTCTTCCGATCTGGGCTACTTCGAGGGTATGGGTTAACCGGGTGCGATAATAATCCCCTTCTGTGATGACGAAGACCTGGGTCTTGTATTCGAGGCGCCGAAACGCAGTTGTGTGAATAATACGATCACGATCGCGCTGAAATACAGTTCTATACTGAGCCTCTTTATCAGGGTATTGACGACCGCGTGTATCCTTGCTGCGTAGTCCATAAGGCGCCAAGGTCTGATCTTCGAAGGTTTCCAATTCTTTTCGAGTACGATACATCTTCCCTTCCCAGCAGGTGTCAGTGTAACCGACGGCGAAGAAGGCTGTCAATGCAGCGCGTTGACTAGATGGGGGGGATTGACCGATAATCAATCGATAGTCTGAGCAAGGAGGTCTTATGGCAATTCCTTTCCCCAGTGCTGAATGGCTAGAAGCATTGATTGCAGTCTTGAATAGTGATGAGCGATATGCAAAGGTAGCTAAGTCATGGGAAGGGGCAATCTTTATCATCATCGATCCTGATGAATCAAGCGGAGGCGATGGCAAAGAATTTGGTATTTACTTAGATCTATGGCATGGAACATGTCGTGGGGGAGAGTATTTCGAAGTATTGCCGGAAAACTTTCCTGACGTTGCTTTCACGCTCAGAACAGGTAACGCCAATATGCGCAAGATCCTACGTGGTGATCTCGATCCGATGCAGGCAATGCTGACACGTCGCTTGCGTGTGGACGGCAATATGGGGTACATGCTCAGGAATGTACCGACAGTTTTAGATTTTGTGCGCTGTTGTCGGCTTGTTCCGATGGATACCATCTAAGTTTCTACGATTTTAGACAGCCTTTAGGAGGATGCAAACATGCCTCAATTCCTGATAGTTCATGATGTCAAAGTCTATCCTGAAACTCAGGATGATTGGATTGGGCTATGGCGTAAACTCAGGGAGCGAGCCCACGGGGAGGCTGAGTGGCTCCACAGCTTCTTCGAACCAAGCACGGGAAAGCTGTACTGCGAGTGGGAAGCCCCCGACGTTGATAGCATACTATCGTGCTTATCTGAAGAAGTCCTTGACCTCGCTCCCGTTTCTTCTACCAGCGAGGTCGTGTTGTTTGATGTGACCTGGCTAGATAACCAAGAGAGTTGAGATCCATCTCTTAATCTCTGGAAAGGTCAACGAGAAAAATAACATGACTCAACAACATCCTACTGAGCAAATCTTCGACTATGTCATCGTAGGCTCGGGATTTGGGGGGAGCGTTTCTGCAATGCGTCTTGCGGAAAAGGGGTATAAAGTCCTCCTTCTTGAGCGTGGGGCTCGCTTTCAAGATAAAGATTTTCCTAAAAGAGATTGGCAGGTGAGCAAGTTCTTGTGGTTACCGGGGCTGGGGTTGAAAGGATTGTGGGAGATAACCTTGCTCCCCGATGTGATGGTCTTGCATTGGAGTGGTGTAGGTGGGGGAAGCTTGGGGTTCGCAAATGCCCTTGTTGAGCCTGATGAGCTTATGTTCGAAAATCCGGCTTGGAGGGACCTGGCGGATTGGCGCAAGCTTCTAAAACCCCATTATGAGATCGCTAAAAGGATGCTTGGTCGAAACCTGGTAAAGCACCTGACACCAGCGGATGAAATCTTGCGAACGGTAGCAGAGCAGCTCGATCGCGGGGCTTCCTTTACACCGGTAAATGTTGGTGTGTTTCTTGGTGAACCCAGGGTTGAAGTCCCCGATCCATATTTTGATGGAGAGGGACCGCCAAGGGTTGGCTGCATCGAATGTGGTGCCTGCATGATCGGATGCCGCTATAACGCCAAAAATACGCTTCCGAAAAACTATCTATATTTTGCAGAAAAATGGGGTGTTGAGATTGTCCCATTTGCTTCGGTGAAGAATATTGAACCACTCAATGTGAACACTTCCGGTGGCGCCAGGTACAGGATAAGTTACCGGCACTCGACGCGATTATTAAGCAGGCGGTTGGAGGTGCTCGCGCGCAACGTTATCGTTTCGGCGGGTGTGGTCGGCACCCTTAAATTACTCTTCCACTGCAAAGAGATCGCAAGATCGCTTCCTCGATTGTCGGAGCGGCTGGGCGATAATGTACGGACCAATAGCGAAGCATTACTTGGTGTCAAAGATCCAAGGCCGGGCAGTAACCATACAGATGGCCTTGCTCTGGCGGCGGTATTTGAACCCATCAAAGGGACTCATATAGAAACATTCCGCTTACCAGAAGGATCGTCCTTGTTGTACCGAATTCTCACGTTACCCATGATAGATGCGGGTGAGGATGCAGGATTTTTCCGGAGATTATTGTTGTTAATCGAGCAGATCCTCCGCAAACCGCTTGATTTTCTTCAATCTAAATTTTCACCCGGGTATTGGAATCATTTGTTTGGATTGCTCATCATGCAAGCTGATGATAATCAATTGCGCGTTCGCTATGGGCGTCATGTCCGGAGACTCTTTGCTCGTGGGTTGACATCCAGTCGGGATGTTTCCAGACCTGCGCCTGCGGAGATCGGCATCGGGCATAAAGTCGCGCGAATGGCAGCCGAACAAGTTGGAGGTCATCCTATTGGCAATGTTGCCGAGGGCTTGTTGAATATGCCTATGACCGCCCATATACTCGGCGGATGTCCGATCGGAGCTGATGCTGAATCGGGGGTTGTCGACATGAGCTTCCAGGTACATGGATACCCTGGATTGTATGTCGTCGATGGCTCGATTGTCCCGGCAAACCCGGGGCTAAACCCCAGCCTAACCATTACGGCCTTGGCTGAGTATGCCCTCAGCCAGATACCGCCAAAAGAAGGGCATAGGTTCGAAGGTCGAATGGGGGAGGGTTAAGTGCCATTGCGTATAGACAGCGTGGAGATAGGGTAGCATTTTGCGCTATCGTCTTGCACACTACGATCTTACGACGAGTCAGATGGGATGGATCGATGTTCCCGACGATATTTACAGGGCCTACATCGGCGGGGCAGGTCTGGCGGCGGCTCTGCTCTATGGGCGGCTGACCGCCGATTTAGATCCCCTGCAGCCTGAGGCACCGCTCTTGCTTGCTACCGGACCGCTGACAGGCACGCGCGGCCCCGCCGTAGGACGATTCACAATTTGTGGGAAATCTCCAGCAACCGGGATCTGGGGAGAATCCAATATTGGTGGATTTGCGGGACCGGAACTTCGATCGGCGGGGTTTGACGGGCTCTTGCTAACGGGTAAGGCAGAACACCCTGTTTACTTGTGGATTTCTGATGAGGTGATTGTTGAGCATAACGCGGGGCATCTCTGGGGGAAAGCAGACACGTATGAGACCCAGGCAGTAATAAAAAAGGAGTTAGATCAAAGCAGTGTCAAGGTCTTAACCATCGGCTTGGCTGGAGAGCAAAAACTCCCGTTTGCCTTGATCCTCAGTGACCATGGCCGTGTAGCAGGTCGAACGGGTATGGGAGCCCTCATGGGATCAAAAAACCTGAAGGCCATCGCCATTCGAGGCAACATGCCAATTCCTATCGCTTCCCCAGAATCATTTAACACCTTGAGAAGCCAGGTAAACCGTGATTTACGTGATGATCTGGTTAGCACGGGGTTGAGAGATTTCGGCACTTCAAGCGCTAGCGATATTTTCGATTACTTCGGGATGATGCCAAAGCACTATTATTCTTCAGGCAAGCTTGACGGGGTCGAGAGGATCTCTGGTCCGAGCGTCCGTGAGACGATCCTATCTGGGGTGAGCACTTGCCATGGTTGCGTGATTGCATGTGGGCGGAAAGTAAAGCTACAAGATGGTTTTGAGAGGAAAGGACCGGAGTTCGAAACGGCCCTTGGATTTGGACCCAATCTCGGTCTGACAGACATGGAAGCCATCACGCTGATGGGTGAGCGTTGTGACCAACTAGGCATGGATACGATCTCATTCAGCAATACCCTTGGTTTGGCAGTTTTCTTGTACGAAAAGGGGATCTTGGATCAGGCAGATACAGATGGAGAAGTACTGGCCTGGGGCCAGGCAGAGATGATATTCAGGATGATCGAAGCGACGGCAAAGCGACAGGGATTCGGCGCACAACTTGCGCTTGGCGCCCGACGATTAGCCGCGGAGCATAATGCCTCTCAATTTGCAGCGGAGGTTAAAGGACTCGAGCTCGCCTATCATGATCCGCGCGGTGCGACTGGCGTCGCGCTAGTATATGCAACTTCACCTCGAGGAGCCTGCCACAACCAGAGCCATTATTATTTGGTTGAAATTGGCCAAACGATCGAAGAGATTGGGGTCGACATGCTTGAGCGCAGAGATGTTAAAAAGAAGCCAGGTAATGTGGCCCGGCATCAAGATTGGACGACCTTCTTGAATTCCCTGGTGATGTGTATCTTTGCCAATGTACCGGCTCATGAGACAGTCGATTTATTGAATTATGCTACGGGATGGGATTACTCTCTGGAAGAAGCAGTTGAAGCTGGCGAACGTATCTGGAACACCAAGCGGATGCTCAATCACAATCTTGGTTTAACCAAGGAGGATGATCGGTTGAGCCATCATTTATCTAAGCCGCTCAAGGAAGGCGGAAGTGCAGGTTTCAAACTTCCATTAGCGACCTTGCTGGAGAGTTATTATCACGAAAGAGGTTGGGATGCTACCACTGGGCTCCCTTCAAAGAGAACTCTCAGCCGGCTCGGGTTGAACGAGTATTTGAAAGCCCTCGTATTTTAGGTAAGTGGAGGAGATTGCTCGTGGCGAAAATCGTTACGGTCGATCAGATGGTGGCGATCGAAAAGGAAGCAGTTAAAGCTGGTCTCTCGTATGATCAGATGATGGAGAATGCCGGTCAATCGGTCGCCCAGCACATACTCGCCACTTGGCCTGAAGCTGCCAAATCTAGAATTCTTATCGTCGTCGGACCCGGCAACAATGGCGGTGATGGTCTGGTGGCAGGCTACTTTCTTGCCGAAGCTGGGGCAGACGTCTCGTTCTACTTGCTTAAGGATAGAGATGAAAATGACGCCAACTATGCGCGTGTGCGCGCAGCGAAGGCGCAAATTGTGCACATGGCAGAGGATCCGAAGTTCCGACTTCTGAAGGATCAACTCCAAAAATCAGATATCCTGATTGATGGTTTATTAGGTACTGGGTTCAAGCTACCGCTGCGCGGAGAGGCGCAAAAACTACTCCGGGCGACGAAGCAATTTTGCGATGAAATCGAGAATGAACTCCTGGTTGCAGCCATCGATTGTCCATCAGGCCTGGATTGCGATACGGGTGTGGCTGCAAGCGAATGCATCTCAGCAGATCTTACGGTAACACTGGCGGCCGTGAAGGTTGGCTTGCTTGAGCTTCCTGCTGTCGCGTTAATCGGGGACGTCGTCGTTGGCGATATTGGATTGGGGGAGATCGGGTTGGAGCTCGACGACATAGCGATGGAGATGATGGACTTGTCGCTTGCAAAGGCATGGCTCCCACGGCGATCGAAAATTTCACATAAGGGTACATTTGGTCGCACGCTCATTGTTGCGGGATCACTGCCATATCCTGGAGCGGCGGTTCTCGCCGCCAAGGGAGCCTACCGCAGCGGTGTCGGTCTGGTTACGCTGGCTGTACCTGGACCGATTTATCAACCGCTGGTTGGTGTCATGCCTGAAGCTACATGGATCCAGCTACCGCATGAAGATGGATCCATTGCTCGTGGTGCTGTGCAGGAGCTCGGCGAGGCATTATCAAGATCGCAGTCATTATTGGTCGGACCTGGATTTGGCTTGCACCCTCAAAGTCAGGAGTTTCTGCAAGGGCTCTTCCAGGGTGAAAACTCCGGCGGTCAAGCTCAAAGCCAAAAGAGCGTTCGGATCGGGAAAGACGAAGTACAACTTCCTCCAACTGTTATTGATGCGGACGTGTTAAAACTTCTCGCGAAGATATCCGGCTGGCATAAATTGATCCCGGATCAGAGTGTTCTCACCCCACATCCAGGCGAGATGAGCGTACTGACCGGCCTCACGGTAGATCAAATTCAACGGGACCGTATTAAAGTCGCAAGAGATTGGGCGGAGAAGTGGGGGCATATTGTCGTGTTGAAGGGGGCACATTCCATTGTTGCCAGCCCCGCAGGGAACGTTATGGTTATTGCGATCGCCAGCGCTGCGCTTGCGAAGGCGGGGACGGGTGATGTTCTGGCAGGTGTTATTGCGAGCTTGATCGCGCAGGGCATGCCGCCTTATAAGGCAGCGGCTTTCGGTGCCTACCTACACGCGCGAGCAGGCGTGCTTGCGGCCGAAATTTACGGATCAACGGTAAGCGTGCTCGCATCGGACGTTGCGAACACGCTACCTGAGGTCTTCGCTGAACTTGAGGTTTAGTGAGGATCACAGCGTGTGGATAATAAAAAGCGCGTCTACGCAACGCGCTTTTTTATGTTGATCGCTAGCTCTTAATCTATTCTTCTGCTAGCTCGTCCTTCTTCTTTCGAGCGGCTTTTTTCCCACTCTCAACAGCTTTTTCGATCTTGGTCTTTTGTTCCTCAAGGATTACTTGACCACGCTTTTGAAGGTCTTCGGCCTTCGAACGGGCTTCCTTGGCCATTTCTTCAGCCTTGGCGCGCGTCTCTGCGGCTGTTTGTTCAACCTGGTCTTTTAATTCGATCCCCTTATCGCGGATGATCGTGCGGGTTTCCTCACCTGATTGAGGAGCGAGAAGGAGCGCAACAGCCGCTCCAACCAATCCCCCAATAACGAAACCTGAAACAAAAGAGCCAAAATCCCCATTACGGTCGGACATATCTACACTCTCCTTCAACTTTTGAATTCAAAATTTTATGAGCGCCGCCTGAATCGTAGCAAATCTGCAGCACGACGGATGGCGGCGAAGGAACTGTTCATTTTTACTACCGGCTGGACCAGGTTCTTGCTGAGAAAGTGTGTCGTCCCCCTGATGGTGCCGAGGGTATCATTCGTAGAATCCAATATTGGTTTTACTTCATTCACGAGTAGATCGGTTAGCCGGGCGAGTTGAATTATCAATACGATCAGAGCAATTCCGATGAGTAGCGATTCAATCGCCATGAAGATAATCACGATGTCGCGGATGTTCTCCGTTGTCGCCGGGTTTTGAACCATGGCAATCACAGCCAAAACAACACCCGCGATGAGAATGACCAGGAATAAGCTGGCCAGAAAGACCCAGAGGCGCATATTTACATCGCTTGTCTGGGTGGGTATATTTTCATCCGTCGATATAGGCTGGAGCTGGTCGTTCATGTAGTGTGATTATAGCATAGCGAGCAGACAAGATTATCTTCGGCTTTTTCGCCGTGGTATTTTCTTGCGGCCGTCTTCGGGTTCGTCGCCGGCAAGGGCGTTAAAAAGGAGGAGACCTATGAAGGCGGCCAGGATTGCTGGGAATAGGTTCAAGGATCCAACACGCAGCAGCTGCCACTCAATGAGCTCGCTTAAAACATGACCCACGAAGAAGGATAGGTTGGCCGCGATGAGATGAAGAGCCAATCGACGAGTAGAACCCCCTCTAAGGAGATGGAAGACAGCACCAATCAGGGTGGCAATTACAAAGCCTAGAAGGATTGAATGAATTGTCATGTACTGATGATTCCCCCGCCCAAGCAATACTCTTCCTGATAAAAAACCGCAGCTTGACCTGGGGTGATATCTGGAAGACTTTGATGGAGTTGTACACGCAGTCGTTGGTTTGTTTCGGGGAAAAGTGTACTCATAATTTCGGCTGATTTATAACGGACTTTAGCGGTAGCTTGCGTTTCCGCCTGGGGAGGGATTCCGGCGATCCAATTACACTCTTCAACCCAAAACTCCTTCCTGCCAAGTTCAGCACGTCTACCGACAATTAAATGGTTGTTCAGATGATCTTTTTGCATTACATAGTATGGTTCCTGTGCCGAGATGCGAATACCTTTTCTCTGCCCAATCGTGTAGGAAGCTAAACCCTGGTGTGTGCCAAGCCTATTCCCAACGCTATCTATGATGGGACCTGGAGGAGGGAGATTAGCTTGCTGGGTTTCAAGGAAGGTGCGGTAATCCATGCCGCCCAGAAAACAAAGATCCTGACTTTCACCACGATCAGCCACAGGCAGTTCATATTCGCTAGCGAGTTGACGCACTTCGCTCTTCTGCAGTTCACCTAAGGGAAAGAGGGCGTGCGCGAGCTGCTCCTGATGGAGAACGCTAAGGATGTAGGATTGGTCCTTCATACGATCCTTTGCACGCAGAAGGTAGAAGCGATTGCCTTGTGTTTCGAGCCGGGCGTAGTGCCCGGTGGCCATGTGCGAAGCGCCCATGGCGAGGGCTCGATCCAACAGGAAACCCCAACGAACCTTGCGGTTGCAGTTGAGGCAAGGGTTCGGCGTGACCCCATTCGTATAGCCTTCAATAAAGGGATCCACTACCGTGGCTTTGAAAAGTCCTTTCGCATCCAGTGTATAGAAGGGGATGTCAAGCGTAGTCGCTACCTGTTGAGCTAGCGCCAGGTCGGCAGGTGAGCAGCAGCGATTTTGTATCGTTGGGCTTGGGTTCCAGAGGCGGAGCATCAGACCGAAGACTTCATGACCGGCAGCTTTGAGTAAGGCTGCTGCGACCGAACTATCGACACCACCGCTCATGGCGATTGCGACCCTGGTTGGTTTAATCATGCTACCAAGCTATGGACTGAACGAAGACGATCGATAACGCCAGGAAGGGTTTGGTTGAATTGATCCACGTGCTCTGAAGTTGAACCTCGACCGAGTGTCACACGCAAGCCTCCAAGCGTCCACTCAGGCGTGAAACCAAGCGCGACCAGGATTGGGGAGGGCTCCGGGTTGCCGGTTTTACAGGCTGAACCAGAGGAGCATGCAAATCCTTCGATATCGAGCGCAGCCAGAAGTTGATTGCCATCAACGTGCTTAAACGCAAACGAAGCATGATTAGCTAATCGATGCTCTCGATGACCGGTTAAACGGACATCGGCAACATTGTCCAAAGTGGAATCAATAATCCCATCCCGTAAAGCCGCAATGCGTGGGGTCATTTCTGGCAAAGAATCTCGAGCGAGCTGGAAGGATCTTGCGAAACCAACGATGGAAGGCACGTTTTGCGTCCCCGCGCGCGTGCCATATTCCTGGCGACCTCCTGTTTGCCCAATAATCATGATTCCGGGTAGGTGATGATATAAGGCGCCGATACCTTTAGGTCCATAGAATTTATGGGCACCCAGGGTCATGAGATCAACATTGAGTTCTTCAACATTCAGGTTCAGGTGATTCGCAGCTTGAGCGGCGTCGGTATGGAAAGGAATACCCTGTGCACGGCAAGCGGCACCGATCGCCTGGATTGGATTGATCGAGCCAATTTCGTTGTTGGCGTAAACGACGGAAACCATGGCGGTGTCTTCAGTCAGGTATTTCCCCAGCTGATCAAGTTGCACACGACCATCAGCATCCACTGGAATTAGATCGAGGGTGAAGCCGTCCTGCGCCTCGAGTTGCCGGCATGTCTCCAGGACGGACGGGTGTTCTACAGGCGTGGTCACGAGCCTATTCGCGCCAGTCTCTACCTTGCGTCGATGAGCAAGACCACGTATTGCCAGGTTGTTGCTCTCTGTTGCCCCGCTTGTAAACGTAATTTCATTAGGTTGGGCGTTGAGCAAATTCGAGACGGTTAGCCGGGATTGTTCCACAGCTGCATCGGCTCGCTGGCCAGCCCGATGGACGGACGAGGGATTGCCGTAGCTTTCGTTAAAGTAAGGCAACATTGCCTGAAGGACATCGGCATCAAGCGGGGTCGTCGCAGCGTAATCGAAGTAGATCGTTTCGTTTGCCACGCTGTGGATTTTATCACGCAGCGATTTGCCTGCTGGTGCCCAGATGCAGACGAAGGCCTGGGGTTATAATCAGGTGAAACGACTACCTGGAGGCATGGTCCGATGCAGATGACGATTGAAGCCATCCATGCACGCGAAGTTCTTGACTCCCGGGGGAATCCGACAGTTGAAGTTGAGGTTGTTCTCTTTGATGGGAGCTGGGGAAGGGCGATCGTACCTTCAGGCGCTTCAACTGGAGTGCACGAAGCCCTCGAACTACGCGATGGAGAAAAGGATCGATATGGAGGGAAAGGCGTAAGGAAAGCTGTCCAGAACGTCAACGGCGAGATTGCCGAAGCATTGATCGGCTGGGATGCCTCTGATCAACGTGCGCTCGATGATGCCATGCTGGCGTTGGATGGTACTCCGAATAAATCACGCTTAGGAGCGAATGCGATCCTGGGTGTAAGTCTGGCAAATGCAAAAGCGGCTGCAAATTCATCCACACTCCCTTTGTACAGGTATTTGGGGGGCACGAATGCGCATGTGCTCCCGGTTCCTATGTTGAATATCTTGAATGGGGGGGCACATACTGCCTGGCAGTCTACCGATGCCCAGGAGTTCATGATCATGCCGCTCGGGGCCCCATCATTTAAAGAGGCCATAAGATGGGGAGTAGAGGTCTATCACGCGCTAAAACCCGTATTGCGGACGAATGGATATACCGCTCTGGTTGGTGACGAGGGTGGCTATGCCCCTGCATTAAAAGCGAATGCTGAAGCGATCGAGTTGATCCTTGAAGCGATCGAGAAAGCTGGGTTTAAACCAGGAGTGGATGTTGCACTGGCATTGGATCCAGCGGCTTCCGAGTTTTACCAGCAGAAGACCAAAAGCTACGTTTTGCGGACCGAAGATAAAAAGCTTACCGGAGCAGAAATGGTTGCGTTCTGGGAGGCCTGGGTGGATCAATATCCAATCGTATCAATCGAAGATGGGCTCGCACAGGATGATTGGGATAGCTGGATCCTCATGACGGAGAGGCTTGGTGATCGATTACAAATCGTGGGCGATGACCTGCTGGTGACGAACGTCGACCGTATTCGAACGGCAATAGAGCGAAAGGCATGTAATGCTCTATTGGTGAAAGTAAACCAGATCGGCACTTTATCAGAGACACTCGATGCGATCAAGTTGTGCAACGCTGAAGGTTGGCGGACGGTGACATCTCATCGATCGGGGGAAACTGAGGATGCTACTATTGCTGATCTGGCAGTTGCGGTCAATAGTGGCCAGATCAAGACAGGAGCGCCAGCACGGTCCGACCGGGTAGCAAAGTATAATCAATTGTTGCGTATTGAGGATGAACTTGGGGAAGATGCACGCTATGCGGGCTGGGATGCTTTAGCTACGAAAAGTTAGAAACCCAATAAGTAAAGATGAAAGTATGCGGCATGCGAAGAGCATGCCGCTTTTGTTTGGCTGGTTGAATTTAGACTTCCGCCGGCTGCTTAGGTTCGTTCGCTCCCAGAACAGGAGTGGTGCAGAAGGGACATATTTGCCAGGGTAGCTCTAGCAAGTGGTTGCAGTGCTGGCAGATCTTGCGTAGTCGTGTATGGCAATTTGCGCAGGCTTGCCATTCTCTCTCAACTCGGCCGCCGCATCCAGGGCATTGACGTGTTGATTCGATACTCGCCAGTAGAGCCTCTTCTTCAAGCGCTTCCTGGTAGGCCTGCTCCAGGGTCTGGGGTGGACGAAGGATCAAGTAAATAAAAATGCCGGGGAGGTTGAGGATGGCAACAACAAATGTCGCTAGATAGTGAACCAGGCGATCTTCTGAGCGGTTGCGGATATCTCGTAGGGTCCAGAAGATCAGACTGAGCCACAAGGCGGCAATAAAGGCGCCTGCGAAAGCTGTCAAGTAGGTGAACATTCTACTGAGCGTTGTTGCACCGAGAATTGTGTCCATCTGGGCTCCTGGCCGCGGATTATAGCATGCTCCCAGCCTTGTCGTGCAATTTTTGGACCGCTTTGACAGAGAGTATGCTCTCAAGTATATTGCCGGAGATCGGAGGTTTATGCAGAAAGGGGGAGAACAGGCCATGAACCCAGTTTATCGGATAAAGGATATTCAGCGGGAGGATCGTCCCCGCGAGCGTCTGGCGAGTTTGGGAGCGAGCTCATTATCAAACGCAGAACTGATTGGCATTTTGATAGGCAGCGGGTTACCCGGAGTTAATGCAGTACAGCTCGGGCAACGAGTGCTGGTAGCCACGACAGGCTTGGACCAGCTGCAGCGCATTAGCCTGCATGAACTTATCCAGATCAGAGGGATTGGGAAGGCCAAGGCCATTCAAATTAAAGCTGCAATCGAGCTGGGTCGTCGCATGTCTAGCCGGATGCCCGTGGACAGGCCTCAGATACAGTCACCAGAAGATGCGGCCGAGTTGGTTCAATACGAAATGGGGGCTCTTGAGCAGGAGCATTTAAAGACGATGCTTCTGGATACCCGTAACCGACTGCTTAAGATCGCTGAAGTATATCGGGGCACATTGAACAGTTCTCATATCCGAGTAGGAGAAGTTTTCCGGGAAGCGGTTCGATGTGGTGCTGCGGCAATCATCGTAGTCCACAACCATCCTTCCGGAGATCCAACGCCAAGTCCAGAGGATGTGGCCGTGACAAAAGTGCTTGTCGAAGCAGGAAATCTACTCGATATTGAGCTACTCGATCACTTGATCGTCGGTCAAAATTGCTTCTTGTCCTTAAAAGCGCGAGGATTGGGTTTCAGTTGAGTGGAGCTTAAATGGAGTATCAAATTTTGCTGCTGCCGCGTAAGGATTACTGGGATTGGGTCCGGGCTTGTGCGGATTACGTAAAGCACTACGGGCCCAATATGACTCATGATCCTGATACCGCAGCCCGGTATATGGCCCCTGCACAGGTCATTAGCTTTCCCGTCGTACCCGGAGCTTACCCGGAACAAGGTGACTTAGAAGACTGGTTTCATCAGTATCACCCCGGAATCCGGTTGGACCCAATTAAAGCCAACAGTGCTGACGAGCTCGAATTAGAGCTGAACCTGAGAATAGAGCAAACAGACCGATATGGCCAAAAACGACGACCCTTTTATCTACTGTGGCCAACCGACTACTCCGTTGTTACACAACCCTTCGGGGCTAATCCACACATTTATACGCGCTTTGGAATGCCTGGTCATGAAGGCCTTGATATCCGCGCATTGATGAACACCAATATTTATTGCTGTGCCGATGGAGAGGTCTATATGGTTCACACCAATGCGAAGTCTCATGCTTATGGGATACATATCCGCGTTCGTCATAAGGATGGATACAAGACGGTTTATGGGCATCTTGCGCAACCCCTGGTCAAACTTGGGCAAGAAATTGTCGCAGGACAGGTGATCGCCAAAGCAGATTCGACCGGCGCTTCCACTGGCTCACATCTCCACCTAACCCTCAAACGCGATGGAGCCACGGAACGAAAGGAAACGATATATCCAAAGGATGTCATCGATCCTAGCCCATTTATGGTTTGGCCTGAACGCTCTCGCAAATCTATTCCGCAAACGGCTTGGCCGATCGAGAAATGCCTGGTGGGTGTTCATCCAACCACAATGGGCACGGTGCCTACTGCGGACACTACGCTTCTCGAGGAACTCCAACCCGAGGCAATCATGATCAGTGGAAAAGAATCTGGAGCGCTAATCGATCGTCTCAATCAGCGACTCCCCGATGTATTTATCATGGGGAGCCTAACGGGGAAGTTATCCGCAGATGCCGTGACCCCCAAGCAGTTTCTTGGAATTTTGGAGCCCAACCTGAGAGAGCTTTACAAGCGAGGCGTCCGCTACTTCGAACTTTCTTCAGAACCTAATCTGCAGAGCCAGGGGTACGGTCGATCCTGGATGAACGGGAAGGAGTTCGCAGCGTGGTTTCAGACCGTGCTACGAGAACTGCGCGCAAAATATGGCGATGCGAAATTTGGCTTCCCGGGTTTGAATCCGGGGCCTGATCTCTCCGGATGGCGAGGGGGATGGATCAGGTTCCTCACAGAGGCAGAGGAAGCGACGTCTGATGCCGATTGGATCGGGGTTCATACCTATTGGCTGGATGACCTTGGGATGCGCGCCCCGACCGGTGGTCGGTTATTTGACGAATATCGCCGACGCTTTCCTGAAAAAATGCTGTTCATAACAGAATTTAATAATCCCTCAACTCAGCTATCATCGAAACAGCGTGCGGAGCAATACCACGAGTATTATCGGATGATTCGGACCGAACCTGGTCTCGGTGCTGCATTTGTATATGCGCTTTCATCCGATGATGACAACGTTGTGTTTACGCTAGACCGAAAGGGTGAAGATTCAGCGGGGTGGGTACAAACGCTGAGAGCGAGTAGGGATTAGTCGGATAAAGGCGAACTGTCCCCTCGCCAATTTATTCTTACACGTATCTTGTTCCCGCGTCGATCAAGATAGTACACGTGACCATTATTAATCCCATACCTCCATAGCTGGTAGGTCACGCGCACATCCTGTTCACAATAATCCAAGACCTTCTCAATTTCACCTTCTTCATACCAACGCACGGATTCAACGCCATCAGCTGACTTTGTTTCCCCAAGTGTTGCCCGGGCTAAATTGGCCAATCCAAGACGAAATCCAAGCGTGCTATGAATAACATCGAGGAGGTCGACGCTTTTGTGCAATAACGCCTGATCTAGTTGCAGGCCATAAGGTTTTAGTACGGCGAAATCGAACCTGATGAGATTAAAACCAACGATGAGATCGGCGCTATTGATGGATGAAATCAAACCTTCAACTTGGTCCTCGGTGTACCTGGAAAACTCGCCTGAATCGATATTGTAGGTAACACCCGCAGCAAACCCCATCTTCTCGATATTGCTCCAGCCTCCAACCTGGTTGGCTAGCCTCTTCGTTTCAAGATCAAATACGAGCCTAAGCGGCATGAGATTAATTCCTGTTTGAATCCGGGCGGCGATTTTTTGCCGAGAAGCCGATGAGCAGTAGCAGGAGGACAAGGAGAAGGAAGAGACCCCAGGGGAGGATCGGAAGCAACCTTTGCCAGGTCGAGGGTGCTTGTAAATGCAGCGTTCTCCATTCACTCTCTAATTGGGTCAAGGATCTCTGGTAGATACGTTGAACGGCACCGGTGCAGGTTGCCCCCTCTTGATAAGCGTCGAGTAGTTCGAGAATTCCGCCCATGCCGTACACATCCAGCAGGTATCGTGTGAAAGATGCGCTCTGCGCGTAGGCCAGCAGGGCATCTTGATCACCAATGGGGAAAGCAGCACACAATGATTCCATGGTGAGCAAGGCATCAGCCTCTATGGCTGCTTCCAGCTCAAAGCGATACACGGGATTTGTCTGTGTTTCTTGAAGAGTAGCTAGCCCTTCGTTCAGCCACGCTGGCAGATCGTTGTATCGTTCCTTCATCCGTTCGTATAGAAGTAGATGTGTGAGTTCATGGGGGATATCGCGTTCAAGTGTGATCAACGCTTCAGGCTCATCAGGCGCTGCTATCAATATCACACCAAGTTCTGGTAGCGTCCGACCTTCAACCCAGGGTGCTCCGCCAATCTGGAGTCCAGATCGCAGGTCACCTACGGAGGGATAGATATAAATGGCGATATTGCCAGGGGTTAGGAGACCGAGCGATGTGTTGATATTGGCGATCGAACGAGTGGTTAAATTGAAAAGCTCTTCCCCACGACTGGCCTCTCCATCCACCCAATGAACGAAGATCTGATTGTCTGTTCGCAACTTCCAAGGAAAGCGGTTATCTTCGTAGCGAACACTGTTTGTTGAACTCTCCCAACTTATACCCTGTGCGAAATCTACTTGCCACCAGATTGTCAACAGCTCAAAGGGGTTGAAAGGGGGGGGACGCATTGAAAGGTTTGCGTCCAACATGTATCCCTCAAGCTGTGGGTGAATGCTTGCTTGGATAACTAAGGTGTCTTCCTCACTAGCCGGTCGTACGAACACCGTGGCACGCTCAGGAGGTTCTCCGCTGACCAGCGTAGCCAATAGTTGGATATTGCTGCCATACTCGATATTCACTTCGCTTATGAACTGATACTCATCCTCTTGAGCTTGAATTGGATCCGTTGAGGATAGCAACATGAGCAGAAGCAGGAAAACGATCGTTTGTTTCATAAACCTAGAAGTGCAAGCAGGGGAGTAAGCGTAAAAGGACTCAAGATGGTTGACAATAAAACAACGGAGCTGACAAAACTTGGATCCGTGTCATATTCTATGCTGATAATAATAGCAAGCACCGCTGAGGGCATGCCTGCCTCCAGGACGCCGACCTGGGAGGCCAATGGGGTAAGGCCGAAAATAGATGCAAAGACCCATGCTAATGCAGGCGAGAGGATTAAACGCGAAGCAGAAGCCAGTCCAACTAAGCCCATGTTCTTGGGCATTCCTGCCCGGGCGATTTGCATACCTAAAACCAAGAGCATGGTGGGAATTGTGGCTGCGCCGAGTAGCTCAATCGGCTTGAAAATTGCGGCGGGGACAGTTGTCTCTGTGAGACGGAAGATCAGCGCCAGAAGGAATGCGTAGAGCGCTGGGACCCGAAGCAATCCAATTATCGCCGAACGGATACTCAATCTTCCGGAACTTGCCAGGAATACACCCAATGAGTTCATGAGCATTACGTGGGTAATGTAGAAAAGGCTTGCCCATAGTAGACCTTGCTGTCCTAATGCGAATTGATTTAGGGATAAACCATAGTTGCCGGCATTCATGAAGGCAACGCTGAGAAACAGACCTGATGTGGCCACGCTAGATAACTTCAGCCAGCGCGCAATGGCATAACTGAAAACGGTGAGCGTTAGGACCAAACATACAACCAGGCCCACCATTCTAATGCTTTCTTGACCGCTTGTTGTATTTTCAATTGTCAATCGAAAGATGAGAGCAGGGGTTAGGGCATTAAAAATCGTGACGGAGATTGGCCTGGGATCTAGCTTGAATTGACGTTGGAGCAAGAAGCCAATGGCAGCAACAGTAATGATGGGGAATATGTTTTCAGCAAAGAGAGAGAATAAGGAACTCAAGTGAGTTCATCCTCATCATCATCAAAATCATAGAGAACAAAATCCGGGGTTCCCTCCAGGAAGGCGATGTGTTCGAGCGCTTCCTCAACATGGGCATTAAGCCCCTCATCGATATCGGAATTTTGGAGCGCTTCCAGTGCCTCCCTTGCGCGAATGCCACCGATTTGTCCCATCGACCAGATGGCATTTTTCCTGACCTCATCATTAACATCGTCCAGGAGCTCTAATAGACTGCTAACTGCCAATCTGATCTCTAGCTGGCCAGTTGCTCGGGCGGCTTCAGCGCGCAATTCTGGGGAATGACTGACTAATTCTGCCATGATGTTATCGATCCATCTATCGTTTGCCGATCGTCCCATCGCAATGAGCGATGAATGCCGGAAAGCTTCATCCACCGAGAGATAGGCTGCCTGAATGATGTCGTCTACCCCTGGGCGGGAAGAGTAACCAAGTGCTTCGATGCATGCTCGTTGTTGGATGGGTTGCTGTTCATCAGCTACCAGTGATAGGAGGGTATCTTCTATCATGATCAGTGCTTCAGATGGAATTTTACTGAATTGCCCTAGCAAGATGTACCGCCCGAGAGCGCCAATGGCAGCAATCCTCACATCATTTGAAGGATCGGAGTTAACCGCCTCCAGATAGACAGGAATTAACTTCTGATCTTCAGATTCCCACAAATTTTCAATCGCAAGTTTGCGAACTTCGGAGTCCGGATCGTTTAAGGCCGCCTGGTATATACGGTCGAATTGGAGCTCAATTCGCGTATCAGTCAGACGACCCATGATGGCGAGTAAATCGCGGCGCTCACCTGTTGATCGGTTGTTCCATACGGGTCGAAACTGCGCAAGAAGGGCAGGATCCATGTCCGACAGGGGTAAAAGCTCATTTGTCAATGAGCTATCACTTTCGGCCAAGAGGTAGTCTAAGAGGCGATTTAACTGCTCTGCGTCAGCCATCAGATCTTCTATGGCAGGGTAATCGGATTGAGGAAATCCTGCAAGTTGAAGTAGACCATCAAGATGAGCAGAAATGCAAATCCGAGGGCGTGCGCCAACCCTTCAAACTGGGGGGAGATTCTGCGTCGGAAGACGGCTTCGAAGAATACAAACATTAAACGTCCGCCATCCAATGCCGGGATGGGGAGCAAGTTAGCTAAGGCCAATCCCAAGCTGATTACCCCCACGATATTAAGGGTGATGAAGGGACGATCGGAGCTGCTATCAACGGCGCTAGCCCAGGCGAGCATGTCGTGAATGCCCTTCAATCCAGAGATGCGCGCTTCTTCCTGCGACGCTTCACCTGCCAGCAGGCGACCCGGGAGATGAATCAATCCGATGACCTGTGCCTGCATAGAATCGAGGCTGATCCGAGCTGATTCACCCCAGCTGAGGGTGGCGAGTGGATGACCGAGTGTCACGCCGACTGGACCTTGATCTTCCGGCCACTCCGTGCGAGGCACAAGGATGACTTGAATAACTTCACCATTTCTTTCAAGTGTGAATTCTAATTCCTGTCCAAGATTTTTTTCAATTTGCTCTTGGATAACTTGAAAGCTCTCTGCCTTTACGCCAGAAACTTCGAGGATGAGATCATCTTCAATGAGTCCAGCTTGCTCTGCGGGGGTAGCAGCTTCTACCTCAGCGATGATGACTTGTTCCAGGTTGGGTGCCGCGAAGCGGAAGGCGAAGAGAAACGCAAAAAAGGCGAGGATCACATTGGCAGCGGGGCCAGCAGCCAGAACGAGTGCACGTGTGGTTTTGCTTGACGCCGCCAATCCTCCCGCTACCTCCGGGTCATCTTCACCTGCGGGGCGCACAAAGCCACCCAGAGGGATCCAATTGAGCGTGTATTTGGTGCCGCCGGCTTCAAAAAGTGTCAAAATGCGAGGCGGAAAGCCGATCCCAAATTCTTCAATTTTCACCCCGCGCAAGCGCGCAGCAATGAAGTGGCCGAGTTCGTGACCAAGTAATAGTGTTCCAAGTACGGCGATAAAAAGTAGCAGATCAGACACGTAACAATCCTGGGTTCTAAAGTGAGGGGATTATATCATCCAGCTAAGACAGCACAGATTAGAGCAATCTAGCGCCGGATCCGGGTCCACTCTGGATGATTTGAACTAGAAATTCTTGTGCTTCAAGGTAGGCTCTTACCCGACGAAGACTCGCGCCGGTGCAGATGCAGTGCACATTGGGACCCGCATCGATGGTGTAGCAAACCTCCCAGCCTTCAGCTCGCAACCGCTCAACTCCACGCATCAAAGCCAGTGTTTCTGGTAGCCAATAGAGGATTGGTGGCTTTGAAGACATCATAACTGCATGCATTAAATTCGAATCGAGCTCGACAACAGTTGCAAGCTGGTTAAAGTCTTTCAATTCAATGGCTTGCTTGCACTCCCTGAGACGTCTTGGGGCATCAGCTACTCGAGCAGCCTGGATCGGGCTTGTGTCGGCGAGTGCATGCCCTTCACTGGAGGAAACTGCCTTATGCCCTGTGTCGACAACAGCGATAAGATCGAAGAGATCCCAGTGATCAGCTGGGAAGATGGTCTCTGCGTATGCTTGCTGCTCTTCAGCAGCACTGTGGAGCTCAACGAAACCAGCGCAGATGGACCGAGCTGCTGATCCGGACGCCTTTCTGGCCAGGCGGGACATCGCGGCTGAGTCCAGCGCTAAGCCATAGGCCTTGCACCCTGCCAGCGCCAGGGCTGCAAATGCTGACGCAGAGGAGGCGATCCCGGCACCCATTGGGAAATCATTTTGGCTTTCTACGTCAGCCATCAGATTGCTCCCCGCCATCAAGCGAATTTGTGAAAGCAACTCACCTGCTCGCTCTTGCGCCACGGATGTAGCAGATGACTGATTGATGATCAATTGATCCCGGGTAAGTTCTGGGTCTGGCCTTACAGTCGTTGTAGTTGATAGTTCGCCCAGGGTAATAGAAAGCGATCCGTTTGCGGGAATACGCTGCGCGTGATCGCGATTGCCCCAGTACTTTATCAGTGCAATATTAGGTGAGGCTTTCGCAGTGGCGCCATGATAGTTGCGATCCGTTTCATTCATGAGCACTTTACGTAAAATGTACGAGACTAGGATTCAACGACTTCAACCCAGGTTCCTCCCGGCATAGAAATGGTCACATCTCCCGGGTCGTATTCAACATAGGGTGTTGTCCAGCGGAAGATCCATTGTGCGTCTTGCGGTAGCGAGTTAACACATCCATGGGACATGGCTACTCCAAAATTATTGTGCCAGAAGGTCGCATGGATCGCTACTCCATTACCAACAAATAATGTGGTCCACGCGATGCCGGGTAGATCATAGCCTCCACCTGTTGTGCCGCCACTCATGTGCAATGAGATTACTTTACGCCAAATTGGGTGTGGCCCCAGGGGCGTAGCCCACTCCTTCACAGGATTTCCGGAGGAATCAAATTTCGCTCCAGTTGAAACACGACAGTAATAAACCTCGCGTGAACCCTCAAAGCAAGAGAGGGATTGACGGGTGACATCGACGACGATTCGTTTGTCGTCAACCTCGGGGCTTATGGGGGCGAGATCGCTAGCAGTCAGCGGCCGAAAGGCGGATGCTTCTGCAAGGAAGATATCGCCATATCCAAAGCGCTCGTTGATCCGATAGAAGCGAGTGCCACTATCCGTATCCACGACTATTCGATCTGCCCACAGGACCTGGCTGTAGTACAGACGCGGCGTTGGATTCTCTTTCAACCAGGGCGAACGAGCAGGTGGGTTATCCAGGATTAGGTCAACATAAGGGACTGTAACCTCTACCCACATCCCTTCACCGAGCGTAGTGCTGGGAAGTTCATCTTGCCCCTCGTTAGGATGGTTCTCAACGCGCTGGACATTTCCTGACCAGATAAAACCTTCCGGGGATTCAACAAAGCGCTGAGTTATTCGATAGGGGTGGTAGCCACTAACTTCCCTAAGCCAGGGAAAGACATGATCCTTAGGAAGGAGACCAATCCTTGGGCTAGTAGCATCCGGGCGCGCGTAGAAGTTTACCTGTTGAACAGATATTCTCCCAAGTGCCTTGTAATCCGGAAAGGCCGGAAGAAGTCGCGGAGGCTGGAGGGAAGGAACGACGGAGCTACCAATACTTATTAGGCCGAGCTTTAGAACATCTCTTCGAGAAAACCTCATATCGAAACCTTTAGTGAGTAAATTTTAATCGATCTGCTGGCAGATCTGCGTAGCCGCTCTTACCATAGTTGCTGTATTGCATGAATTCTATCGCGTTCGATCAAGAGCGAGGATAGGATTTTGGCAGCAATTTATTTTTCAATCTCCGAAACGAGTAGAATATAACACTATAGACCTCATTATCCTCTATGGGAGAAGCCGTGGGTAAAAAAACCTTTTGGGTAGTTGCAACCCTGTTGTTTGTTTTTAATCTGACTGGATGTCAATCCAAAGGAGAAGATGCTGTTGCCCAGGCGACAGCTACACAACGTATCGGCGAAGCTTCTCCTCAGGTCGCCACAGAGACACCGCAACCAGCCCCCGGACTGGTCTTCATTAATCGGTCAGCCGAGTGGCAAACCATGGGGTTGGATATGACTGAGGCCCTGGATTCCTTTGCCCGGGAGAGAGCGTGGTCATTCCAGACATCCTTTGATCTTACAGGGTCCGATGAATTCGTCAACCCATTCTTGATCGTGGTGGCCGGTGGTGATAATGATCTCGGGGATCTGATCGAGAGCCTTTCGGATACCTTTTTTATCCTTGTCGGCATCGATGGCGCCGTACCTTCAGGGCGGGTCGCCGTTATTGGCCCATACGGAATGCGGCCCGATCAAGTTGCCTTTATTAATGGCTACATATCTGCTCTAGTGACCTCGGATTGGCGCACTGGAATTCTGGCGAGTAGCGAGAGTGGACCAAGCATGGCAGAGCAAATCGGGTACCGCAATGGCGTAACCTACTTCTGTGGTCTTTGTCGGGTTATCCTCCCACCCTTTGGAGATTATCCGGCAAGCGTATCGATGACGACGCCAGATGAGAATGGATTACTCGCAGCATACGAGCAACTGACGTCACAAGCGGTGCAAACGGTCACCGTATCCCATCAGATTCCTGCATCAAGCCTTGATGTAGCCTTTCGGGACCCCAGCACAGCGAATGCACTCTGGATCGGGCCAGAAGCACCTGCAGGGGAATTTCGCGATCGCTGGATCGCCACAGTCCTGCCAAATCCCATGCTGGCGCTTCCAATGGCGTTGACACGCTTGGAGGCAGGTGACGAGCTAGTCTCACTTGCCATGACTTTTGATGTTCGAGACGTAAATAGCGAGCTGCTACCGGAAGGCAAACTTGAGCATGTACTCCAAATCATCCGAGATTTAGAGCAAGGGATAATCGATACGGGAGTGGATCCTCGGACGGGTCTGGAACGCTAAGAGCAGTTCTAGATCCACTTAAATTTACAGCGTCATGCTTGGCTACCGGACTGGAAGGACATTGGGTAGCAAACGGTGGGTAAAATCTAACCTAATAAAACGAAACCCTCACTATTCTGTGAGGGTTTCGCCTCTCTTTTAGGGAGAGGAGCGACTTAGTTGAAGAGGAGAAAGATTTGTGATCTGTCTCACAGTAAATACCCTTAGATGGTTATGTCGGTTCATCAGCATGGATTAAATTAAAAACTCAGGGCAGCAATGTAGGATTGCATGCCCTGAGCAAAGTTACGGTGGGGTGCCTGACGGGTCTCGAACCCGCAACCTCCTCATCCACAGTGAGGCGCTCTGCCGTTGAGCTACAGGCACCACGTCGCCGCGAATTCTATCATGAAGCGTTAACCAACGGCAATTCAGAATTGCAGCTTTCTATAGGTTATTGGCCGGGAATAGCTTTCTCCAAATAAGAGATCAGTTTATCGCGTTGGACATCTTCCTGGTCCCCTGTGTCCATTATCTTCACGCTAACGGTGCCTTTCTTTATCTCATCTGGCCCGACGAGGATGCTGATGGGTATCCCCTGGCGGTCAGAGTATCGAAACTGCTTTGAAAGTTTTTCTGGTTGGGGATACCACTCGACACGGTATCCAGCTGCGCGCAGCTCAGCGGCAAGCCTCAAAGTTTCGCTCACGCTATCCTCGTCAAATGTCGGCAAGAAAATCTGTGCTGGATTTGAGCGAAGCTGGGGTGCAAGACCAAAGGATTCTAAGACCAGGTTGAACACCACATCCCCCATGGCGAATCCCGTGGCCGTGACAGGCTCACCGCCAACAGCAGAGACGAGGTGATCATAGCGACCACCGCCCAGAATGGAGCGGAATTTTCCGGCCATATCTCGAGCTTCATAAACCATTCCGGTGTAGTAATCCAATCCGCGAATAACAGATGGATCGAACTCAAGATATGCGCCGATACCCAATGCATTTGCTGCGTCAAAGAACGCGACCAATTCTGGTGATTTTTTCCAGGAATTATCTTGTTCGAGATATTTGTTTAAGTGCACTATCTGATCAACGCTGAAGCCAAGTGACTCTGCATACTGCTCCCATGATTCCGCTTCCATCTTCTCCTTTCGATCAATCAGGCGGTACGCTTCTGCAAGGGCATCGCTGATAATTCCAATCTCCTGCAACATACTTTCTGCCAAACGGCGGTTGTTAACTTTTATGCGGATTTGATCCGGAGCTAAATCGGTCTTTCGGAAAAGTTCGCAGGCGACTGCTACCAACTCAACGTCTGCCAAGGGCGAATCAACGCCAATAAGATCAATATTCCACTGGAAAAACTCGCGAGAACGCCCTTTCTGCGTTCTTTCATAACGCCAGAATGGCCCGAAAGACCACCAGCGCAATGGCAAAGCCCTGCCTTTTCCGAGTTGCGCAACCATGCGGGCCAGAGAGGGGGTTAGCTCTGGGCGTAATGCGATCAGCTCTCCACTGCGATCAGGAAAAACATAGGATTGTTCTTTGACTAATTCTTCACCCGATTTCGCTGCATATAAGTCAAGCCGCTCAAGATAAGGTCCATCGAACTCCTGGTAACCAAAGGCTTCTGAGACTTCCCGAATCTTCCCATAAAGCCATTGTCGGACTGACATAGCTTCTGGATAAAAGTCGCGTGTACCTCGAACGGGTTTAATTGACATATGAAGGCCTCCAAAAAAACGAGCCTGGGCTGAGCCCAGGCCATCACCCATCTATATGACCGAATGGTCGTTGCTAACCAGGACTTTGCCTACAGGCAGTGGGTGTGCTGAAGATGGTGATTCATGTCGGAATATTTGCTCGACTGGGCAGATTATAGCATAGCTACATTCACACCCAAGTCTCTCAGTAATTTTCCTGACTTCAGAATAGCTGCGACCGCGGAAATATCTTCTGCTAAGGGTCTTTCAGAATCTACGAAGGAAGATACGCCGCGAATACATTCGAGCGCACGTGCTGTTCCTTCCCCTACCTTCAAGTGGCTTAACTCTGAGGTGCGCAAATCTAGTGCCTGAGCTGCGCAAAGGAGTTCGACCGCGACGATCGAATACATATTCGTGACGATATCTAAGAGGTGGCGCGCAGCTGTTGCAGAATTTGCATTATGGTCTTCCTGACCTGCAGAGGTCGGTAGGGAATGGGTAGAAGACGGGGTTGCCAATGCCTGATTCTCAAGACATAGAGAGGCGGCTGTGTATTGGAGCATCATTAGTCCGGAGTGTAGCCCTACCTTGTCTGGCTGTGAAATTAACATGGGTGGTAAGCCTTCGTTGGTATGCGCCGCGAGCAGGCGGTACGTTCGACGCTCCGATAAATTCGATACCTCGGCAAGTGCAATTTTCATAAAGTCGGCAACCATGCCAACTGGTTGGCCATGGAAGTTGCCACCGGACAGTACGTCGTGATCGAAAAGGAGGGGATTATCTGTTGCAGCGTTCACTTCCCGGGTAATGATGTCGTTTGAAAAAGCCAGCGCTTCCCAAGCCGGTCCCACGATCTGGGGTGTGCAGCGCAGGCTATAGGCATCCTGGGTTTTTTTTGAAGATCCGACAAGGGTGCTGCCTTCAAGATAGCCTCTGATTCTCTCGGCTGATCCGATTTGTCCTGGATGGTTGCGGGCTTCATGAATGCGTGGATCGAGTGCTTCAGGTACTCCGAGAAGTGCGTCAAAGGTCATTGCCGCAGCGATTTCGGTTGCGTGTAGTAAGCGGCGGGCATCTAAAAGCGCAAGTGCAACCATCCCTGTGGAGAAAGTAGCACCATTGGTTAAAGCCAGTCCTTCCTTAGGACCGAGACTGACTCGAAGAATCCCAGCCGCTGCCATCGCCTCGTCCCCGCGTAGAACTTTCCCTTGATACTGTGCGAGCCCAGCGTGTAGATTCTGGTTATCCTCGCTTACTTCCGCCAGAACCAGAACAAGGTGAGCGAGCAAAGCTAGATCCCCAGAGGACCCCAGCGAACCCTGAGAGGGGACGACTGGTGTGACACCTTGATTTAACATCTCAACGAGTGAATCGATGATGATTGGCCTCACCCCTGAGTAGCCCCGAGAGAGGGCATTCGCCCGGATGAGCATGGCGGCACGAGTGACCTGCTCCGGGAGTGGAGCACCGACTGCCACTGCGTGGCTTAAGATCAGATTACGCGAAATCTCTGCTGTCTGGTTGGGCTCGATCCGACGGTTGGAGAAAATCCCAAATCCTGTATTGACGCCGTAGATGGGTTGATCGATATTGGATAGCTGGTTGATGGTATCCGCGGATTTCCGAATCGTTTCGAGGGCTTTAGGGGAAACTTCAACTTTTGCGTTTTTTCTTGCAACAAGTTCGATTTCTTCCAGTCCAAGAGAACTTCCAGTAAGTGTGATCGATGGAGAGGCCTTGCCATCTTCGGTTTCCATTCACCACCTCTGCTCTGTTGTTTAATATTGATGCCGAAATTGATGATCTTAGAATATTATTAGCTCGAGTGGCTAGTCCATGGGAAGCGATACAACCACTTCGTCATCTACCAAGATCCGTCCACTTTTTATTACTTTTGCGAGAATCCCTCGACTTCCCTTAAGTTCGTTTTGCAGGCCATCCCGGATTTCATCCATGCGAGCGCAGGGATCACAAGGGCCTGTAACTTCCATTGAAGCCGAGCCAATTGAGAGTATAGCTCCTGCTGGCAATGCATCTACATCCAGCTTATCGATGACAATATTCTCCCGAATTTCGCCTGGAATAAGATCAAGGCGTGTAAGGACAGCATGAGAGACGAGTAGGATTTGGCGCTTGCTGCGACCGAAGGAGGCATCCCCGATAATTCCAAACCCTTCCTGGAGTTCAAGAGCCATCGTTACTTCCATTGCTTGGCGAGCATTTATTTTTCGATGTAAATGCAATACACGAGGAGGCAAATCGAACATCCTTAATTTGAGGTGCGGATAGTATAGCATGCAAGGCTTTTCGTGAAGATTCCAGGCCTGTCCATGGTATGCTATCCAGCGATAGGGTAGGTAAACGTGATGCTTGGATCAATGTGATGATAGCGCTTCTGCCATTCTATTTATTGTTTCTAGCAGCAGCCTTGACCTGGATGCTGCGCAAAAGAGCCGTGCGAGTGCAATGGGGCCTCAGTGCGATCCTGGGCTTGCTCATTTGGATCGCGACGCTTACATTGCGACTTGGACCCGATCAGTACGTACAAATTTCTGCGTGGCAGCCAAGCCAGATGTTTCAATCTCCACTCAGTCTGGCAGTAGATCCAATAACATGGCCTGTTATCTACGCAGTCGTCACCTTGCTTGTTGCCATGATCCTTACTTCCGCTTCACGTGAGCCTGCACCAACAACGGGTATCCGAGTTTTCTGGTTCCTATACACCGGCTCAGCCGTCATAGCGATACTGGCGAATAATTTACTTACTGTGATCATTACCTGGACATTATTTGATTTTATATCTGCGATATTCCTGTTTAGCCTACTTCAAAGTGAAATAGAGATCAGACAAGTTTTCACCCGCTTATCGATCGATATTTTCGGAGTACTTCTGGTACTTGCGGGGACGGCTTTTTCCCTACCTACTGTAGAGGGGATTTCGTTAACTGAACCGATAACTTCAGCCCTGGGCATCTTCCTTATCATGCTGGGCGGATTTGTAAGACTTGGGTTATTTCCACTGCATTTCAATCTTCCTAGTTTGTTAGAATTTCGAAGAGGCTTAGGGAGCTTGATGCGGCTTTATCCCCCTGCCATTGTTCTTGCCTTTTTAGCCAAGCTCTTTCAAGCTGGGATCCCACCCGAAATTTTGCCATGGTTGTATATCGCCGGAATTAGTAGCTTGGTCATAGGCGGCTTGCGATGGATTCTGGCATCCGATGCTCTAATTGGGCGGCCATTTTTTATCTTAGCGATATGTGGTGTTGGAGTTATCGCCTCAACCAGTGCCCCCGAAAATTACATGGGCATAGCTTCGGCAGCAATTGTCCTTTTATTAGCAGGGGCAGTGCTCTCACTAACAGAGATTTTTACACCATCCCATAGGTTTCTGGCGCTTGGGGCTGTCATTGTCCAGCTCGGTCTTCCCATCTTGCCAGCGGGTATTCTAGGGGGTATTGCAGGAAGTCAGGTGGTTCAGCCTTGGCCGGGTTTGCTGGTTTCTATGGGCATCATGCTGGGGATATCCTTAACCGCCTTAGGAAGTCTGCAAGTGTACTATGCCCCCGAAATCTCCTGGCGAACGGGGGAGAATCTCTCTCGCCTTAGCTATGGTCTTGGTATTGCCCTACCAATTCTCTCGTCCGTTGGCCTAGGGATTCATCTTAGGTCAGAATTCGACCTTTGGTCATGGGTGATGCTTGGTGTTCAATTTGTATTGATTGCTGGTGGCTTTTTCTTTTTTCGAAGCTTGCCGGAAGGGGAGCTTGGTCGTTTCCGAATTAGGATTTCACGACTGGATCCCTCAAATTTGTACTTTCTAACCGGCAGAGGGTTGAATATGTTACAAGCAGGATTCCGCTCTATCGCCGGACTTATCGAGGGTGAAGCGGCGATTCTCTGGATATTTGCTATCACAGTGTTTCTGATTTTGGCAACAGGCTAACCCGAATTCTTGGTGATTTATGGCTCTCATCCCTTATCTCATGGCTCTGGTAAGTATCGCCACTCTTCTGTTAAACAAAGCCAGATTTGCGATCTATTTGTTGGCAGCACAATACGTATTTGCATTTCTCCTTGCCTTGCCCGTATTGCAGATTAGATCATTGATCGCTCGGTTGCTTGGTGGATTCCTAGTGGGTGTCATTCTATATAGCTCGGAGCGACGATTTACCGAAGGGAAATCATTTTTACAGACCCCTTCACTTCCACGAAGTTTCTGGTTTCGCTTCCTGACTGCGCTAATCGTTTTTATCGTTGCCTGGGCTTTTGCGAACCAGACTCAATCTTTTACGAGTTCTGCTGGAAAAAATATTTTCCTTGGCTCGACCTTTATCATGTGCCTGGGATCGCTGATGCTAGGGTTGTATCAGTCGCCTATGGAGGCTGCGGTAGGAATGCTAACGCTGCTAATTGGATTTGACCTCTTTTACGGAGGCATTGAGCCATCGCTAGCGATTGTCGTTTTGATGATCAGCATCCAACTCATTATTAGCCTGGCAACAAGCTATATCATGAGCATCAGACATCAGGCGCATGCACAAGAGGATGGCCGGGCGTGAGCGCACCCCTTGTCCTCGTTGTTGCAAGCTTTGCAACGGCGTCGCTCGCGTTCATTTTCAGAAATCAACGTACCGTCTCTTCGCTTATTGCCGCCTCTGGGGCTACGTTCTTGGCTGGTTTCATCCTCTTCGCGCCGCTTGATGAAGCCTTTACCTTGCTCGGTTTTTCCATCCGCTTTGAGAACAGCTGGATAGTCCTGGGCAGGGAATTGATTCTGGGAACTGCCATTCGACCCATGATCGCCTTTCTCTATCTTACAGGGCTCTTTCTGTTAAGTGGGTCTTGGTTGGCTGTGAAAAATAGGTTCTTCCCTACGATTGCCATGCTTATGCTAATCACCGTCGCTGGATCGATCATGGTCGAGCCATTTCTTTTTGCGTCAGCGTTTATAGGTCTGGCAGCCGTGGGCTCCGTACTGCTGCTCGTTTCTCAAGAATACCCGAGCAGCGTCGGTGCTGTGAGGTTGATGGTCCTATATACCTTTGCCATGCTTTCCATCCTTCTGGGTGGATGGATGATTGAAACCGGAACTGGTATCGGTACGAGCGCGGAAGGGGGTGTATCTGCTGCTACGGTAATTGGATTTGGCTTCGCGATCCTCATGGCCATCCCACCATTTCATATCTGGTTAACTGCGGGGGTGCAGGAATCGAATAGTTTTATCGTTGCCTTTGTTACCGTAATTCTCCAGGCTGCAGGCTTCTTCTTACTCCTGCGCTTTATGGATGCCTTTACTTGGCTCAGAGAAGATCTGACCTTTCACGCCGGCTTGCGGATTATCAGCATAGCGACAATGGTATTGGCGAGTTTTTGGGCATTTAGCGCAAGAGATCTACGCAAAGTCTTTTCCTACGCTATCGTAGCCGATATGGGCGTCATCGTGCTGGCCTTGTCTCACGCGAGCCCTGCTGGAGCACGCATCGCACTAGCCTTATTTGGTGCACGTGTCTTCGGCATCGCCATCCTCGCGCTAGGTTTGTGTGTAGTGCAATTGCATAAACGTGATTGGCGAGGAGCAGGACGGAGACAACCTGTAGCAGCCCTGGCCATACTTGTGGGTTTGCTTTCACTCGCAGGCTTTCCTTTAACGGCTGGATTTCCTGGGAGATGGGCACTTCTCTCTTTAGAATTTGCACGAGATGCCTACATTTTAATCTCGATTCTTCTGGCGATGATCATCAGCGCTTTATTAGTTTTGCGTTGGGCTGCGATACTGTTTGATCCCACAATTGCACACGAGCAAGATCAAGAAAGTCCCTCTCAACAAGCATATTTGCTGATTGGCATTGGAAGTTTGGTGCTTTTAGGTATCGCTCCACAAATTCTCGTCCCTTGGGTAGTGGAGGTAACCGGTGGATTGCCTCATCTCTTCCCGTTGATCCCCTAGTAAGGTAGGCATGATGCTATGGATGAAAAGCAGATCGCTAAACGATTAGAATGGCTCGATGAGCAACATCAGAAATCAAACCAAGCTATTAAGGAGTTATCCGATTTGCTATCTGAAGCTCAAAAGCAAATTCAGACTCAATCACAGCAAATTGCGGATTTGAATGATGAAATTTCACGTCTCACAGGACTAACGACTCGGATTCATCAGGTCGATGAAACTCTTAAACAACATCGGAAAGAGGTGGGACGATTGCTAGAATCAGCAGAAAAGCGTAGGTCTGAGAAGGAGGCCAATCTGGAGGCGTTACGCAAGACAGATCAAAACGCCTTTTCGCTGCGGATGGACCAACTTCAGGAGGATCTGAGAAGGGTCGATGAATTTGAAAAAAGCATGGGCACAATGCGAGAGGAAGAATTACGTCTTACCAAGCAATCTGGAAAACTGGAGAAGCAGGTCGAGAAACTGCTAGACAAAACAGCGGGGCAGGGGGATCAAATTAAGTCCATGCTCGGCACCAACGAACAATTGCGGAAGGAGTACCAGAAGGCTGAAGCCGAATTAGCAGCGCTCAGGAAGAAAAGTGAAGAATCGCGCGGGATGCTTGAGGTCATCGCTGATAGCAACCGATCCCTCGATATACGTATTTCTGAATTATTAAGCGCTGAAGCGGAGAGAGCTAATGGGCAGGCGCGTTGGGTAGAGCGTCAGGAATTGAATACTGTTGAATTTGAAAATGCATGGAAGAAGTGGGGACGGAGATTTGATGCTATCGAGCAGCAGGCTGCAGAATTTGATGAACGGCTGGCAAGTTACGAAGAAATGCATCGGGCCCTAAAGCAAATGAGGACAGATTTAGGCGAGTTAATGGAACGTTTAGAACGTCGTATTACCGAAGTTTCTGAGATGCAACGCCTCAGTGATAACCGTATGAAGCATGACTGGTCATCCTTCCAGGCTGATGATTTGAAGAGGTGGAACACCTATAAATTAACCTCTGATGAACTATGGCGGGAGCACACCCGCTTGCATGACAAGTTATCGAAGGAGCATCAATCGTTTTCAGATAATCTCAGCCAGGCAGAACAGGGCCTGCGGCAAATGCTCAATGCCGATCAAATGCGATTAGGAGAATTAATGTCGATGTTTCGGGAATGGCTTAGCGAGCATGCCGAGCGAGAGGGCTGAACAACCAGGTAACAACATGCGGACAATTGCAACGGCAGGACATGTTGATCATGGCAAGTCGACCTTGGTTCACGCCTTAACGGGCATGAATCCGGATCGGCTTCAAGAAGAATTAGATCGACAGATGACCATTGATCTTGGTTTTGCGTGGTTGACCTTGGAAGGCGGTCAAGAAGTTGGGATAGTGGATGTTCCTGGACATCGAGATTTCATTGAAAACATGCTTGCAGGTGTTGGGTCTGTTGATGCAGTGCTCTTTGTGATTGCTGCGGATGAGGGCATCATGCCCCAGACTCGCGAGCACTTGGCAATTCTCGATCTGCTGCAGATCCCCAGAGGGATAATCGTCTTAACAAAAGTAGATCTGGTTGAAGAAGAGTGGCTGGACTTGGTGAAAGATGATGTGCGTACATTGTTCTCAACAACAAGCTTGAAGGATGCCCCAATTCTGGCTGTGTCTGCGCAGGAGAAAATTGGATTAAGGGAGTTGAAGCAAGAACTTACAAACGTACTGGATGAAACCCCTGCAAGAATGGATACGGGTCGACCAAGATTGCCCATTGATCGTGTATTCAGTCTTACCGGTTTTGGCACTGTTGTTACCGGAACACTTATTGGTGGATCTCTGCGTGAGGGTCAAGAGGTGGTGATCCTTCCTGGGGGCTTGAAAGCGCGTATTAGGAATCTTCAGTCGCACAAAAGCAAGCGAGAAATTGTAAGGCCAGGGGGACGAGTTGCACTTAATCTAAGTGGACTGGATAAAAGCGAGATTGAACGAGGTGATACGGTTACTCTTGTTGGACAATGGAAAACGTCAACGATGATTGACGCGTACTTCTGCGCCTTAGCAGATTTGGCAGCTCCCATCAAACATAATCAAGAAGTGAAGTTGTATCACGGGGCAGCGCAGCGAATGGCTCGGATCCGGCTAATTGGACAAGCGGACATAAAACCGGGAGAAGAGGGGTGGGTGCAATTGGTCCTTGCCGACAGCATCGTGGCAGATCGTGGAGATAAGTTCATTTTGCGCAGGCCTTCACCGGGCGCAACCCTGGGAGGAGGCGAAGTTCTTGACCCTTCCCCAGACAGGCACTACAGGATGAAGGATGTTGCGACTTTGGAGCGATTACAAAAACTACATACGGGGGATGCACGCGACGTCGTTCTCGAACACATCAGACGGATAGGTCCGATCTCAATGGATCAAGCCTTCAAGGAAATTGACCTGGAAGACAGAGACGGCGTTGTTTCGACATTAATTGAAAAGGGTGAGCTCAGGACTTTGGAGGAGGGGGGTAAGCGCTCTTCGACAATTGTCATGACAGCTTCAGCTTGGGAGCGTTTTCGGAGCCAGAGCGAGTATGTATTAAACGAATATCACCAAAGATTTCCGTTGCGAGTGGGCATGCCACTGCAAGAATACCGAACGAGAATAAAACTAGATCCAAAATGGGCTGCTGCATTTATCACAACTGCTAGATCCGAAGCATGGATCCAGCAAGATGGCAATTTCATACGTCTTCCATCACGTCTCCCTTCGTTGTCTCAAAAACAGCAGAACCAGGTCGATGATCTTCTCGAAGAATTCAAAGTTCGACCCTTCAATACCCCCTCTAGAAAGGATATCCTCAAGAAAATTGATGAGGAGATCTTGCAGTATTTAATCTGGAGCGAGGAGCTGGTTAGCGTTAGCGAAGATGTTTTTTTTACCCACGAGACATACGCATATGCAGTAAAAAAGATAAGGACCACTTTCGAGCAGCAGGAAACAATCAGTGTTGCTCAAGTGCGTGATTTGTTTGATACCTCGAGGAAATACGCGCTTGCACTAATGGAGCATTTGGATGAAAGAGGGATCACGATTCGTGAAGGGGACGTGAGAAGACTCATCGTCTAAAAATTCCGCACTACCCATTCTCCATTGACCATAACAGCGCTAGGGCGAATATCCCACAAGTCATCAGCCTTAATTCCGAATGGATCACTCTCCAGAATGATTAGGTCGGCTGCGAAGTCGGGACAAAGCTGCCCAATAAGTGAGTGCCATGACGATGCCTGGGCGGGAGACCTTGTGTACGCCTGTAAGGCAGATTCAAGCGGGATACGCTCTTCCGCTACCCAGGGATTTGAATCTCCTTTCCCGTGAGCGGACTTTCGATTTACGGCGGCTGCGATTCCAGCCCACGGATCGGGCGATTCTACCGGTGCATCTGAACCGAAAATGAGACGAGCACCAGAAGAAATTTGAGAATTCCAGGCGTAACTCCAGCGAACACGCTCTCCCCAATATTTGTCTGCCATCAACCTATCCGAAATTGCATGGACAGGTTGCATTGAGGCTGTTATTCCCAGCGATGCAAGCCGAGAAATATCCTGAGGGTGAATTAGTTGTACGTGTTCAATCCGGTGGGGAGCCATTGAGATATTTTGGGTTAATCTTTGAAGCTTTTCAAATGCGTCTAATACCGTTCGATTGGCTTTGTCGCCGATAGCATGAATGGCAAGCGGGTATTCAATCTTGGCAGCAGCTTGCCCTACCTCGACCAACTCCTCCACGGAGAATTGGAGAAGCCCGGTATTGTCTGGCTCCCCTTCGTAATGTTGAAGCATGGCGGCAGTGCGCGGGCCAAGCGCTCCATCAGCGAAAAGCTTTAAATGACCTATGCGGATCCATTCGCCTTGCAAACGGGATCGAAGATCGCGCGCAAGAGCCTCATCCAGCTCCTTTTCGCGAATATGCTTGAGAACTCGTAGCCTCAGAACATCATCAGCTTCAAGCGCTAAGAGGGCATCCAGGCAACCGAGACCATCAAAGTCATGAATGGCAGTAATTCCCCAGCCGTGTAAATCGTTCTGTGCTCGTTTTATCATTGAAACCAATTCAAGATGATTGGGCTTCGGGATGATAGTAGACACTAGCAGCATCGCATCCTCAAAGAGAATTCCCGTAAGGTTCCCACGATCATCACGCTGGAGCTTTCCTTTGGGAGGATCTTTGGAATTCTCGGATAGGTTGCAAAGCCCGAGCGCATTCGAATTAGCCCATCCCGCATGGAGAGATTTCGCTGTTAGGTAGACGGGGTTATCAGGTGATATTGCATCAAGTCTTTCAAGACTGCCGTAGCCTCCCCAGGTATTCTGATTCCAGCCGTGGCCGACAACCCACTCCCCAGGACCTAATTTCCTGCAGCGCTGCGCAACGAGGGTGAGACATTCTTCCTCTGTGTTCGTTTCGCAATCTATCTGATCGAGCGATCGAGCATACTTTTCGATATGGATGTGCGCATCACATAACCCCGGAAGGACAGTTCTTCCTTGCAAGTCAATATACTGGGAGCCGTAGCTTTCCATCGATGATGCTTGAGAATTGATAACTTCAACAATCCTGCCGTTCCTGATGCGCAACCCGGTTCCGCGTGGTGTTTGCGCATTCATTGTATGAACACGGGCATTGAATAAGACCATTTCTTCACTTTTCATACGATTGGCTCCAGGTGTGGCCGGCTATTATGAGACAGGATATGCCACCACGAATCGTGATTATCAAAGATCAAATCTGTATAGCCGGTGTTCTCAAATCGGAAGCCCGGGGGGCGGTATTTTTGTCGGGCGTAGCGAATATCGAGAATAAATCTCATTACGGCGGCCAGAATGCCACCGTGAGAAACCACAAGAATGTTGCTATGCGGTTTCCGCAAGATAGATTCCACGGCCTTTCCGGCCCGTTCCTGGAGATCAAGTTCAGTTTCCAATTGAAGAGCGGAACTGGCTAGATCTTTTGATGACCTTGTATTTACATCAAATTGTTCTTCAATTTGCTCATAGGTTAGGCCCTCCCCCTTGCCGAAATCCCGCTCAATCCACATTGGATCTTCTACGATAGGATGAATAGATAGGATTTTTGAAACGATCTCAGCGGTTTGCTTCGCTCGTTGCAAAGGCGAAGAAATGATCAAGTCGTAGCTACGCTCATGCATAGCCCAATAGGTCCCCAACTGGGTAGCCTGACGAACACCAAGCGGGTGTAGGGGATAATTCTTCTGTCCTTGCACTATGCCATCGAAATTCGCGGTCGACAGACCATGACGGAGCAAGGTAATAAACTTCCTCGAGTTCTTTTCCAAAGTTGACTTTATTTCCTGTTATTTGATATAGGATCGGATGGATTTTACCGCCTGGTAGGCGCTGGCGAGGTCTATCCCCTGGCGCGACCCTTCATGCGTGCGATCCGCACCGTGCAAGACACCACCGGCAGCAAATAAGTTTTCCAAGAATGCTTTCCCGCGTATATCAAGGGGGCGCATCATCTTATCCGTTTCAACCCCAAGATTAGCGTAAGGATGTGTTTCCCAAAAATGGGGTGAAGCCCAATCCTCGACAGCATGCTGAACTGCGATTGGTAGATTAAATACACTTTCGGTAACACTCCCGTCAACCCCGGCTGTTAATCCACCGTTCAAGAAACCGCCCGTTGCCAGGAGCACTGCACGCGCATCAAGCGAGTGCTGGCCACCGCCGGAGCTAGTTTGAATACCTGCAGCAAGCTTGCCCTTGCTACGGCCGTCGATACGGCCCTTGGCAACAGGACCCTCTATCAGTTTCACGCCCTGGTTTATCGCTCGTTGAGTCAACAAGGCTTCCAGTCTTAAACCGGGCAGACAGGGAGGCAGGGTAGGTATTTCGAAGATGTCAACACCAAGGGACTCTTCCGCCTCCGCAATAATATCTTTGCTGTTTAGAAAACCGAAAACTGCAGGGAAACCGACTCTCTTTGCGCCGGTTAATTTTGGTTTCCATGCACGCCAGAGCTCGCTCCGAAAAGAAGGGTCACCAAATAGTTTGGCTAAACCAGCGGCATGAATATCGCGCCGATCTGCGAATTGCAGTAAGGGAAGCTCAAATGCTGAATGGACTCTCACGCCAAGCTGCCTCGCCCTTTTAACCAGGCTCGCTGCCCAAAAATCGCGAAAACCATTCAACCCAGCTATAGAAAAGGGACGAGGGTCATCTAGCCGCCCTTTGAGAACTGTCTCGGGCACGACAGACGTCCGGAAAGGTATACCGGCAGGAGATAACAACGGAATACCCTGCGTGGAACCCCCTTTGTAGGCGATATCACTTTTTTGCGTATAAGCTTTAAGAATCCTTATGGCGAGCCTCAACGCATCTTTGCCTACGATCCGGTAAGGGTGAATAGCTGGGAGTTTCTTGATGGAGCGAGCAGGATTGGTTGAATTATAGATATCGATACAACCATGGGATAAGGATAAACCTCCACGGCCTTGACTAACAAGATGCACACTAAGGCCGTGGTCGACAGCCAGGTTTGCAGCAAACAATCCGGTCAGGCCTGAACCCACAACGAGCAGATCAACGGTCATGCTTGGATCTCGGGGAAGCGCAACAAGTCCTGGTTCACCCTACGCATCAGCTCAATTTGGCGCAAAGATCTTCCCCACATTAATGGTCGAATAGCACTCCAACGCTCAGCAATGAGCTCCGTATGATATGTCGCCGATACAGTCGCGTGAAGTTCATCAGCGTAGCCAACGACTCGATAAATGCAATAGGCTCCCTGACATTGACCCATCTCAAGGTGAAATTCAAAGTGAGCGTCATCAAGTAGGTGATTGTTCTGTGAAAACAGATACGCTTTCAGGTCCGAGCAAGTTAGAAGTTCGCAATCGCACAAGATGGGATCTTTGTCCGGCGCTTGATCGCTTACAAGCTTTGTGAGACGCTGCGGAAGGACAAAGTATCCTTTGTAGGCCATTTCATCACATGGGAGCGAGGTTGTCTGAGTGGCTGCAGGCGTTAAATTTCCAAGCCGGTTTGCCGCACGATCAAGCGCTTCTTGGGCGGCTAATCGGTAAGTTGACAGATTGCCACCAATGACTGTCAGGATGTTTTGAATGTTATCGCTTTCGCGATGATCGAAGATGTAATGACTGCGTGGAAGATCATGAGCTGATTGTGCGCCTTCTTCAGATGGAGCATATAAAGGTGTAACATCCGACCAGGCGCGCAAAGCTCGATGTTGAAAGATGCCGGGAATAAGGACATCGGCTTCTGATAGAAGCAAATTTAGTTCTGCAACCTCGCTCTGATAATTTTTGGGTAGATCAACATTTATTTCAGTGGTTCCGAGAACGCAACCCGTTCTTTGAGGGACAATCAAGTCGCCGTCTGCGAGAGGTCTGCAGCGATTGATCACGCTGTTTGATAATCTGCTGGCCATGGCGAGCATGGTGCTCTTACTCAGCGCAAGCGGTATTCGACTTCCTGCCATGCTCGCAACAAGTCCTGCCGTTGGGCCAGCGGCGTTAATCACAAAATCTGCTTCAATTCTGAGCTTACGATTTCTTTGAACGTCCAGTACCTTGATGGATTGGATTCGATCTTGAGAGATAACAAAACCGGTGACATTGTGTCGGCGTAAGATCATTCCCCCTGCTTGCTGGACACCTTGCAAGAGCAGGGGGATCAGCGTGGAAGGATTAAGTGCGGCATCCATGACTTCAAATGCCCTTGATATCCTGGGATTAAGCAGGGGCTCACGTTGTAGAAGCCGGGAGGTTGGTACCTCCACGCAGTGAATTTCATTTTCGAGACAGGCCGCCTGCCAGGTATCCGGATAATCTAGCGGATCGGCAGGAGTAGATACGAAGAACCCGCCAGAATCTTCAAGAGCTGGAGCAACGATGGACCGAAGGGTCAGATTTTCTTTGGCGCAATGTGAGGCTGCTTCGGGATCAGACAAAACGTAGCGGGCTCCGGAATGAAGGAGGCCAAGGGGTTGGCGGGAACGCTTGGCCAGATCACTGTTATCCACAAGAACAGTCTTAATTCCTCGCAAGCTAGCGTCCCATGCGATTCCTAAGCCTGTTGCTCCGCCACCAATTACTATGAGCTGTGTGGAGAATGCTTTCATTGCGGTGAACATTGTGACACATAAGAGTGTGCTGTCAACGACACTCTCAACTTGGGATCATTTGAGGGCACGAATGAATTCGATCTTGGTTGAATCTTCTTGATAGTTAAGTGCCGTGAAAAACGCGTGCCCAGAAGAGCGAACAATATCACTGCGCAAGCGCAAGTGAGAACGATTAGTCTGGCGGGCCCATGATTCTGCAGCGGCGATTAATCTGCTCCCATAGCCTTCTCTCCGCCGATGCGGCTGGACGATGATCGCCGCCAACTCGGCAATCTGCCCATGACATGGATCGAAGACCACTCTCAAATGCGCATAGCCAACTAATTGATCGCCTTCTACGGCAAGGAGAACTCGATCCTCTTCGGGGAAATCATTAAAGCGAAAGGCCAAATCATCCAGAGAGATCTTAATTCCCTCTGCACCATAAAGTTCACACAATTGATTAAGGTACGTTGGCGGGGGATGGCGCGTGCGGAGAATTTGTAGGTCAGCTCTCGGTGTTGGGCGTGTCGGTGATTCGGCCATCGCAGAAATCCTTTGCGCCATTTAGGAAAGTATCCCCTGGCATCGATCGTTTTCCAGCTGGTTGAATATTTCGAAGAACGAGGATACCTGAGTCGGCGGCGATTGCAGGGAAGCTTTTATACTCCAAGCAAGTTCCGTAGGGAAGCGGTTTATGATCAATGGCTTCTGCACTTCTTATGACGAGTCGATTTCTCTTCCAGTAAAAAAAGGAAGATGGCCATGGTTCATAAGCTCGCACTTGGCGGGCAAGATAGCTCGCTGTATTTCTAAAATTCAGCAAGCCATCCTCCTTTTTTAGAATGGGGGCGTAGGTAGCTAGCGCTTCAACTTGCAGCTGAGGTTCGAGCTGTTGATGTAATATTCTAGAGAGTGTGCTTTCGAGCGCTGTTGCGCCCATTATGGCTAAACGCCGGGATAAATCTCCGCTGGTTTCGTCGGAGGCGATCTTTGTCGTTGCCTGGTAGTAAACAGGCCCCGTATCAAGGCCTGGGTCCATGCGCATGATCGATATTCCCGTAACATCATCCCCCGACAGTATTGCAGCTTGAATTGGAGCAGCTCCGCGCCAGCGCGGCAATAGGGATGCGTGGACATTTATGCAAGCAATCTTGGGGATATTAAGAATTTCTGGTGGAAGGATTTTGCCATATGCAGCCACGACAATCATATCTGGTTGCATCGATTGGATGTCTTGGGATACGTTCTCATCCTTCAGCGAGGATGGCTGGTAAGTTGTGATCGCCAACTGCTCGGCAAGTTCTTTTACTGGGGGAGGGAGCAATTTCCGTCCTCGTCCAGACCTGCGATCAGGTTGAGTATAAACAGCAATAACGTCATGGCTACGATGAAGAGCTTCGAGGCTAGGCCGGGCGAACTCAGGAGAGCCCATGAAAATAATGCGCATACGCACATCCTAGCATAGTCGGTAGGGCGGAGAAAGTTGATTGCCTACTGGCGAACATGAACGTGCGCCCATCAAGTAGAATCAAATTCATGTACCTACAATCGAGGATTGAAAATAGATGACGAGCCAAACAAAATGGCGCATACGACGTCCACATCACCCAGAAACAGCCACTGACCTGGCTGATTTTCGAGATCTCCATCAAAGCTTGCTGTTAGCTCGTGGTCTACGTAACTCTATGGAGGCACGGGAATTTCTTGCGGCAGATAGACCTAAATTCGTCGATCCCTTTCTACTCCAGGGAATGAAGCAAGGCGTGGAGTTAATCCTTGCGACGCTGGATTCAGGCGGCCCAATATGTATTTATGCGGACTATGATGCAGATGGAATTTCAGGAGCCACGCTTTTGTATCGTTTCTTTAGAGATAGCGGAGTGAATGTAGGCGTATATTTCCCAGATCGTTTTGAAGAGGGGTATGGATTAAATGCTCAAGCGATTCGGCGTCTAGCCGCTCAAGGTGTGGTTATGCTCATCACCATAGATTGCGGTGTTCGAGGGATAGAAGAGGTCGAACTTGCAAATAGTCTCGGCATGCAAGTGATTATTACCGATCATCATCTCGCCGGAACGAAAATACCTGCTGCGTCTTGCACGATCAATCCAAAGGTACCCGGTGATGAGTATCCATTCAAAGAGCTAGCCGGAGTAGGTGTGGCATATAAACTCGCGCAGGCCTTATCCGCACGTGTGGATCACAGTGTGGATAGTGATTTATATCTTGATTTGGTGGCGTTAGGCACGGTAGCTGATATCGTGCCGCTTATCGGCGAAAATAGGCATTTGGTCCAACAAGGTCTCAAGATAATGAATGACTCCCCACGACCAGGGATTGAGGCTCTCATGCATGTTGCCGGTATCCAGAAAGGAAATATAAATGCGAGCTCAATCGGCTTCAGTCTTGCTCCGCGCATCAACGCTTCCGGACGCTTATCCGGCGCCAAACAAGCATTCGAGCTGCTCACTGAAGATAATCTTGAACGAGCAAAATCGCTCGCCGAGCGACTCGATCGCCTTAATCAGGAGCGCCAAAAATTAACCCGGCAAGTTATCGAGAAAATTGAAGAGGATCCTCCAGGGCCGAGTGAAAAAATAATTATGTCCTTTGATAGGGACTATCATCAGGGCGTTGTTGGACTAGCTGCCTCACGTTTAGCTGATACCTACTATCGCCCTGCCATTGTAGGCACTATCGGTGAGGATGAGACGAGGGCTTCAGCGCGCAGTATTCCTGGTTTTCATATTACCCAAGCCCTTGAAGAGGTATCAGAATTACTATCGCGTTTTGGTGGACATCAAGCTGCGGCAGGATTTTCTGTAAAAAACGCAAAGCGGGAAAAACTTATTGACCAATTGCTCGAATTAGCGAATTCAAGAATCGGAACGGAACTTATGATTCCTATGCGAGATATTGATGCACTTATCGAGTTTAAATCTATTGATTCAGAACTTATGGATTTCTTAGACTTGTTAGAACCCTTTGGGAACGAAAACAGTCAACCTGCCTTCTGCTCTGAAAAGGTGAACGTGCTAGCTAATAGGACTGTGGGGCGAGACGCCTCACACTTAAAGCTTACAATTGAGCAAGGAGGCAAACCCTTCGATGCGATAGCCTTCCGAATGGGTCACCTCTCGCAAGATCTCCCTGAGCGCGTGGATTTAGCCTATCACATAGAGCGAAATAACTATTTGGGATATGAGACGTTGCAATTGAGAGTTGTAGATATCAGACAAGCAGATTCGCTTAAAAACAGCGAGCTAACTGAATGGGTGTAGGTGGCTAATCTACGAAGCGATATTTGATCAACGCCCATACTGCTTCGAAGGCATCGATTAAGCCGATCTTCTTACCCTCTTCATATTCACGGGGATTAAATGTGATCGGAACTTCAAAGATGCGAACTTTGCGTTTCAGCAATTTTGCCGTTATCTCTGGCTCGAATTCAAAGCGCTTGCTTCGCAGCGGGATGTCTTGGATGATCTCTCGCTTAAAGAGCTTATAGCATGTTTCCATGTCGGTCAGAATGCTGTCGTAGAGCAGATTCGTCATCAGTGTTAGAAGTTTGTTTGCCACCATATGCCAGAACATGGTAACTCTTCTTGGAGCTCCCAGGAACCGCGAACCATAGACTACATCGGCACGACCTTCTTCGATCGGTTTGAGCAAGTTAACGTAATCGCGTGGATCATATTCTAGGTCGGCATCCTGGATCAAGACGAGCTCAGCCTTTGCAGCCTCTATCCCCGTCCGAACTGCAGCCCCTTTGCCCTGGTTCTTCTCATGGAGTATTAATTGAATATTGCTGGATTGATCGGCGATTTCCTTTAAGATTTCTCGGGTACCATCGGTTGAGCCATCATCTACAACAATGATCTCATCTGCTAAATTTACGGCGTTGACCTGATCAATGATGGCTTCAATCGTCGGGCGCTCATTATAGACTGGCATTATGACAGATAGTTTCATGCCGGCCATTTTACCGGCTAAAACACGTGGGCACAACAGGCTATTTGCTTGTAGGAAGTGGGGTGACTATAATCGAGGCAATCGGTCCAATTCATGCAACGCTAGGTTTTGAGTTGATACGGACACCGTAATAAACGCCGAGGAGGCGTACGATGGCTTTACCGCGAAGTCCAGTGCGAAGAGCAGCTATTGATGATAGACCATCCACTTCAAATCTGAGGTTTGTCCCTCCACCGATTAGCCGCATAGCAGACACCGGTCTATCACAACTTTGGCTGCAAGATCTTGCACTTAAAATTCTATATTTTAGTGGGTACATGACGGGCTTTAAGGTAGCGGAAGCGATGATGTTGCCTTATGCAGGACTGGTTGACCAGATACTGGAAGCCTTGAAGCGCGAAAAATTTGTTGAGGTGAAAACCCAGGTAGGTTTCGGTGAAGGTTCCTACCAATATGCCATTACAGGCGCTGGGATTGCCCGTGCCCGGGAAGCGCTAGAGCGAAGCCAATATGCTGGACCAGCCCCAGTACCTTTGTCAGTCTACAACGAATCGATCCTGCGCCAAAGCCGGGGTAGACCTACGGTCCACGAGCAGACGATGAGAAGTACGTTGGATGAGCTCGTGTTATCCGATAAGACCTTTAATCAAATAGGTCCTGCAGTCAACTCCGGAACGTCCATCTTCCTGTATGGGCCTCCTGGAAACGGAAAGACATCCATCGCACGCGCGATCGGTAGTATTCTGCTCTCGGAGGATATGTATATTCCTTTCGCGATCGATATTGATGGTCAGGTGGTTAAGTTGTATGACTCGGTTAACCACGCGCTTTCTCCTGATGAGGAGTATTCGCCTGAAGGTACCGGCGCATTAAAAACAGGATCAAAGCGTGATCCAAGATGGGTGCGGATTCGCCGACCCTTTGTTATTACCGGCGGTGAATTAACAATGCCGGGATTAGATTTGGTATTTGATGACGTAAATAAGTTCTACGAAGCGCCCTTTCAGGTGAAAGCGAATGGTGGCGTATTCCTGATCGATGACTTTGGACGACAACAAGTTCGGCCTCGAGATCTTCTAAACCGCTGGATTGTGCCACTCGAAAATCGCATCGATTACTTAACGCTGCACACAGGGCGTAAAGTTGAAGTTCCTTTTGACGTGCTCGTAGTATTCTCGACGAACTTACCGCCAAAGGACCTTGTGGATGAGGCTTTCCTGCGCAGATTACGGCACAAAATTGAGGTCGAGGATCCATCCTACGAAGCCTATCGGGAAATCTTCAAGCAGACCGCTGAACAGAAAGGAGTGGAATACTCTGACAGTGGTTTAGCCTATATGCTGCAAGAATGGTACATCAAACGCAATCGTAAGTTACGTGCCTCACACCCACGCGATATCTGTGACCAGATTCTAGACATCTCTCGCTATATCAATGTTGAGCCACGCATGACCAAGGATCTGCTTAATCGCGCTGCTGAAGCATATTTTGTTGAATTATAGATATGCAACCATATCCCACCTGGAATTCTGGTGCCCCGTTGGTGATAGCTCATCGCGGGGCATCATTGTTTGCCCCTGAGAACACCCTCTCCGCTTTTCGATTGGCGATTGAGCTGGGAGCTGATGCAATCGAATTCGATGTTAAATTAAGCAAAGATAAAATTCCCGTTGTGCTGCACGACGCAACATTAGAGCGAACAACAACGGGTAGGGGGAGAGTAAAAAAACATACACTGGCAGATCTCAGGCGGCTCGATGCTGGAATCAAATTCAATTCTAGATTTACAGGGGAACCGCTACCAACCCTGCGCGAAGTAGTCACAGTAAGTCAAGATAAGATCATGTTGAATATTGAACTTACGAATTACGATGATCCTTTTGATCATCTGCCAGGGAATTGTTTTTCCGTTATTCAAAATTCAGATATAGTAGGAGCTACCCTTTTTTCATCATTTAACCCATTTGCGCTATTGGCGATAAAGCGAATAAGCAAGGAAGCACGGACGGCTCTACTAATCAATGCAGGTACACCAAAGGTGCTCCAATGGGCCCTGCGTAGGATGACACCCTACGACGATATCCATCCCCATCACTCACTCGTGAATGAAAGCCTCATCAAGGCTGAGCATGCAAAAGGTCACCGAGTGAATGTGTGGACAGTGAATGATTTTGACCAACTGCTAGGTTTGTTCGAATTGGGAGTAAATGGAGTGATTAGCGATGATGTTGAAAGTGCTTTGAGAGCAAGAGAGCGTGCATATCGCCGATGAGCACACAGTGGACTGTTGATGAACTGATGTGTGTCTGCATATCGAGGCAGGTTGAGGATGGCGATGTTCTGACACAGGGTTTAGCCACACCGCTGGTTGCGGCTGGCTATTTGCTGGCATGGTATACACATGCCCCCAACGCGACATTTGCTTCGGCCATAGGCCAAACCCTGTGCCAAGAGGGTGCGCCTCTGGGCTTGATGAATGTTGAATCACTGTGGCTTGATAAGGCGATTGCCTCCTTTGGCTTTGTCTCTGGAGCTGCAGATATGCTCCCAACCGTAAAGCCCAAGGAATTTTTCCGGCCAGGGCAGGTTGATGTACACGGCAATTTCAACAATATAGCAATAGGCCGAGATTATCTAAAACCTCGTCTGCGGCTACCAGGTGCGGGAGGGATTCCTGATGTAAGCACCTATTTTCATGGAACCTACCTATATGTTACGAAGCACTCAAAAGTTACCTTTGTTGACGAGGTTGATTTTCGTTCAGGACTAGGACATGCACCTGAGCGGCAGCGCGGCGCAGGTCCTGCATATCTGGTGAGCGACCTTGGCGAGTTTGATTTTACCGGCGGGATGATGCGATTAATATCGCTGCATCCAAATGTAGAACTGGAACGGGTAAAAAAGAGAACAGGATTTCGTTTCGATGTGGCAGCAAGTATGCAGCCAACGATACTTCCTTCCCATGACGAGCTAGACTTGCTCAGGAACGTAATTGATCCACTGGGTGTGAGGAAGTTAGAATTTCTATCTGGCCACAAACGAAATGAAGCCATCAGGAAAATCCTTGCACAAGAATCGAGATCTTAGCTAGTCAATCAACCTTGTTCTTGTTTGCCTATTGGCAGGCAGGTATACTCCAACTAAGCATGAATTATCGATTTCAACGAATTTGCTTCCTATTCTTGTCCTTCTGGATGAGTTTTAATGTTCAGTTTAGCGCGACCGCTCAAAGCGATCCAGCAGTTGAAATTCTCGAATCAATGAGCACTGCGGAAAAAATCGGTCAGCTGTTCCTTGTTACTTTTAATGGAAATGCTATTCGTGCAGAAGATCCAATTTACAGCCTTGTTTCAGAGCATTACATCTCAGGAGTTTTAATTTCCCCTGAGCAGGATAACTTAGTTTCATCCCCACAAACCATCGATAGTCTTCAAAATCTGATACTTGATTTACAGAAGTTAAATCTTGATCCTGGTAGCGTGGAAGAAGAGCTTCCTGAGGGAACCAGGGATCGACGCGAAGGATATCTACCGCTATTTATTGGGTTTACCTATTCTGGCGGTCAGCATGGAACAACTTCAATCCTTGAAGGGCTCTCGCCCATGGCCTCAAACATGGCCATTGGAGCAACCTGGGATGAGGAAATAGCCCAGGCAGCTGGTGAGATTCTCGGGCGGGAATTGGCAACGATCGGGATCAATCTCCTCCTTGGCCCAGCGCTTGACGTTCTAGAAAATCCACAAATGACAGATAGTACTGATCTGGGCATACAGACCTTCGGTGGCGATCCTTACTGGGTATCCGTTATGGGAAAAGCGATAATCTCAGGTATTCGCGCCGGATCTGAAGGTCAGATTGCTGTGATGGCTTCTCACTTTCCTGGATTAGGCGGAAGTGATCGACCGATAGAAGAGGAAGTTGCGACCGTTCGGAAATCGCTTGAAGAGCTAAGGCAGTTTGATCTGGCTCCCTTCTTTGCAGTAACCCAAGAAGATGAACCTGGATCTGGGGGATTGGTTCAAGGCCTTTTGACTTCACACATTCGTTACCAGGGGTTCCAGGGAAACATTCGTGCGACGACAAGGCCAATCAGTTTCGATCCTCAGGCGTTTAACTTGGTGATGTCATTAGAGCCCCTGAGCACTTGGCGAATGAATGGCGGGGTGACCTTGAGCGATTCGCTCGGATCTCGAGCAATTCGTTTATTTCGCGATCCAACAGGTCAGACCTTTAGCGCACAACTTGTCGCTCGGGATACCTTCTTGGCGGGAAACGACTTGCTTCTACTTGAGAATTTTCGAGATTCAAGCGATCCTGACGAATTAACAACAATAGTAGGGACCTTGAATTTCTTCAAGAATAAGTACACTGAAGATTCGATATTTGCCCAACGCGTTGACCAGGCCGTTCTCAGGATCATAAGATTGAAGTTATCCATCTTGGGGGATACGTTTACTACCCGAGGCGATTTTCAATCAGCCATTGATAGTACGAATGTTGGGGGAGAACAAGAGCTCGCAAATCGGGTGGCTCAAACTGGGGCCACACTTATCAGCCCTGAGCAAGATGAGATCGAGAGCAGAACCGGGGGGATCCCACGTATTGGGGAGCGGATTGTTTTCTTAACAGATGTGCGCTATGTACGACAATGCAGCACGTGTCCACATGAAACAATCATGGATGTGAACGCATTGGAGACCGCCGTGCTGCGATTATTTGGCCCTGGCGCAGCAGGTCAGGTCGGTGGTTGGAATTTAAATTCCTATTCTTTTGCCGATATAGCAAATTATTTAGGGGAGCGAACATCTGAGGCAATGTTAGTGCCACTTGCGGCTGAAGAAGAAGTCGACCAGGCTATTCGTAATGCCGATTGGTTAGTCTTCAGCATGATGGATTCAAGAGCTGCCATTTACGGAGCCGAAGCCTTGCAAAGTTTCCTGGATAAACGACCTGATTTGGCCCGGGATAAAAGAGTTGTGGTATTCAGCTTTGATGTTCCCTACGGTCTTGACGCGACAGAGATCAGCAAGATTGACCTGTTTTATGCACTTTATGACAGCAGCCAAGCGTTCGTAGATATGGCTGCGAAGTTGCTCTTTCAAGAACAAGCGGCCTTGGGCGCGTCCCCCGTGGGTATTCCTGGACTTGGATATGAACTTATTGAGGTGACAGCGCCCGATCCGAATCAGATCATCCAGCTAAGATTGGTTAGCTTTACGGAAGAAGGGGAGGCAACACTTGAGCCAGAAGGTTTCATGATCGGTGACGACGTTACTATTCAGACGGGGGTCATCGTGGACGCCAATGGAAATCGCGTGCCCGATCGAACACCGGTTGAGTTTCGAGTTGCCTCATCCGTCGAAGGAGAGACACCTCTTCTTTTTGAGACATCAACGGATCGTGGCGTTGCCACGACTACTGTTCCTATTGAGAAGCCTGGATTACTCACAGTAACAGTGCAATCAGGAAATGCTCGAATTTCCGAGGCGATCCAGCTTGACGCTCAAGAAGACATTGCGGCGCAGGCAGTTGTTATTTCTCCCACGCTAATTCCCACGAGCACAAGTGCGCCAACCGAAACACCACTTGTCTCAACAGCAACCCCAGCAGTGATTGACGAGCAAATCGGCGCCATCGAAGGTAGCTTTTCTTCGAGGTTGGGAGCATTGGTATTAGGGCTAATTGCCATTGCATTTGTATCGTTTCTTGGCTATATCTCAGCACAGCGAATCCAAATTGGCGAGTCAGCCCTTCGCTTTACACTGATTCCCGCCATAACTGGATTGTTGACCTATAACTACCTCGCGCTTGGCTTGCCCGGGAGCTTGGGAATCACAACGGTCCTTGGGGGGTTAGGAGTCTTTGCGGTTGTTGCTGTGGGAAGTAGCCTAGGTCTCTTGTTAGCGCATCTATGGAATCGCACCGCTAACTCATAAACGTTGTAAGGAACGCCAGGATGAGCAAAAGTGAGGTGGAACCCACCAGAATTCGATCTATTAGCGATAGCGACGCTATGATAGGTTGTATTGCAGTGGCCATCTCTGAAGGAGAAGAAATTCTTGCACCACGCAGTGATTGGCTAAATGCATCCACGGAAGATGGTCGGCTATCGGGATGAAGTGACATCGCCCAAAGGACTGCTTCTTCAATATCCAAAGGTATGAGTTGATTGATCTCGCGTGGCGGGATTAAGGTGTCCGGCCTTAGAAATCTTTGCTTCGCTTCAGCCGGTGCCGTATTCGTCATAAGATGATATAAAGTTGCGCCGAACGAGTAGATATCTGAGCGAACATCCGTGTGCCCAGTGTCTCCGCCATATTGCTCAAGTGGTGTGTATAAGGCTGTTCCGCGCCCCTGGATAACCGTGATTGTCATTTCATCCGGCAGCATTTGTTTAACTAGACCGAAATCGACTAACTTGAGGCGATTTTGAGGGGTAAGTTTTAGATTGCTGGGTTTTATATCGCGATGGATGACGGGAGGATCCTGCGAGTGCAAGTACGATAGCGCATCGCCGAGTTGGTTTGCCCAGGATAAGATATCCTTCAAAGGTAGAAAGTTACCTTTCCTGCGTTGACGGTCCATCAATTGCTTGAGATCATCCCCTGGGATGAAATCCATTACAAGGTAATCGGAATCGCCTTCAGAAAAAAAATCAGAGACTTTGGGTAGGGTGGGGTGGTCAAGACGGGCAAGCACGGAAGCTTCCCTATAGAATTGGTCTCTCCCTTGCTGGCGCAATTGCGCTGTGAGGTTCGGATCCTGACGGACTTGCTTGATGGCGCACTGCCGACCTTCAAGGCGATTGTCATCGGCGAGGTATATCGAACCCATTCCTCCTCGGCCAATCGTCTTTTTAAGGATATAACGTCCTTTGAGGACCTCAGGTTTTCTTTTAGAGGATGGCAATAGAACCTCAGAAGTGGGGCAGAGTTACCATAATCATATCTCTCGGCGTGAGTAATACCCCAATTACTCAGAGCGATCATGGACTTCTTGCATTATACTCTGAATAGGATTCGTACTGATTAGGAAGATGGTTTACAAGTCAGAAGAGATCCCAATCCTGGTTGCCCCTGACGGTGAACTGAAAGGTTCGCGCTGGGCCTTAGACAATGACGACTTTGTCATTGGCAGAGATCCTACATGTAACCTTTGTGTTCAGGATCGGCAGATATCCAGGTACCATGCACGCCTCCGCAGGACGACTGCAGGCTATACCATTGAGGATCTAGGAAGCAAGAATGGGACCTATTTAAATGGGACTAAGCTTGAGCGGAGTGAACTCCTGCAGGATGGAGATGAGATTCAGGTAGCACTGGCAGCAAGACTCATCTTCGTTGGCTCAGAAGCTACCGTACCTCTCACAGTTGAAAACATGAATGAGCATGGCCTTGGAAGATTGCGCATGGAAATTGAAGCTCATCGGGTATGGATTCGTGAAAAGGAAGTAGATCCACCCCTATCCCCACCTCAATTTCGGTTGCTTGAGCTCCTGTATGCTAATCCCGCGCGTGTGGTGGGACGCGATAAAATTGCTTCACATGTTTGGCCTGGTACGGAAGGGATTGGAGTGAGCGATCAAGCCATCGATGCTCTTGTCCGAAGGTTACGTGATCGCCTGGCAGATGCAGACCCCGACTTTGAATACATACTAACAGTCCGCGGTCACGGATTCCGGCTCCATAATCAAGCATAGTCATCCGGAGTAGATCTACATACAAACCGGAAGGCGTAGGTGCCTTCCGGTTTGTTTTAGGTGGAGATGGCGGGATTCGAACCCGCGTCCGAAAGTTTCACTTAACAGATATCTACAAGCGTAGTCAATTTACTGGATTTCACCCGTTGGTCACCAATTGACAGGTGTTCCATTGGGTTAGCCACTCAGATCCGAAAATCTGCTTGATTGAAGTACGTGGCGGACTTCAGTGCAATCCTCCCATCCTGTCGTCAGTCGGTTTGCGGGGAGGATCACGCAATCCGGTGACGGATCTCCTGAGAGATCGAGCTCTACCCTAACTGCTAGGCAGCGACGGGCAGGGCCGCAAAGTCAGTGCGATTGGCACTTTTAAGTTGCGCTGATTTGACGAGTTCGGCGCCTCTCGGCTCGCAATCTGTTACATTCCACCTCCGTCGAAGCCATTCATCCCCTGATATGCCCAAGTATATCACGCCTCTCAACCAAATTTGCATGCGCATAGCCACAATAATATCTATTCCACCATATTCTATTTTTCATTAAGGTAATAAAAGGCTATGCGCATTTATTATCTGCTCACCATTTTGCGTTCGGGAAGGTATTTACGCTCACTTGCGATCCGATGGCTTTGTACATGACAACATCTGTAAAAGGCTCGCCCAAAATGCAATCATGGATTGCCCAGCTGCGGCCCCGTATCGAAGTTGAAAATTCCGGTGAGCGGAATGGGGAGGAGCCATCTAAGCGAGAAATAAGCTCACCCTGATCGGTGAAACCCGAATGAATTTCTTCCATCTTGCGACGACCTTGTTGATACGCAAAACCGTAGCGCTCGAATACGATAGCGTTATGATAAAAAAGGGGATCAATAAAATACACTTCATGTCCAAGGAAATCCACAAATTCTTCAAATATACCGACAGAATATTTAAGCATCTTGAGTCCTTGGCGCACCTGGCCAGGAGCTAAACCAGCCTTCATGGCTGCACGCTCAGCCTCCAAGTTCCTACGAAATATGCCAAACTCTGTAGGTTTTCCATCTGGCATCATATCGGTATCATATCGTGGAGCATATGGATCATTCATGACGTAGAGCAACACGTGAATTTGCCCAGTCACCGTATCGGTTAAGTGGGCATAGAGCAGAGGGTCTTGGAATCCAACATCATGCCTTAATTCCAATACCACATCAGTGCTACCTGCTTTGCACTTGATCTGCAGTAGCTTTAGCTCAAGTAAATCTTTGATTTCATGGGGAAGTTCAAATCGTTCAAATATCTCTGGAGGAATAAAGCGGGCGTAAATCAAAGATTTTTCTTTATCAGGAAGCTGGTTTAATGCAGCAATAGAGCGTGCACCCATCAGCGACCCCTTCTCGCAATTTCACGCTCAACATCCCGCGCGGCATCTCGTTTCGAGATCTCCTTCCGCTTGTCATACTTTCGCTTACCTTTAGCTAAAGCAATTTCCAGTTTGGCCTTTCCTTCTTTGAGGTAAAGTCGTAGAGGAACGATGGTGTAGCCCTTTTGACGAACTCGGGCAAACAAACGCTGAATTTCTCTTTTGTGCAAGAGTAAGCGCCTGCGACGACGGGGTTCATGGTTGAACTGCCCGGCTGATTCGTAAGGCGCAATGTGAGCATTAACCAGCCAAGCTTCTGACCCATCTACCTCAATATGAGCTTCCTTCAAGCTAACCTGCCCGGAGCGAATGGACTTGATCTCTGTGCCACGCAGGCTCAAACCTGCCTCATATTTATCTTCGAGGAAATATTCATGGCTTGCTTTTCGATTGGTTGCAATCACTTTTAAGTTATCAGCATTCATATACGTAAAATTTTATCTCCACCTAACTCATTCTACTTCACAAATGCTATCGATTTACAGGGTGATTTTGAAATCAATTCACGATTGCATACAAGCGACTTCATAAAAACCCACCGGTACATTTAGCCTGCTTGTCAGAGTGCTAATTGACGGGGATAATGAGATACGGGCCCCTGTCTTGAACAGAGGGATACGATATTTCTGTGGAGTTTTGAACCTTGTCAGCTTCAAGCGATGTGAGAGCGACAATCCTGGTCGTGGAAGATGACCCTGCGATGTTGATCGCCTTCCAGGAAGTGTTGGAAGGCGCCGGCTATGAAGTCGTGGTTGCCGCAAACGGCCGAGATGCATTGTCCTGGCTACATACTCACACCCCAAATCTCATCCTATCCGATATCTCCATGCCGGTAATGGATGGTTATAAATTATTTGAAGCAGTCCGTGAGATCCCCGGTGGGGCCTTGATCCCCTTTATCTTCCTTACGGCTCGGGGGACCAGGGAAGATATTTTCGCGGGCAAGTCGCGTGGTGCCGATGACTACATAACAAAACCCGTTACAACACAGGAGCTTCTTTCGGCTGTCAACGCGAGATTACAGCGGTCAGATGAGCTCATGTTTGCTCAGCTTAAAACAGCCTATAAGGAAAGCCTCTTTGTGCTAGCAAATGCCATCGAAATGCGCGATGCCTATACTCATGCTCATATGAAGCGCCTCAGCGACTACGCAAGGGCCTTGGCACATAAACTTGAATGGGATCAGACGCAAATGGAGGCTTTAGAATTTGGGGCTATCCTTCATGATATCGGCAAAATATATATCCCTGAAGCTGTTCTTTGTAAGGAAGGCAAATTATCTGATGACGAGTGGGACGAGATGCGGAAACACCCAGAAGTAGGCGCCAGGATGATCCGCGACATCCCATATCTTTCCTCCGCTGTCCCCATGGTCCTTTACCACCATGAACGTTGGGATGGAACAGGCTACCCCGAAGGCTTGCGCGGTGACATGATACCCGCCTCCGCTCGACTCCTATCCGTTGCTGACGCTTTCGATGCAATGACCTCCGACCGGCCTTACCGCGAGGCATTAAGTGCAGAGGTAGCCTATCAAGAGATCATCGACGGGTCAGGAAAGCAGTTCGATCCAGGTATGGTCAAAGCATTGAAGCAGTGTTGGGAGGTTGGAGATTTTCAACGTATCCTCAAGGGTAAGAATGGGCGCAGGACCAACGGAAAATCTAAACCACCCACAAACAGACGTTAGCGTTCGCCACTCCCCGAACTATTTGCCAAGACAAGATTATCCAATAAGATTCTAAGAATGATGTCGCCCCTGAAAAAAGTTTCGGGCATTGTGCGAGTTCAATTATCGCGAATGCTCGAAAAACTCATGATCTACTACCGGCGAATTAACCACTCGACAGGAGGTACTTTATCGATCCTGTCGCTATCGGTTAGACGCTTTAGTGAGTCAAGGGCTGCAGAAAATGCAGCCACGCTGGCGTACTACACGCTATTTGCCATTTTTCCTTTCTTGATCTCTCTTGTTGTTGCCGGAAGTTTCTTCCTTGAGCGCGAGGAGGTCTTTCAGCGTGTTCAGGATTTCGTTACACAAGCATTCCCTGCATCCCAAAGCCTAATTCAAGATAACCTGAATACGATTCTCACATTACGAGGAACAGTTGGGATTGTCGGGCTTATTGGTTTAGTTTGGTCGGGCACCGGTCTATTCTCAAACTTGATCTACGCGATCAACCGTGCTTGGCCAAACACCAGGCCAAGAAATTTTATACGCAAACGATTGGCGGGATTTGGGGTTGCGCTCTCATTGGCGCTTCTGCTTGGACTTTCGATCATCACGACAACTACGGTAAATTTGTTGTTGAGCCTCGACTTTGCGAAATATGGCTTGAGAGCGCTAGAAATACTTCCACTGAGGTCTATGCTGACTCGCTTTTTATCCTGGCTCATGAAAGGCTTCATCTTCTTTGGTGTATATATGTGGGCGCCTAATACGCGCGTGCCCATCAAAGCTGCTGCCTGGGGTGCGGCCGTTGCAGCAACGGGATGGGAGCTGGCAACGGCTGCGTTCACTTGGTATCTCACAAGTGGGTTCACCAGATTTGAACTGGTCTACGGATCGCTAGGAACTGTGGTCGTCTTGATGCTCTGGATTTACATCGGCGCACTGGTGGTCCTGTTCGGTGCCCATTTAGGTGCAGCAATCGTCGCCTATAACCAAGATCAGCGAGGCGGAACGCTTCAATCCCGTTTCATCCGCTAAACTCCAATTTCTTACACTCGCCGTCTCTAGAACATCTGTACGAATCTCTCATTTATAACCATCACAACGAGCTCGTCTCGTTCTCTATCGATATCCAGCACCCTGGAGCAGGGGAGGCAGCGTTGTGCTTCGGCAGTCCACGAATTCAGAATCCCCTCTGACCGCGAGAGATTTCTCCATACAAATTCGTACCCTTGGCTGGATAGCGTCTGGTGGTGTGGGGGGCTTGACAGGCCGACAAGAAGAGATAAAATTGGCTTATGGTTATGATAAGTACTATTATAGCAAGCATAAATTGGCTTTGGTAGAAGTGCCGGGAAGGAGTAGTTCGTGCCTGATTTATCCCTGATCGAAAGCATTGGCGCGTATCTGGACAGCGTTTCTCTTGCGCGCAGCCCAAACACTGCCCGAACGTACACAAATGCCCTAAATGCCTTCCTGATCGTATTAGAGGATCAACTCCAAGTCGATCCTGAGAAGACCCCGACGAAAGCAATCGAGGTCGACTGGGTCACAGCTTTTTCTGATGCCCTCAAAGTTTATGCCCCTGCCACCGAGCGACTATACCTCACAGCCCTGGCTGGCTGGTATGAATTTATCGCTGCCGAGCAGCACGCGGATCTAAATCTTCCCCGTTTACGCCTGCTTATTCGCCGCCGCGGCCGAAAACCGGGCCAACGATTGCCCCAATTCCCCCGCAAGCAAATCGAAGAAGTTGTTAAGTATGCAATTAATCTTGCAAGCCAGAATCGCACGGACGAGGCAGAGCGGCTTCGAAGTCTTCGTGATCGGGCCTTCCTGCTTACCTTAGCAGACACAGGTGTGCGCGTCCATGAGGCTTGTAACCTGCGGCGAGGAGATGTGGACTGGAATGAAGGACGAGCACTGCTCGTCGGAAAAGGTGATCAGCAAGCGATTGTCAGATTCTCATCGCGGGCTTTGTCGGCGTTAAAACAATATCTGAACCTTCGGTCGACGCTCGACGGAGGGTCTGGCCGACCGCTGGCTTCCCTCCCCCTTTTCTCCCGTCATGATCGTGGTGCTGGAAAGAAGGTTCTGCCCATCTCAACCACAACCGGGCGTGCCATCGTACACCAACGTGTGCGTGAATGTTTGGGTGAGGAAATTAGTGCTGAAATCACGCCACACTCCTTCCGTCATTACTTTGTGACAACAGTATTGCGCGGTTCTGGTGGAAATTTAAAACTGGCCCAAGAACTTGCCAGGCATCGAAATATCGCCGTTACGCAGCGCTATGCTCATCTTTCGGACGACGAGCTTGATCGCGGGTACCACGACATCTTCGAGCGCGGCGAGAGCTAGGCAGTTTCGTGCAAGCGTTGGGTTCGAAAGATAGTGACGATCAACCCTAACCAGATTAAATCCGCCAGAAGCAGGTGAAGAATCTGTAGCCAAACTGGGGCCAGGAGGAGCACATTGATCAGGCCAGCGAGTAACTGGGTCAGGATCAATAGGGTTAGTACCATCTGTAATTGCGGCGCCCGCATTTCTCCCGGAGGAGGCAAGCGAATCCCAATGAGGATGGATAGTGAAGCCAGGAGCGCGATCACCGGATGCCAGATCCGGAGTCGCAATAAGAAATGTGCGTTGGCATTGAAGTCCTGACGAATCCCTTCGATTAATGTCGAGCTGGGGAACAGGGTATCTCCCAGCGCCGCAATTGCCCCGCTCATCCCGACCAGAATAATGCCCACCATACCCAGCATGAGCAGCAAGCCCCGCGTGGAGTAAAGTTCGAATACGGTGGGTGACTTTACCTCCAAATTCTCTATCACCGCCATAATGGAACCTAAAAGCACAAAAGTATTAAGGAGATGTAAGGCTCCAATTACGGCACGGGTCGCGGAGCTATTGAATGCCACCAGCTCGAAAAGAACAAGTCCTGCCCCGATCAGCGCCTCTATGATCATCGATCCCATGGCCAGTCCTGCGAAAATTCGGGCAAGATGTCCAGCGTGGAACGTCCAAAACACCCAGATCAGTAATCCCAATACCAGCAAGAAAGCAACGCCACTAGAAATACGATGGGTGAACTCAACGATCGTTTCAACGGCCGGTGCACGGGGGATAACCTCGCCATTACAGAGCGGCCAATGCTTGCCGCAGCCAGCCCCCGCTCCCGTGGCACGCACATATGCTCCCCATAGGATCACGAGGATACTTACGATGAGCGTAAAGAAGCTGTAGCGGCGCAGTGACCGTATGTTCTTCATGCTTGGTCTTCCGCTTCAGCCCGTAAGAGTGCAGCCAGATATTGCGCCGGATGCAAGGCTTCTACTCCAGATCCATCGCGAATCTGCGTTCGGCAAGAAAATCCTGGGGCGACAACAAGCTGATCAAGTTGTTGTGCCTCCCGAACCGAAGGAAGCAAGACTTGCTCCGCGATCTGAAGGGAGAGATCGTAATGTTCTTCTTCATACCCAAATGCGCCTGCCATTCCACAGCATCCCGATGGTATCTCCGCAATGTTAAGCCCGATCAAATCGAACAGTTGTTTAAATGGGTTCGAGCCAACAAGCGCCTTCGTATAGCAGTGATTGTGAAGGCGCGCTGGGGCAACATCTACCTCCCCGCCCCAATTATCTAGCGGTTGGGCTCCGGACGAATCTTCCGCAACAAGAAACTCTTCCAAAAGATGTGACCGTTCTGCAAGGGCGTGTGCGCGCGTATCCTTCGGAAAGAACTCAAGGTATTCATCTCGAAGGGTTAATAGACAGGAAGGTTCCAGTCCGATGATCGGAACCCCTTCAAGGTCATTTGTGCACAAGGCTTCCAGATTCTGCCCTGCAAATTTGCGAGCTTCTTTCAGAAATCCTTTGGATATCATTGGGCGTCCGCAGCAACCTTGATCAGGGACGATTTCGACCGAATAGCCCAGGTGCTCAAGGATAAAGATTGCGTCTCTTCCTATCTCAGGCTGCATAAATTGTGTGTAGGTGTCGACAAACAAAATAACCCGTTTGTTATCCGGTCTTTTCGTTTTGAACGTCGAATGCCATGATCGAAAAGTTTCTTTTGCAAAACTCGGTATGGAGCGTTCCTTGGATATTCCGAGGATAGCCTGTTGCAGATTGCGCAGATTCTGATTCCCTCGCGCCCACGAAATAATGTTCGAAAAGGGTTGGGCGATAGTGGCGGCTTTATGAAGATTGGCAAAAAGCCGGCTACGAAGGGGTACGCCATGTTCTTGATTGTATAAATGCAAGAATTCTGCTTTGATCCGAGCCATATCAACCGCAGTTGGACATTCTGCCTTACAACCCTTACATTCGAGGCATAAGTCCAGCACTTGTACCATTTGCGTACTGGTGAGGGAATCCGGCGGAAGCAGCCCCGACATGGCCGCGCGCAACGCATTTGCCCGCCCGCGTGTTGTGTGTATCTCATCACGTGTGGCCTGGTAGGAGGGACACATCAGACCTTCTTCCTGTCGACAAACCCCTACACCCGTGCATGCTTCCACGGCGGGTACCCATCCACCCTCGCGACGGTGTGCAAAGATCGAGTCAAGTTCTATGACGCTATATTCAGGACCAAAGCGTAAGTTGCTGGTCAAAGAGCCAGCACCGCCATAACCACTGCGTGACGGAATGACCTTGCCTGGATTGAAACGCTCATATGGATCGAATGCTTCTTTTATCTCACGAAAGGCTTGCATCAATTCGGGGCCGAACAATCTTTCGTTATATTCGGTATGTGACAATCCATCGCCATGTTCACCTGAGATCGAACCACGCAAAGATAAAGCGATGTCAATCACCGCTTCGGCAATCTCACGCATTTGCGTGACACCCGCATCAGTCTTCAAATTGATCATAGGCCGAAGGTGCAAACACCCAGCAGATGCATGGGCGTACCACTCCCCGAAGGTCTGATGCTCAGCCAAGACCTTCTCGACACGTCGGACGAAATCACTCAGGTGTTCAACAGGAACCGCGACATCCTCGATGAAGGTAATGGGTTTGGTATCACCGGGAACCGACATGAGAAGGCCGAGACCGACCTTGCGCACGGCCCAGAGATCATCCATCGCTTGCGGATCATCAAGTAGGATCGCTCCCGATAACGCACTCGCTTTTTTCGTCGCTTCCGCTTGATCCTTCCCTGTAAATTCGACGACTAAAACTGCTGCTGGATCACCTTCAAGGAAACCCATCCTTCGTGCATAGGCTGGAATTGCCCTGGCCCGTTCAAAAATTGAGCGCGGGATCAACTCAACTGCATCTGGAGCATAAGAAAGCAGGTCTGGGGTTGCATCGGCTGCTTCGGCAACGCTTTTAAAAGGAAGGACGGCTAATGCCCTTGCCTGAGGTTGTTCAACCAGATTCAGTTTGATCTTTCGGAGAATCGCCAGCGTGCCTTCTGAGGAGACCATCAGGGGGGCTAAGTTTGGGCCTGCCGTGGGGGGATAGGCTTGATCCTCCCGATACCAGACTTGAGGTTGGCTGGGTGTGTAGCCGAGCAGGTAATTCAGGCTGTATCCCGAAGCCCGTCGCCAGGTTCCAGGCCAGTGTTTCGTAACTGCTTCTGCATATACTTCTCGAACATGGGCTATTCGAGCGTAGATTGATCCTTCCAATCCCTCCAGGTTTCCCCGCTGTGCAAAGGCCTTTTCAGACAGCGGTTCAAAGCGGGCAATGCTCCCATCGCTCAGTACCACCTCTGTCGCCAGCACATGGTCGATCGTAAGGCCATAACGAATAGAATGCGCACCCGTGGCATTGTTCCCAACCATCCCACCGAAAGTAGCCCGCTCGGCCGATGCTGGATCCGGGCCAAACATGAGACCGTACGGCGCAAGCCTTTTGAGTAGCCCATCCAGGATGACTCCCGGCCCCACAATCGCACTTCGTGATTCAAGATCAACTTCATGGATTGCATTTAGATATTTCGAACAATCTAAAACCAAGCCTTCTCCCAGCGTTTGGCCGGCCATACTGGATCCAGAACCACGCGGGATGATAGGTACGTCGTATTCGTTCGCAATTTCAACGACGGCACAAATTTCATCTTCATCGCGTGGAAGCACGATGCCGAGGGGTTCGATTTGAAAGTTCGAGGCATCTGTACTGTAAAGTACGCGGGAAATGCGATCGAATAATATTTCCCCCGTGATTCTTTTCTCTAGAGACTGTTTGATGTCAAGGGATTTCTCTTTGGTGCTTTCCATTTTTTTTTTGGTTCCTCAAGACTGCAACAGCGCCAAATATTTACACAGGTGTGGAAAGAAGGCGTAAGTTCGGCCAAACAGTAGCGCCTCAGCGCATGTAAGGCTCAAATTCGTGCAGTAAATGTCTGGGGATTTGGCCTTTGAGGATAACGCTATCTTCCTCATAATCTGTCTGCTCGATCTGGCCTTGATCATGGAAGATACTGATAAGTCGACCAAGTTTATAGGGTAAAGACACAGTGATAGGCTCGAGCTCGCTGTAAACCTCATTCTCAAGAACCGACAGAAGCAAATCTGTACCTGTACCTTTCAGTGCAGAGATCGGTACAGCCCGATCGTATTGATCCACGATATCTTGCAGATCAACGCCGTCGGGTAATCGATCTATCTTATTCAGGGCCGTCACAATAGGGATGTGGTCAGCCTCTATCTCTTCCAGGGTCCGAATGACTGATTCTGCCTGGGCTTGAAAATTTGAATGGGTAATGTCTACAACATGCAGAAGCACATCTGCATCACGAATCTCTTCCAATGTTGCGCGGAATGCTGCCACCAGTGTTGTCGGTAATTTCTGAATGAATCCGACCGTGTCCGTGAGGAGAATCGTTCTTCCGCCCGGCGATTTCACTCGTCGGGTAGTCGGGTCCAGCGTCGCAAATAACTCGTCGGCCACATAAACGTCAGCCCTGGACAAGGTATTTAAGAGGGTTGATTTCCCGGCATTAGTGTATCCAACCAAGGCAATTGTCGGAATGGCAGCTTCTTTGCGCCGCGCCCGATAGCGGCCGCGGTGATCTCTCACTTTTTCAAGTTCTTCTCGTAAGTGGGAGATCCGACGGCGGATATCTCGCCGATCAACCTCAAGTTGTGTTTCTCCGGGCCCTCGAAGGCCCACCCCTCCCACAGAACCCGCTCGCCCACCTCCCCCACCGGCCTGACGGGCGAGATGGGTCCAAGCCCGCGTTAGACGCGGTAATCGATACTCATATTGAGCCAACTCAACCTGTAAGGCTCCTTCGCGTGTGGCTGCATGTTGGGCGAAGATATCCAGGATTAGCGCTGTCCGGTCAACGACCCGTACGGCATCGCCATATACTCGCTCGAGTTCGCGCTGGTGGCGCGGGTTTAGTTCATCGTCAAATAGTAAGACATCTGCCACAAGTTCTGAGATCAGCTCACGGACTTCCTCAACTTTTCCAGATCCAAGGTAGGTTTTAGGATTGGGTCGATCGAGGTTCTGGCGGGCTTCACCGACGACGTCCAATCCAGCTGTCTCCGCCAAAAGGGCCAGCTCGTTCAAAGAATCATCAAGGGTTAGAAAACCTGGATCCTGTTTAAATGCAACCCCAACCAATAAAGCGCGCTCATTTGGTAATTCTGTCGGAGATGTATTCTTGCTCATGCGTTAGTCTCGTGCCCTAGCAAGAAGACGTTTAGAAAGATCGTCAGGGGGCTGCTCGCGAAAGGGGATCATCAAATGGAAAACGCTGCCTGGACAAGCCTCGGGATCATAACCAGGCGAATCAACCCAAACAGCTCCGCCATGAGCCTCAATAATCCCTTTGCACAGGTGTAAGCCTAAACCTGATCCTGCTGTTGCGCTCTCCTCGTCCTGAGAACCCATCGGATCAACTACTCTTCCAAACTGTTCGAAGATCCGAACCTGGTCTTCAGCTGCGATGCCCACCCCGGTATCTTTCACGGAGATCTCGATAAATCCAGGTAATGACCTCCCCTGTACCTGAATCTTACCTTTCTCGGGAGTGAAGGTAATGGCATTGTCAATCACCTCTACCAACGCTTGCTCCAAGCGCTCACCATCGGCATAAACGGTTTGATCAAACCCATCAAAAGCTTCAACCTGCACATCCAGTTCTTTTACTTCAAATTGCGAATTGAATTCTTGGACTACATGGTTAATCAGGTCGATCAAACGTAGCGGTTGATAATAGAGAGAAAGCATTTTGTTATCGATCATGGCGACATCAACAAGATCATCAATTAACTCCCGCATTCTCTCAGTCCCACTCTCAATTCCTGCGAGCAGAGGCTTGGCTTCCTCATCGGCACCCACTTGTTCCGATAACATTTGCGAGTACCCTTCGACAAGTGTGAGAGGAGTTTTTAATCCATGGGCAGCAATGGAAACAAAGTTAGCCCTGGACTCATCTAATCTCTCAAGCGCTTCCTGGACCTCCTTCAGTCTTCGCTGTGCTCGGAGAAGGCTCCCTGTCGCTTCAACATAGGCGATGTATTCAACTGCCCTGCTGAAGAATTTTTCCATGGCACTCTGAGCCTTTGCCAAATCCTGATCAGTACAATTTTCTTGAATGCTGATGAGGATGATCGCCCTGATAGTATGCAGCTCATGGATGAGGCTATTCTCCTGATATGTTTCAAACGATACGGGATCAACAGATTCATCCTCTGTGGATTGAAGCCATCCATCCAGAAGATGCATCATACTCTTCGTATCCCCTGTTAAATGACTCTCAAGCATGACTTCGAGCAGACGTGAAACGTCACTTGTGGAAAGCCGGGCAGCCATCTCGCTTTCAGCCAGATGTTCCGCATAGGCTCGCTCCCAATCTGGCTTCATTCGCAGAAGGAGTTCAACAAGTTTTGGCATAGAAAAGAGGATCCCTTATCAACATTGTGCGGCTCTCAAGTTTACACGTGTTCCTACTTTACTGCGAAGTACTTCCTTCCCCTGATTCGTAGCTCAACATCCAGGTCTCCAGCGTTGTGCCAATGGCATTCAAACTCTCTGCTGAGACCTTGTCGATATTATCTTCCAGCGTATGCCAGTATGGATAGGTGAAGTCGATGATAAGAACTGCTGGGATTTCTGCCTGTATGAATGGAATATGATCATCTACTATGCTGGGCCCAGGTTCGTTTACGAACGCTTCAAAACCCAATTCTTGCCCCGTAGCCCAAATCGAGGAAACCAGCGCTGGATCAGAATTCCTTTCAACGGGTAGTCGTAAATCCCTATCACCGATCATATCCACAATGATGACAGCTTGTAGATCTTGATCAAGCTGATCAACAAAATAGCGGGAACCGACATCCCAATCCCACCCATCAATCCGCCCTTGATCCTCGGCATCAAAAAATGCAAAGACCAGATTGATTTGCTTCGAATCGATGAACACTCGGGCCAGCTCCAAAAGCACAGCCACACCGGAGGCACCGTCATTTGCGCCCGGAACGGCCAACGTGGGATTATTCAAATCGCGATCCGCGAACTTGCGTGTGTCGTAGTGTGCGCCAAGCAAGATCGGGTTCTCCCGGTCAGAGGCTGGATGGTAGGCAATGATATTGGTCAGAAATGAACCCTTATACTCAAACGACTGTTGCTCCACGGCCCACCCCATCTCTTCAAGTTCTTCGACCAACCAGTCCTGTATTTGAATATGGCCAGTCGATCCGGGGAAGCGGGGACCGAAAGCCATTTGGTCGTTTACATATTGCAATGCTCGATCCCCTGAAAAGGTTCGTGCAAGCTCGGGTGTACTCACAGATTGGCAGGCTGAAAGCAAGGGTAGAAGGAACAAGCCTGTGCGTATAGCCTTGTTGAGATTATTGGAATATAAAAAGCGAGGGATCATATCTTATTGTGGCTATGCGCAACAAGGTCATTCTCTAAATACTGATTAAGATCTTCAAGTGCGCGTTTGGCATGAGCCGCAGCACGCTGCCGGCGATTTCGTCGAACCCCATCGTCCAACACAGGCAATAAACCCAGGTTTGCTTTCATCGGCTGGAAGGTCTCGGGCTCTGCATGGGAGACATAGTGACAGAGCGCTCCAAGCATCGTCGTTAAAGGCAACACCATTAAGGGCTCGTTATTAAGCATGCGCACAAGATTTTTCCCGGCGAGCAGCCCAGTGGCAATATTGCCGAGGTAGCCCTCCACCCCGGTTATTTGACCCGCGAAGTAAAGATCACTGCGATTTCGAAATTGCATTGTGGGATGGAGTAGATCGGGTGCCTTAAGGAAAGTATTACGATGCATTTGACCATAGCGGAAAAACCGGGCATCTTCTAAACCTGGGATCATCCGCAGTACGCGACGCTGTTCCGCATAGGTCAGATTGGTCTGGAAACCAACCAGGTTGTAAAGCGAGCCGGCAAGATCATCTTGCCGCAGTTGGACAACTGCGTAGGGGCGCTTCCCGGTCCGGGGATCCTTCAATCCTACAGGCCTCATCGGTCCATAGGCAAGCGAATCTTCACCGCGCTCTGCAATGATTTCTATCGGAAGACATCCTTCGAAGAACGTGTGGGAACCGGCTTTAACACCTGCGTGTATAGCCGCTTCAAACTCGCGCAACGGGATTCTCTCTGCCGACTGAACCTCTCTTACAAAGCGGTAATATTCTTCTTTATTCAGCGGGCAATTGATGTAATCTCCCTTTTCCATTTCACCGCGGCCATAACGCGAGCTTCGAAACGCTATCGTCATATTGATCGTCTCATACTCAACAATTGGAGCAAGCGCATCGAAGAAGAAAAGTTGATCTTCACCGCTCATGAGCTTAAGTGCTTCCGCAAGTGCAGGCGAGGTGAGCGGGCCTGAGGCGACGATACAAGGTCCTTCAGGTACTTCCAGGACCTCTCCGCGCACAATATTAATGCCTGGGTGGGCATCAAGAAAGCTGGTTACCCTTTGTCCGAATTGCTCCCGATCTACTGCCAGTGCGCCACCAGCCGGTACTGCAGTCTCTTCAGCGATGCGCAGCAACAATGACCCCATCACCCGAAGCTCGCTCATCAAAATACCCGATGCACGATCGGGTAATTTTGACCCAAGAGAGTTAGAACAGACCAATTCAGCGAGTTTATCAGTTTGATGCGCGCCAGTGGCTACGGCTGGTCGCATTTCATAAAGGACGACCTCGTGCCCAGCTTCAGCCACTTGCCATGCCGCTTCGCTCCCGGCCAACCCGCCCCCGATAATTTTGACCTTGCTGCTCATGTGCGAGATTTTATCATGCTGAATTTGGCACACATCTTGCAACACCTTTGCTTGCATTTTCGGATCATTGTATACTCACCTGCGAGGCGGAACATGTATCAATATCAAGATCAATCACTCAGACCCCTGACAACGGCACACTTAGCCCAGACCATGAGTCTGCTTGTTCTCTCGAATATTGAGCTTCGAGACCGGGTCATCTCGGAATTATCCTCCAATCCTGCCTTAGAGCTGCTCGATGAACGAGTTTGCCCAAGCTGCCACAAACCCTTGGGAACAGGCGCGATTTGTCCTGCCTGCAGCCGTCACCAAGATGCTGAAGGCGATCCAATCGTCTTCCTATCCCCGCGCGATTCAATTCGCCCCTCGCGCAAGCGCCAGTTAGACGATCAGCCGCTTGATCGCGAACCAGCAGCTCCAGAAGACCTTACCACCTATGTCATACGCCAATTGGCCGCAGAACTCCTTCCAGAAGATCGGCGCCTGGCACTCTATATCTTGGCGAGCCTTGATGATGACGGTTTTCTCAATGATCCGCCTGCGCTGATTGCTCAGGCAACTCGCTCGAGCCTAACGCAGGTACAACGCGTGATTGCACTCATCAATTCCGCTGACCCAATCGGGCTGGCTACCTCTGGACCAAAACAAGCCTTGCTGATTCAGCTCGAACAGCTTGCCGCAGATCACCCGATTGCCGAGTTGGCACGCGACATGCTGACGGAGACTTTCGCGGCATTAGGTCGTAGAGAGTATGACAAAATCGGCCATGAGCTTGAGGTCAAACCCGCCAAGGTGCGCCAAGCGGCAGAATTCATCCACGACAATCTAAACCCCTACCCTGCGCGTGCCAACTGGGGATCAGGCCACCACCCCATGTCAGGCGATTCGAACGTTTACCATACACCCGATATCATGGTTACTCACAATCCCAATACCGAGCAGGGTCCCTTGGTGGTCGAAATCTTTTCCCCGCTTTCGGGTTGGCTACGAGTAAACCCGCTATTCAAACAAGCCATGGACAGCGCTTCAGCTGACCAAGCTGAGGATTGGTCCGAGCAGCTCGAAAAGGCTAACCTCTTTGTGAAATGCATCCAGCAGCGCAACAATACGATGCGCCGACTCATGCAGCTGCTTGTGTCTCAGCAGGAAACGTTCATCCTAGAAGGTGCCCGCCACTTGAAACCCATGACCAGGGCACAGATTGCTGATCAGGTCGGTGTGCACGAATCGACGATTTCACGCGCGGTTGCGAATAAATCCGTTGCGCTTCCAGATGGGCGCATCATCCCATTGGCCAAGTTCTTCGACCGAAGCTTGTCTGTCCGTGACCGGATAAAGGAAATTGTTCGTAACGAAACTAACCCTCTTACCGACGATCAAATCGTTGCGCTCCTGAAAAAGGATGGGGTTAAAATTGCTCGCAGAACCGTGGCGAAATATCGGTCGATTGAGGGAATCTTACCGGCGCGGTTGCGGGGTGAGCATAAGCTATCCCAAGCAGCATAAGTAAAGGTAGATCATTGGCGAGAGATACAACACCCACAAATCCGATCGCACGCTTTTTTAAATCAGAGCCGCATCGTGAACTGTTCGACACACTTGCGGATACGCTCGACAGCGCCGTCCTGGTTCTCTCCGGGACGGAGCCGCGTTTAATAACCTGCAATCACCAGTTTCTGCTGATGACTGGTTTCGCCCGCAAGGACGTTGAATCACTCTCTCCTTCTGATCTCTTTACAGAAGTTGAAGGACAGGCTGCCCTCGATAAAATCCTGCAACCCTGGGATACGCCCGATTGTCAGCTGAATGAAGTTCCCATCCGAACCCAATCAGGCGAGTTGCTTTGGATCGACCTTCAGGCTTTCTCGGTCACGCCCTCTCATGAGGTTGTCCTCGTACTTTCAAGACCATCGCAAGAACGGGTGAGTAGTGAAGCACATCAACGCGCAGAAGCTGAGCGCATGTCTTTACTTATGGAAATATCGGATCTTGCCATCGAGAGCGGCGCCGCCACGTTAACTCTGCTCCTTGAGCAAATCAAGAAACTCCTTTCAGCAAGCTTTGCAGGCATGTATCAGGTTGATCCGAGTTCGCCAGCCTATACATTGGTCGGTACTCTACCCCCCGCTTTCCCGGAGCAAGTCGACGACAGCGTAATCGGAACCTTACCCAGGCATTCGCGCTGGTCGATTGGACATCGCCCGGAGCATGAGCTCGCCCGTGCCGCACGCGCAGCTGAGGTCCGTCATCTTCGCACAACCCGAATTGGTGACGAAAGCTCGTGGGTAGGCCTTCTGGTCGTCTGTTGGGATGAGGAGCTCACCGAAGGGGAAGATATCGAAACCATCATGCAAGTCGCAACAAATTTATGCCACGCCGCGCTGCATGTCGGCCTTCTGCGTTCCAGCACAACTGAGAGCGAACTTGTGCTCAATCAGCTTGAGGATCAGATTGAGCATCTTTACGAAGGAATTTCAGACACACTGCTAATCGTAGATTCAGAATTATCCATCATGCGAGCGAACGCAGCTCTCGAACGCCTGCTCGGTTTCTCTGCTGAAGAAGTCATCAATCGTCCAGTCCAGGATATCTTGGTAGGACCTGAAGATGTTACGGTGACACTTTTAGATGCGCTCGGCCATCAACGCGAATCGGAACGATCGAAGCTTGTGCTGCACCATCGCGAGGGAAATCCTTTGCCAATACACCTGCGCGCAGTGCCCTTAGAGATGGCAGGTGAGACCCAACTGCTCCTCGTCCTCAAGGATCAATCGGAGCAACAAGCGATCGAAGATCAGACAGAAAGTCTGGCGCAGCGGGCCCTCCTGGGTGAGGTCACTGCTATATTCGCGCATGAAGTTCGCAATCCTATCAATAATATCTCGACTGGCGTTCAACTCATCGCTTCCCGCCTGGGACAGGATCATCCGCAATATGAAGCCCTCGATCGCATTCGTACGGAATGCACTCGCTTAGATCAGCTGATGAGCGATGTCCTCTTCTTCGCCCGTCCGTTAGAATTGAAAATGGAAGAGATCGACCTATCCGAGATGATGGATCGTATCCTGGCTCGTTGGACACCACGTTTTCAACAATCGAAAGTTCGCTGCCAAACCATCTTCCAAAAGGAGCTTCCGCCTGCATCTGTTGATCCCCGAACGTTCGAGCGCGTACTCGTCAACTTGATCAGTAATGCCCTTGAAGCTATGGCTGATGGGGGTACAATCTCCATTTCAATTGGGTTTGCTGAAGAGGGTCCTAAAGATCAGCTGGAGTTAAAGGTCGCCGATACGGGTCCGGGGATCCCGGCAGATAAGATTCAACGGATCTTCGACCCCTTCTTCACAACCAAGAAGGATGGCACAGGACTTGGTCTTGCTATTAGCCGTCGGATCATGACTGCTCATCGTGGCACCATTCAGGTCGAATCATTTCCTGATGCCGGCACGGTTTTCACGATCCATATTCCTGTAGCAGCGTAATTCAGGAGAATTTAATGAGTGCGACAGTATTAATCGTCGATGACGAAGCACCGGCCAGAAATTTTATTAGCGAGGCTTTAAGTGACGCTGGCTATGAAGCCATTGAGGCGGGGTCCTTAAAAGAGGCCAATAAAGTTATTGACACCGGAGCAGCCGATATCATCCTGCTGGATGTCATGTTACCGGATGGCTCTGGGTTGACCCTGCTTGACCGCATATCCATGGAATCCCCTCGCCCGCCAGTGATCCTGATCACCGCATTCGGTGAGGTTGATACAGCAGTAGAGGCGATGAAGAAGGGTGCTCAGGATTTTCTCCAGAAGCCACTCGATCTCGAGCGACTGCAACAAGCAGTCGAGCGATCGTCAGAGGTCGTCTCCCTGCGAAGGGAACTTGATTTACTGCGCCGCTCTTCCACCGGTGATATCGAAATGGTTGTAGGCGAAACTTCGACGATGAAACAAATTATGCTTGAGGCAGAGAGAGCCGCCTCGGCTGCTGTCTCCGTTCTCATCACCGGTGAAACAGGGACAGGAAAAGAGGTATTAGCTCGTACGATCCACAGTATAAGCCCGCGCGCCGATAAACCCTTTATCCCCATTAACTGCGCCGCCCTACCGGACACGATGATTGAATCTGAGCTCTTTGGTCATGAGGCCGGAGCGTTTACAGGAGCACAAAAGCGCAAGCCGGGATTAATCGAAATCGCCGACGGCGGCATTCTTTTCCTGGACGAGATCTCTTCTACGAGACCTGAAATGCAAGCAAAGCTCCTGCGTGTTCTCGATGAACATAAGTTCCGTCGGGTGGGTGGTGTCAATGAAATTGATGTCGATGTCCAGATCCTGGCGGCCTCCAACCGCGATCTTCCCGCCATGATCGGGGAGGGTACTTTCAGGGAGGATCTCTACTACCGCCTTAAGGTCGTTGACCTGCATCTTGTACCTTTACGCCAGCGCATTAATGACATACCCGCGCTGGTGGGTAACTTTATCCGTCAAATCAACCTCCGTATAGGCGGGATGGTAGAAGGGATCACACCCCGGGCGATCGATGCACTTAAAGCCCATTCTTGGCCTGGAAACATCCGCGAACTCCGGCATGTCATTGAACGGGCTATATTATTCTGTGATGAGGATATGATTGACTTGCCTCATCTACCCCCAGATATCCAGGCGCTTGGAGAGAAACTTTCTTCGCCCACGCAAACCTCCAAGAAGCAAAGCACCGTAAAAAAGACCAGTGCAACAAAGAAGAAGACAAAGTCCAAGAAGAAATCCTAAGCGCATAATGGCATAGTCCTTGCAACATTCGCCTTCAGAAGTAATTCACTCTGGAGGCGAACATGATTCCCCTATCCTTTAACGATATTCAACTCATAATTGCGGCCTCAATATTCGTGCTGGGTTTCCTGCTGATCTTGATTGGCGCCCTCGTGATGGTCAGCAGAAGTTACTCTCGCGAAGTTCGGACATTGGCCGCACATACTGCCCGTCTTGGCCAGAAAGGCATTGCACAAGATATCACCGGCCTGGTAAATAGTGCGACGGAACTGGTTGCCTCCATCAATGCCTTGGTACGGACTGCCAGTGGGATCGGGCTGTTTTTGATCCTGCTGGGCATCACCATGCTTGCAGCCGCTTATTGGATCATTCAACAAATTCCTTGGACCATCTAAACCCAGTAAGGGGTAAGTTATGCTCAATGACGCCGCCATCCTCGCACAATTGAAAGAAGCATTCCAGCCTTCGGAGCTAAGCGCTACTATCACCCGCCTTCAGCGTGTTCCGGAAGTTTGGCAAGCGCTACATGACGGGGATTTTCTCCGCTTCGTGCTCGAACATCCAGAAGAGATCGAATGGACACCCAGCGCAATCGCCGATAGCTGTCTTCTCTATAAACGAGCCAATCAATCTGGAAGCGAGGATTCTTCGTCAAGCCATTCGACACAGGCTGTATCAAATCTATTTGATCTGGCGACCGAGGCTCACAGCTTAGCGAAACAACTTAATCATTCGATCGCAGATACGCTGGAGACTCTACAACCATCTAGATCGTGTTTCAGCCAGCTTTGCTGTGCCTGGGCGCATATTGATGAAACCTCCAAGGTGATAGAGCAGATCTTAGCCGCACAAGATCGTCAGATGACCGCCTTTTTGCTGGAAGTCCTTCGCGCCCAGTATGCAGATGCGCAGATACTTGAGATCGTCGAAACCCATGGCCCTGCGTTTGCTCACTATATCCCTGAACTGCTGAAAGATGGAGAGAAGGAGATTGCACTCCTGTTGGCTGATCAAGTAAAGGATGATTTATCCGGGTCCTCAACCGGAGATGAGGCATTGCTGTATGCCTATGCGCAGGCAGTGGGCGGTGACTATGAGGGAGCTCATATCTCCCTTTCCTCTGCCTGGGATAACGCGACAGAAGCTACGGCATTGGTGGCCGATCAGTTAGCACAGGTCGCACGTCTTGAAGGCAATCCTTCTGTGGAGCTAGAAGCCCGGCGCCAGGCTGTCGAGAGAAGCTTTTCCCCGATCCGGCGAGCAGCGCTTGCTCGCTCGCTGGTTGAATCTGACCAGGCATATAACGCCTACCAACTGACTTCTCAGGCAGAGAGCATCGAAGAGCGGATAGCTTTCGGTATGGCAGCCTTGAAGCAAGGCTTTCACAGCGAAGCATTGAGTGCCTTATCGCAGGTAAAGAATGAAGCGCTGCAGCTCGAGTACAAAGATACTTCCTGGCTACGTTGGATGGCTGAAGGCTTGAGCAGAAGCGGGGCGCTTGCAGATACGATAGAAACCACAACGTATATCGCCAGACTTTTGCCCCAGGATGAAAACATCGCCCTGGAGCTAGCGGAGCTTCTCGAGCGAGCTGGAGATTTATCGGCGGCCGTAACTCAGGCTGAGTTCGCCCTTGCACTGAACCCACAATCAACAAATGCTCGCAGAGTTTTAGCGCATACGCTGCGCCTCGATGGTCAAGCGGCAAAAGCTCTCGGATATTTCGAGCAAGTCGTGCAAGATGATCCATCCGTACACTTCGAGTACTGTGAATGTGCCCTAGAAGCGCAGGAGGATGATCTCGCCGTGGAAATCGCTACAACCCTGATGGGTGAGCATCCAGATTCTGCCATGGCGCATTCCTTTTTCGCCCGAGCCAAACATCACCAAGGGGAACACGAAGTGGCGCGAGCCGCCATCGAGAAGGCCATCACCCTCGATAAGAGCAGTGTAGATCCCTGGCTGGTTCTCGCCGAAATCCTTGTAGCTACCGGCGAAAACGATGCTGCCGGTGAAACGCTGCTTCAGGCCATCCAGATTGCGCCAGAGAATGCCAAGGCACATCAAGCGCGCGCAGACTGGCTCGCTGCCCAAGATCGTTTCCATGAAGCGCGCGAGCATAGTGCCAGAGCGGTCGAGTTAGATCCAGGTTGCGCATCATGGCTCGTCGCTGATGCCAGACTGCTGGCCAAGACCGGTGATCCTCAAGGTGCCCGTGCACGTTTGCAGCAAGCTTACGCGTTACAGCCAAAGAATTGGGACCTCATTCTTGAACTGGCCCGCAGTTATGAGTCATCTGGCGAGCTCGAGCAAGCTGTTCAGCTCATCGGAGACGCTCCTGGTGAGTTCGATGATGCCTTCCGCATTGATACTGGTCGCATTTTGATTAAGGCGGGGGTTGATGGAAACACCGAAGCTTTGCAAAAAGGCTTAGACCATTTCAAGCGGGCTCATCCCGATGGGGAAACCCTACCGGATCATCTTTTCTGGTCAGCCCGCGCGAATGAGGTTCTGAAAGAATACAACAAATCACTTGGGCAGTACGAAGAATACCTGGCACAGTTCGAAGGGCTTAAGCAGCACCGTACGCTCGAGGCGGTTCTGGGTTACTCCCGTGTTTCTTTAGCCCAGGGTAAGCCGGACCAGGTCATCGCTTTCCTCCAAGCCAATCGAGACAAGTTCCCGGCATCGATCGATGTGGTCAGCCTGCTCGCAGAAGCACAGCTCGCCAATGGCGAGGGGAAACAAGCCTATGAGACTGCTAGAGAAGCGATCGCATTGAATCCTGTTTCAGTGGATGCCCATAGGCTCGTGAGCAAGACAGCTGAAGCGATAGGAGACATCCGTACTGCCATCGATGCGGAGCAGGAGATTCTCTCTCAACAGCCGGAAACTGGCGCGAATTGGCGCCGCATGGCCCGATTGCACTTCAGCATTAGGGATACCGCCTCAGCCCGTGCGCACTTGGCTAAAGCAATCCATCTCGATCGCAGCGATGCGAAGTCTCTGGTCGAGCTTGCAGATTTAAGTGCCGAGTTTGATCTCAGCGGCACGGAGCTACGCTTGATGAAACGTGCTGGAAAATTAGCACCCAGGGATCCAGGGCTACAGCTTCAGCTCGCTGAAGTGGCTGAGAGCTCGGGCGATTTTGATACTGCTTACGCAGCATTGATGTGCTGCCTTCAAGAGAAGAATGATGACGTGCAGTTGGTGAAACGAGCTGCAGAAGTGAGCTCTAAGGCCGGGCAGTCAGGACGATCAATCGAGCTTTATGAACGCGTCCTGGAGAAAGATCCCGAAGATGCCGTAAGCCTTGTGGCACTAGCTGATACCTTCGAACAAATGGGAGATCCTCGGGCAAGTTTGAAGTATTACCAGCAATTGCTTGATCTCGCTACAGAGGAACCTGCGATCCTGGCCAAGATCGCCAGGGCATATCTTGATTTTGAGGATGCAGGTAAGGCACGCTCGATTATTGAAAGAGCTGTACATCTTCACCCCGATCATGTTGGTATTCAACTTGTTCAGGTCGAAGCATCCCTTCAGGCTGGCGATGACGAAAAAGCGCTGGAGATTGTAGAAAAAGTCATCGCGCAGTCCGCTCCTGACGCTCACACCCTGGCCCTGGCGGCCTTATGTGCCGTCATGACCGGTGACATTGAGCAGGCCAGGGCTGGACTCGATGAAGCACTCCACGAAACCCACTTATCCTCCCAGGCATCGGCGGTCCTTTTGCGAGTTTGCGCCGCTTTGGGTGAATGGCGGCTTTACTCCTCGCTGCTGAATGGCATTAGCGGGCTAGCTAAATCATCAGTAAAAGACGCAAGGTTGGCATTGAGGGCACTCCTGCGTGCACGTGATTTAGCTTGGCTCCATACAAATTTATTGAACATTCGGGTGAATACGCCCGATGCAAAGGCAACGCAAGCTCGGATAGACAGCCTGTTTCAAGGTATTCCCACCGACGCGCGATTCATGAATTCGGCCTTCGAGATATTCGACCGATGGCAAATTCAACTCGAAAGCCCTATGTCTGAATTTGATGCCACCTTCGATCAACTTTCCCACACCGAGCAGCAGGAGCTCATCCAGGCTGCGGCGATGGGGTTGATCAAAGCCAATCGCCCTTCCAAAGCACTCAGCTTATTGGATTCTCATCCACCGCTTGGCACCCAGCGGGGCTATCATGCGCTGTTGACAAGCATAGCGGCTCAGCAAGCAGATCAGCCCGCACGGGCAAAAGACTCTGCTGAACGAGCAACACGCTTTGCCGAGACGCGCCCAAGTGGTTCCTATCTCCTGGGTTCCCAGGCTCACGCAGAATCCGATATGGAGAGCGCAATTACTGCCATTAACGCCGCCTTGGCAATATGGTCAAATGAGCCCGCATGGCATGCTGATCTCGCTCGCATCTACATGCTTGGTGAGCGCAAGGAAGCCGCCCTTCCACACTTACAGCAAGCTGTTGAGCTGGATCCGCATGATTCCGAGTATCTGCTCGCACTTGCCCGAGCATACCGCAATGCCGGTGAATGGTCTCAAGCCGAAACAACGTATGCGCGCTGTTTGCAGGATTCACCATCAGCAGCACAGGTTTGGAAAGAAGCGGCCCAAGTTGCTTTAGTTAATGGGAATGCTTCCCAGGCCGAAAGCTGGTTTGAAAGAGCCTGCAGTTTGGCGCCCTCCGATGCTGTCTGCCTGATGGGATCGGCACAAGCTGCCCTACTTATGGATCAACCAAAACTGGCTGCCGATCGCGCCCAAAGCGCATACAAGCTTGCTCCAAATGAACCACAAGTTCTGGCTGGCTTCGCCGAGGTATTGGCAGTGCAAGGAAAAATGGAGAAGGCTATCCAGGCCTATGATCGAGCGTTGAAGATCTCCGGGGGAGATCCCCAAGTTCAGCTAGCGCGGAGCAGATTATTGCTGAAGAGTGGCCAGTATACCGATGCCATCAATGACATTAATGCTGTCATTGCTACAGATGATTCTGATACCGACGCCTGGGCTCTACTAGCGGAAGCATATGAGCAGGCTTCACAAATGGACGAGGCACTCAACGCAATCAATCACGCCATCGCAGATTCACCTCGTTCTGGCCCATACCGCCTGATCCAAGGACGAATGTATCGTAAGGCTGGTCAGCTGGATCAGGCCTTAAAAGTCTTGCGCGAGCTTGAGAATGACGAGCCCGACAACGGCTCACTACCTGCAGAACTTGGGAACGTCTATGAAGCCCGCAGAGAGACGGATGCGGCGCTTGAAGCCTACCTACGGGCAGTTGCACTCAATCCTGACGATATTCAATCCCACATGAGCGCTGGGATCATTTTAAAGGGCTTGAAATCCTACGAGCATGCCGCGCAGATGTTTGAACGCGTGGTCACAGCTCGACCTAACGACCCTAAAGCCTTACACCAACTCGCTGCGGTACGTGCATTGCAACTTGTACATGGTGGCATCGAGACCCAGGTGGTGACGACATGATTGACCGCAGTACTTTCATCAAAATCCTTCACACATCCCTGAGCGCAGGTAGATCAGATTTCGCACGGTTCACCGCAATGGACTGGCTTGAAGCCTGGCCTGGGGATGCGAGCATACAGACCTACCTGGCCCGGGCCGAGATGGAATTGGGCTTGATTGACAATGCGATTGCGCGAGTTGATCAAGTCATCATGGTCGATCCAGAACAAATCGATGCCTATGAGATCAAGGCGAGCGCCTTACGATCGAAGGGCGCGATCGAGCAATCCAGGATCTATCATGCTTGTGCACAGATCTTAAAAATGAATCCGCTCGAACCAGGTCAAGCACCTACATGGGCGGTCCATTTGCAGGAAGCCATGGGGCATGTTCGAGCAGCTGACTATGACGCGGCGGTAGCAAAAGCCTCGATCTCCCTTACCGCCGATCCTCAGTTAATCCTGCCGACCTATTCCTTGATGTCAATTCAGCGCACAGCTGGGAAAGATGCTGATGCCCTTGCGGTGGCGCAAAATGGCTATGACCGTTGGCCTGAATGTGTCGCTTTCTTGCTGATTCTTGGTCAATCGTTAGTCGACCAGGGTGAGTCGCAAGCGGGGATCGAACTCCTGCATCATGCAGCAAAGAACGATCCCAGTGGTCAAATTACGAAGCGCTTCTGGGGGGAACATCATGCCTATGCTGATTTATGGCCATTGAACTTGCAAGCTGAGTTGAGTAGGCCCATCCCTGCCGATGTTGCTACAAGGCTCGGTGATAATCAGCTGGCTGGATCGATTCGGGAGAAAAGCCCCCAGCCCGAGCCCAAACCCACAGCGTGTGACTGTGACACTCATACGATCGTAAAGAAAGATGATCAAGTAGCACCCGAGCGTAAGCAGCAGGCCAAAATAAACCTGGAAGCTCTACCTTCACCGAAACCCTGGGAAGCTTTTAAAGGACCGAATGCAAGTGAAGCTGGCATTAATCTCAACCCAACCCAGGTGCCTGAGACTTTGGTAGAGATCGAGAATGAGTTCAGGCAACTTGCTCAAAGATTAAACGCAAGGAAAAGGGGCAGGGATGAAGATGGTCGCTCCCCAGCTTATATCGTTCTGTCGAGCCGCTCACATATGCTACAGCGCTTCGAAGAAGCTGGCTTCCAATCCATTGATGAACGTATATTGAGCCTGGTTGAAAGTGTTCGTCGGCGCTATGGTTGGACAGCATACCGGATCTATATTGATGATCCCAGGACACTCGAACCCTTCGGGCTGTCTCCTGTCGATCCAGGCAACGCCTGGCAAATCAAGCTGCGTCTGGCCGACCTCGATCGGGCCCTAAGCGCACGGGGCGAGATGATCGGAGCACTATTGATCGTCGGTGGAAACGGCATCATCCCATTTCACCTGTTACCCAACCCAACCGATGATGACGATGAAGTCATCCCCTCGGATAATCCTTATGCCACTACGGATGAAAATTACTTCATCCCGGAATGGCCTGTGGGGCGTCTCCCCGGTGAGGAAGAATCGGAGTTTATTCTCCAGCAGTTGGACTATGCTCTCAAAAGCCACAATATCCAGGCTGCACCCAGACCAACGATTGGACGCTTGTTCCGACTCCTGGGGTTTGGATTTCTCCGCATGCTCGCACCAAGCGTGAAGACGCTTGGCTATTCCGCCAGTATTTGGCGCAAATCTTCCTTCGCCGTATTCAAGACGATTGGGGATCCCAAGAACCTGATCACCTCTCCACCGATTGAAGCAACAAAGCTGCCTTCCGAGGCGATGCGACCGGTGCGACTATCCTATTTCAATTTGCATGGACTGGAGGACGCGCCTGAATGGTATGGGCAACGTGATCCTGCAAAAGACCACGAAGCCATAACGGAATTTCCCATCGCGCTCCGCCCAATCGATGTTGTTAACAGCGGTCGAGCGCCCAAGGTCGTGTTTACGGAGGCCTGTTACGGAGCGAATAGTATCGGTAAAACGAGTGAAACCGCATTAAGCTTAAAATTTCTAACCTCCGGGAGCCGGGCTGTTATTGGTTCAACCAAGATCTCCTATGGATCAATCCGACCTCCCCTTATCGCGGCTGATCTTCTGGGTCAGCTCTTCTGGCAATTTCTCAATCAGCGCCTGCCTGTGGGTGAGGCACTTCGCCGAGCCAAGATCAAACTGGCAACCGAAATGCACCAACGACAGGGGTATCTCGACGGGGAAGATCAGAAGACTTTGATTTCGTTTGTTCTATATGGAGATCCTCTCTTCCAACCCAACCCATCAAACCCGCATCCAGGGGAAAAGTCGGTCATTCGTCGGGTCAAGCGACCCTCCAATATGAAAACGGCTTGCGCCCTTGGTGGTAAGTCCATCTCTGAAGATGAGATTTCCCCGGTGACAATGAAACGGATTGAACACCTCGTTGCCCAATACCTGCCGGGAATGCAGGAAGCTGTGTGCAGCATTCACAATCAGCACATAGAATGCCGCGGCGGCGATCATGTTTGCCTTTCCCAGCAGTTCGATCAGAAGTCGATTCAACAGTCACCGGTTGGTTCCATGGTTATTACCCTTTCGAAGCATATTGCTGATGGCCAACGACGGCATCCGCATTTTGCCCGTCTTACCCTGGATTCCCAGGGTAAGGTCATGAAGCTGGCTGTTTCGCGCTAAGCCACGAGAGGGGCATGGCACGCAACTTGCACCATAGTTGCGAGAAGGAAAATTGCCATGTCCCTCAGCCAGCAACAACTCGGTTTTCACTATTATCCCGATACAGATCACTATAGTGATTCAGATTTAAACACCTGGCTCCCGATACTCGAGAGTGCCGGCGCTAGCTGGTTGACGCTGCAGGCAAAGGGGAGCAAGAACATCCCTGAGCACTTCCTTGCTGCGCTCAAGGCAAGTGGCATTCAGCCGATCATTCATATTTGCGAACCGATTGGATCATTGCGTATGGCGCAGGTCTACACAGCCTTAAAGACCTACGCCGATGCCGGTGTCAATTACGTGCTCTTTTACGATCGACCGAATATGCGGGCATCATGGCCCGCATCCACCTGGAGCCATGAATCTTTGATAAGTCGCTACGTGGATGGCCTGCTTCCGATACTGGAGGCACAGCTCGAGATGGGCATGCTGCCAACCTTACCCCCGCTCGAGCCTGGAGGCGATTACTGGGATACTGCCTTTCTGGAGTCCCTCCTCGCTCTGATGCAAAAAAGTGTCGATGCAGCGATTATGGACAAGCTCACGCTCTCGATCTACATGTGGACGTATGGCAGACCAGTCGATTGGGGACAAGGTGGACAGGTAGCCTGGCCTGATGCCCGGCCGTATCGTTCCCCTATGGGCTCCCAGGATCAGCGTGGCTTCCAGATTAATGAGTGGTACCAAGAAATCGCACGGAAAATTCTCGGACGCACCTTACCGGTACTGGTTGTGGGGGGAGGCGCGGGTCCATCGGAAGCTTACGCCACCACAGAAGCGCGACAGCTTGGCAACAACGAGGTCGCCCGTCATCTGGCGCAAGAAGGGCTTCCAGAGGAGATCCTCAATTTCAACTTTTACCCCCTTGCCACAGCCGAAAATCACCAGGATTATCCTGCTGCTTGGTATATCGCCCCCGTCGAAAAAGTCGTGCCCGACCCGTCCGATGAGCACGCGGTAGTCGCTCCCTTAGAAGCGCAGGCTCAAAAGAAGGGCATTGAGCACTATGTGCTTTTAGGATTTAGCAACCGGATGAACGGCCTTGATGTTTGGAATGCCATTGCCCCTCCGATTATGAGTACTCGGGCGACTGTCGGTTTTTCGCTTGAAGAAGCCAAGCAAGCTGTTCGTGTGAGCATCGTTGGCGATTACGATACATTCCCGGCAATGATCGAAGATCAACTGAGAGCAAACGGCACAGAAACTGAACGCTTTGAAAAGTGGGACACGGATGAATTCCTACTTGCTGCCTCTACCTGGGCAACAAAGTCCACGGCAACAGGAGTCGAAGATGAGTGAAATGGGTACCTACGAACCTCTAGATTTTGCCTACCCTCCCAAGGAGCCCGCACGCGCCCTGGGCGAGGCCAAGATTAAAGTTCTCGGACTCGGCGGTGGAGGCTCAAATGCGATCAATCGCATGATCGAGCTTGGTGTCGCTGGTGTCGATTTCATCGCCGCCAACACCGATCGACAGGCGCTCGCATCCAGTCTGGCACCGGTCCGCCTCCAACTCGGGCCGCGCATCACCAGAGGATTGGGCGCTGGCGGTAATCCAAAGACCGGGGCTGCCGCAGCAATGGAGAGCAGCCGTGAAATCGCCAGCGCGCTTGCCGGTGCTGACATGGTATTCATCACGGCCGGCATGGGCGGCGGAACCGGTACAGGATCAGCGGCTATCGCTGCGGAGATCGCCCGTGAAATCGGGGCGGTTGTCGTAGCTGTGGTCACGATGCCATTCAGTTTTGAGATGAGCAAACGAGCTAAAAACGCTTTTGAGGGGGTCAAGCAGCTTCAACCCCATACGCATACGTTAATTACCGTGCCGAATGATAAGCTACTCCAGATTGTTCCACGCGACTTAAGCCTCGAAATCGCCTTCCGACTGGCGGATGACGTCCTTCGCCAGGGGGTACAGGGTATCGCTGAATTGATCACCCGCCCCGGCATGATTAACGTCGACTTTGCCCATGTGCGTGAGCTCATGCTGCGAGGCGGCGGCGCCTATATGGCCATTGGTCTCGGGAAAGGTGAGGACAAAGCCAATGCTGCCGTTCATCAAGCCCTACACCACCCCCTCCTCGAAATGGACAGCATCGACACCGCCAGCGGCGTCCTGGTGCATTTCACAGGCGGTGAGGATCTTACCCTTTATGAAGTCGGTGATGCCGTGACGAATTTACGGCAATCGCTTTCCCCGGATGCGGACGTGATCCTGGGCGCTACCACGCAAAAATCGATGAATGGGCGGGCTCAAGCAATCTTGATCTTCACCGGTGTTGGTGGCCGTCCGATGACATCAGCGGTGGCGGCTGAGGCTCAAGTCGAGCTCGAGGCGGTGGCAGCCCCCGTGATGCAAGCGTCGCAAGATCTGGATCTACCGACTTTCCTAAGACGTAGGGTCTCGACCGGGTCAGGGGGTTAAGCACGTGAAAACTGCTGCGCTTACGAAAGTTAAGCAAGAAGTCTCGAAGAAATTCCCTGAAATGGATGGCGTCAGGCCGACCATTCGGAGTCAGGGAGCGAAGGAACGTGGAGAGGAGCAATTTCTGCTCACGTTCAAAGGGAAGGCCGATCTGCCCGGGGGCCGAAAGATCAGCCGAGTTGTACGTGTCGTCGCAGACGAGCGGGGACGCATACTTAAGTTAAGCACATCAAAATGATCATGGATAAACAAATCGATAATCTCAATATGATGCTACGTATCTTTTTCTGGCGACTGGCAGCCAATCTGACCGGCGCCGCTGTCCAAAATCAGCACATGCTGCGCCGTGCGGTCTGGATCGCGCCGATTGTGCTGGCTGGCTTAACCGCCTATTTCCTGGGCCGCATGTTTGGTACCTTGCTGCTCTGGACGCTAGCACTGTAAGCCAACCTCCTTTCCCTCGGTATGGCTTCGTTGCCGCCGGCAGACGCCCGGAGTAAAATCCGGGCGTCTGCACGTATTATTAACATGCGAAACAATATGCGATCAAAGACACCGGCTACATACATCCTCTTCCTCATTTTTGTCTGCTTCAGCGCTGGTGTCCTCAGCGTGGTCCTTCGGCCGGGTCAATTGCTTACCAGCCTCAAGCCTCCGGATTCCCCTACCCCTTCCCCCACACCGGGCGATAACACCGCTGAACTTCCATTATTTGTGGATGATGGCACGATCACGATCCTGATCCTAGGCGTTGATCGCATTGCCGATCCGGAGGGTAAGCTTCTGGCGGTTTGGCTCCTGACCTTCCATCCGCCAAATAAGGAATTGACGGTCTTGGGTTTACCCCTGGACTTGCCTATCGCTACAGACCAACCATCGATTGCAGAATCTTTCGACCTCTGGAATCCGCCCGACTATGGCGCTGGCTTTATCAATCAACTCAACGCCTTTGCACCCTCCCCCCTCTATGGGTTTGTCGCGCTGGACGAGCATGGCTTCGCTGCATTGCTAGATTACTTTGGCGGCGTGGACCTTGATGATCAACTCCTGGAGGGATCTTCAGTCATCGGGAGTTTGAGACTGACCTACGAGAATCCACAGGCTTCTTTACGGCTTCAATCCCGCATCTTAGAAAGCTTGAGGACTCGGGTAAATCAGATTGGATCGACACCTGAATTGACCCAGCTTACGTCCTTATCTCCAATCCATGCCTATACCTCACCCTCCCCACCCGAATTGGCCACGCTCGCAATCCCGCTTCTGCCACTTCACCCGGAGAACATTACAATCACGACTTACCCATCTGACTCGAATGAACCATGATTTGCAGGGCTAATTGACTAATTCAAAGGGAAATTTCATAATTTGGTGATTAGCTCGATGCCTACTCTTGCAATCAACACGAAGTACCGTTATGCTAGGAGATCGGAATGAGTTACGGCGGACATCGGTTAACATAATAACTTCAAGACTTCACGAGGTGGAGTATCAAGGAGGTGGAAAGAATAACGTAGGATCTTTTCTAATCTGGTCGATTCAATCTTTTGATTTTCTTTCCTAAGGAGGAAGAAGACAATGAAGAAAGTTATCCTTTTAACACTCGTCATCATTGCCGTGCTTGCTCTTGGAGCATGTGCCCCAGCAGCTGAAGAATTCGTCGTCAGGATTGCGGTAGAGAATGCTTACCTTCCCTTCAACTACCTCGATCCAGAGACCGGCGAGCCAACAGGTTGGGACTACGAGGTCTGGGATGAGATCTGTCGACGACTTGGCTGTACGCCAGAGTACATAGAGACATCCTGGGATGGCATGATCCAGGCCGTTGCAGACGGTCAATTTGACGCCGCTGCGGATGGCATCACGATCACTGAGGAACGCGACGAGATCGTCGATTTCTCTGTCGGATATATCGCTCTAGAACAGAAGCTCCTCGTTCGAGTGGATGAAGATCGCATCTCCAGCATCGAAGACATCGTCAATGACGAGAGTCTCAAGCTTGGTACGCAGACTGGAACGACCAACTACGAGGTCGCTACAAAGTTCCTCCCTGAAGAGCGTATTCAGGGTTTCGAGACCTTCCCGTTCGCCATTCAGGCAGTCGAATCTGGTGATCTGGATGCTGTCATCATCGATGATGTTGCTGGACAGGGTTATGTTGGCGAGAATGCCGAAAGTTTCAAACTTGTTGGTGATTCACTTTCCAGTGACTTCCTGGGCTTCATCTATCCAAACGGATCCGAGCTCAAGGCACAGGTCGACACGGTTCTGCTCGAAATGATCGAGGAAGGCTGGTTTGAAGATGTCAATCAGAAGTACTTCGGACCGGAATTCACGATTACCTACGAGGACCTCGGCTTTTAATTCAAGCTTGAGACTCTTGAAAGTTACGTAGGATAGAAGATGAGATTAACCGGTGTGCAGGGAGTTCCCTGCACACCGGACTCACTTCACGCAGAGGAGATATACGTGCCCGAAAGACAAACAGAGCCTCTGATTGATACTCAAGACATAGCATTTCAACCGCCGGCTGTAATTCAATTCGGATCAGAAGGCGAAACACGGAGCTGGCGCGACTTTCCCTGGTGGTTTGTTGCACTTATCCTCATCGCAGCTGTGGCAGCATACACGATCCTTTCACGCGAGAACTACATTGACGCCTTTAACTTTATTAAGGCTGGACTGAGTATTACAGGGATCACGGCTGTTCTTTCCTACCTGATTGCCTTGATCTTAGGGCTCCTGACGGGATTGAGTCGGATTTCCAGAAATATCTTCCTGAATAATCTTGGGCGTCTCTATGTTGAACTGATTCGCGGGATTCCCATGCTCGTTCTCATTTTTTTCATTGCTCTTGTGGGCGTACCCACTGTCGTAGACGGACTTAATAGCCTGGGCGTCTGGTTTGGAGAACAGGGTATCAGGGCTCCCTACCTGGTTTTAACATCATTTAGCAATCAATCCATTCCCATGCATGCGCGTGCCATCGTCGCCTTGTCAGTGACGTACGGCGCCTTTCTTGCGGAAATTTTCCGTGCAGGCATCCAATCGATCGGGCGTGGCCAGATGGAGGCTGCTCGCTCGGTTGGAATGAGCTCTGGACAGGCTATGCGCTACGTCATCCTTCCCCAGGCCATCCGCAATGTCTTGCCCGCCTTGGGAAATGATTTCGTGGCGATGGTGAAAGATTCTTCCCTGGTTTCTGTCCTGGCCGTTCGCGACATTACGCAAGTCGCGCGGTTATATGCCGGGAGCACTTTTCGCTTCCGCGAATCATACATGACACTTGCGGTGATGTATCTAACGCTAACCGTCGCACTCTCACTCCTCGTGCAAGCAGTTGAAAGGCGGTTGCGGGCACATGAAAGCTAATCAACCCATGATCCGGGTCAAGGATCTTCATAAGCACTTCGGCGCAGTTCAAGCTCTGAATGGGGTCAGCTTGACAGTGGAGCGCGGTCGAGTCGTGGTCATCATCGGCCCCAGCGGATCAGGGAAATCAACCTTGTTGCGCTGTGTCAACCATCTTGAGACACCCACGAGTGGGGAAGTTTGGATCGATGGGGAGCAACTCACAACAAATCAGGCACACCTGAATGAGGTGAGAGCTGAGATCGGTATGGTTTTCCAATTGTTTAACCTGTTCCCCCACCTCTCCGCTCTTGAAAATGTGACACTGGCACAAGAGGTCGTCCGAAAACGATCTAAGGAAAAAGCGATCGAAAACGCCATGAAACAACTGGAACGGGTGGGTATCCCTGAAAAAGCCGATTCCTACCCCGGCCAATTGTCCGGTGGACAGCAGCAACGCGTGGCCATAGCCCGGGCCCTGGCGATGGACCCGAAGATCATGCTCTTTGATGAACCCACCAGTGCGCTCGATCCCGAGATGATTAAAGAGGTTCTGGATGTGATGCTGGATCTCGCCAAAGAGGGGATGACCATGCTCGTTGTTTCGCATGAGATGGGCTTCACGCGCGCGGCAGCAGATGAGATCATCTTCATGGATGAGGGCTTGATCGTTGAGGATACGACACCCCACGATCTGTTTAACAATCCCAGGGAAGAACGAACAAAACTCTTTCTTTCCCAGATCCTGCAACATTAGCGGTCACGGCGTGCCGCCTGTTGGAATCGAACAATCTCGGTTAAAAAGATTGGGTCGCATGTAATGTGCGACCCACTTCTGTGCGCTGGGCGGGAGTTGAACCCGCACGCCCATAGGGCACATGGCCCTCAACCATGCCTGTCTGCCAGTTCCAGCACCAGCGCAGAACTGTAAAGCCGCGGTATTATAGCCCAGACATAACAGTTGTCAACCAAATGTGGCGTAGACCAAAGGTTTTCTGATTTCATGATGGATTTGACAGCATTCACAAGAATGAGTTTGAGACGCTAAATAGATCAGCGGTTAACGAGGGATTCATATGCGCATTGTCTTAGATGCCATGGGGAGTGATGATCATCCGCTGCCTGAAGTTCAGGCTGCCATTCAAGCATTCCAGCAATGGGGCGAGCCAGTCATTCTGACTGGGCCTGAAGAAGAATTGTCCCAAAAGGTGCAAGAGTATGGGGGGGCACTGAATCAAGTTGAGATTGCCCACGCGCCAGAAGTGCTTGAAATGACGGACAAACCCGCCGAAGCCGCCCGGGGAAAAGCAGAGAACTCGATGGCTGTCGGGATGGATTTGATCAAAGAAGGCAAAGCAGATGCCTTCGTGACCGCCGGTAATACGGGCGGGGCAATGGCTACGGCCCTCTTTCGCCTGGGTCGAATTCGTGGGGTGAAACGACCAGCGTTGGCTATTGGCGTGCCTGTAGAAAACGGACACGCAATTATCCTTGATATTGGCGCCAATACTGAATGTCGCTCCGAGTTTCTGGTTCAATTCGCCATCCTCGGTTCAACGTACGCAGAACTTGTCTTCGATATACACAACCCGCGCGTAGGATTGCTTTCAAATGGAGAAGAGCCGGGGAAAGGGAATGCCCTCGTCAAAGAAACCTACCCCAAACTCATGGAGAGCGGACTGAATTTCATCGGGAATGTTGAACCCAAGGAAGTGTTTTCTGGGGGTACCGATGTTGTCGTGACGGATGGTTTTAGTGGGAATATTTTCATCAAGACAAGTGAGGCAATTCCCAGATTCCTATTTGACATTATCCGTTCTGAGATACGTTCCACACCAATCACATCTATGGGAGCCTTGTTGGCTAAACCTGCCTTCCAAAGGGTGCGTGAACTGCTCGATCCTTCCGAGTACGGCGCCGGGCCATTGCTCGGTGTCAATGGGCTGGTCTTTATTGGGCATGGTCGTTCCAATGCCAAGGCATTGGTTAGCGCGATCCGCGTCGCACGCCAAGCCGTTAAGGGGAATGTGTTGAGCGCCACTCGAACTGCGCTAAAAGAAAAATTGAATCCGGAGTAAAGATTTTGGATAAAAGCACTAACCAGCGCAAGCGTGTCGTCATCACCGGTTTGGGTGTCATAACCTGTCTGGGGCAGACTATCGATAGTTTTTGGCAGGATCTCCTTGCCGGAAAATCGGGTATCAGGAGGATCACGTCATTCGATCCGGATGGTTTCCCCTGCAAGATTGCTGGTGAGATTCCTGAATTTGATCCAACAACCTATATGCCTGCAAAAGAAGCGAGGCGAATGGCACGTAATTCACAAATGGCGTTAGCGACCGCATTGCAGGCTGTAGAGGATGCGGATGTTGCGCCCTCCTTAAACGATCCTGAGCGAGTTGGCGTTTATTTCGGCACAGCAATTGGCGGCATGGAACGAGGCGTGGAGGGCATCAAAGTGCTCAACTCTAAGGGTCTCGGCAAGGTAAATCCATTTACCCTCCCCTCGACCCTGCCCAATATGGCCGCCTTCCATATCACGCACCATTTCAAAGCCCTGGGCCCCAACTGCACAATTACCACAGCCTGTGCAACCGGAACCCAAACAATTGGTGAGGCTGCTCAGGCAATTCGTAATGGATGGGCCGATGTGATCATTTCCGGTGGCACAGAAGCCATTATTCAAGATTTCGTCATGGCGGGATTCTCTGCGATGCGCGCACTTCCCGTCAACTACAATGACGCGCCTGAGCAAGCTTCACGTCCCTTCGATGCTCTGCGGGAGGGATTTGTATTCTCGGAAGGCGCAGCTTGTTTGATCCTGGAAAGTCTTGAACATGCGCAAGCAAGGGGGGCGCGCGTGTATGCTGAAGTTGCAGGGTTTGGTTCTTCGGGGGATGCGTTCCACATGGCTGCTCCAGACCCGGAAGGGAATGGCGCTAGACGCACGATGCAGCGAGCCCTGAACGATTCGGGCATCGAACCTGCGCAGGTCAGTTACATTAATGCGCACGGAACCTCCACCCCGGCGAACGATGCGACAGAAACAAAGGCAATTAAAGATTTGTTTGGTGGCTATGCGAAAAGCATTCCGATCTCCTCGACGAAATCGATGTTGGGACATGCCATGGGTGCCTCAGGGGCCATCGAAGCGATCGCATGTGCGTTGAGCCTCACGCACCAGAAGATCCACCCCACGATCAATTATCAGAATCCAGACCCTGAACTGGACTTAGACTACGTCCCCAATCATGCTCGTGAAAGCGAGATTAATGTAGCTCTATCAAACTCCTTTGGATTGGGAGGACAGAACGCCTGCTTGGTCCTGAGGCGTTTGGAGTAATAATGCAGCAATACACAAACAACCCATTGGTCCGCCGAAACCGACTTTTCAGCCGCTGGATGATGTTTGGTGGCTTGGGATTATCGATCGCTGCGGTGATCATCACGTTTACGCAACCAGCACTGATTATCATCGCCTTCGCCCTGATCCTGATTGGAGGCGTCGTATCCCAACTCGGTACCGCGATCCATAACCGCTTCGGCCGCTCCCCACGCGTCGATGAAGTAATCGATTTCTCGCTGAAGGGCTTGGATGATCAACACGCGATTTTTCATTACTTATTAGGCACTAACCATGCCCTTTTTACACCGCAAGGAGCTTATGCTATCGTCCCAAGGATGGAGAAAGGGACGATCTCGTATGAAGATCAGAATTGGCAACACCAACCGGCCCGGGGTCGACTCTCATTGGGCGAGCCTCGCAAGCGGAACCTTCGCAATCTGGAGAAGGAAACCCAACGCGAGGCCGGGAAGATGCAGCGCTACCTGCGCAAGAACATCTCTCAACTCGCAGAGATCGAAGTTCGTCCTTTAGCCCTTTTTCTGGCTAATGATACTTTTGTGCGCGCTGAGAAATCTACCCTGCTCGCAGTTCACCGAAAAAAGCTTAAAGACGAACTCCGAAAAGCATCAGGATCGAAACCGCTTACCGTTGAAGATATCAAGCAGTTGGCGGAATATTTGAATCTGATTTAAGCAGGATCTGGAATCGAAAAGGGCCTGATCTTCCGATGAGGCCCTTTTCATTTATCGTGATCCGTCGTTGCATTAGCCGCTTAGGAATTCATCCAATGCTTCTCTGGAAATCCTATACGCTTTTCCAATCTTTTTTGCCTTGATCTGCCCACCTTCGATCGCCGCAACGACATCTTCTTCGGCAACCTTCAGGTAGGATGCCGCTTCCGAGGGCGTCATGACATCAGGGACATCTACGGCATCGCCGCCTCCTGCAGATGCGCCGCGCTTTCTGATGGAGTCCGCGATGGCATCACCGATGCCCATTCCCGCTCCGATACCAGCGGTGAGCCCAGCCCCACCTGATGGGTTCTGGGCGGCATCACGCATGGCATCTGCTGCCTGCAACTGGGTGTATGTATCCATATCGAGCATACCCATCGCACGCAGTTCTTCTGCTGATTTATCGGAAGGTTTAAGGCTTTCAATATAGAACGTCTTTAAGGTCATACCGATTGCTTTGAAGTCATCCAAAGCCTTTGCTCGCACCCCGGCGCCCAGTTCTTCAACCAACCCGATCAGTTCAGGAACACTTGTAACGCTGGTTGTTTCACCAAGTAAATCCTGAAGTTTGGAAAGCAGCATGGACCGTAAGCGTGCTTCGATATCTTTGGTGGTATAAGCACCCGTCACACCGACGATCTGCGTTACGAACTGCTGCGGATCCGAGATTTGGAAACTATAGGTTCCAAAGCCCTGCAACAACGCTACACCCAGTCCCATACCTGGGTTGCGTACCAGGATTGGTTGAGGGGTTCCCCATTTTTGGTCAACGAACTCACGCATTGAGACGAAAAAAACCTCTGCGGTAAATGGCGAACGATCGCTGAACGCCTTTCCGATTAAATCAATCAGCAAGGGGATATTTGCCGTTGTGATCGTATGTCGCCCAGCGCTAAAATTATCAAGCGCCTTCCCGTCTCTGAAGAAGACGGCATTTTGTGCTTCGCGAACAATAACTTGGCTGCCGATGCGGAAATCGCCCGCCCCTTCCTCTGGGAATCGATGGACGATTTCATCCTTCATCTCATCTGGATATTCAATAACATCAAAAACTCTTGCCATGGCCTCTGCTCCTCTACTTCATCCTACGAGTTTATCTCGAGGATAACTTCCTCCCTACGGTTGTAGCTATCTACCACCTCTTGACTTACAGAAATCAGATGGCGAATGGCTGCGGGAAGTCCTTCGGTTTCAATAGATGCCTCAACATTATCTATGGCACGCGCCACATTTTCAACCCCTTCAAGCAAGGCTGAATCAAATACATATAGGCGTTCCAGTTCTTCGCTATGGATTCTCACCGCATCGAAGAACGGGGCATATCCATAAGCGGCACCTTTCACCCTGTCGATGAACGCCCGCAGCTTGAGGGCAGCACTTTCGAGCTCATCTACATTTTCGAGCTTGCCAGCCTGGATAAATTGTTTCTGGGTCTCTGAGATGCGCGCCCACTGCTCATCATAGCGTTTCACGATCGTCTCGCGCAACAACTTATCGCCTTCGCGACGATTCTCGCGATCAAAGTACCCTACATATTCCGCCAGGAAGTTTCGAATCTTTCCCAGGATGTCTTTCCCTTCGGTGATCTTCCCTAGTGGATCATCGCTCATGTTCGTCTCCCTATCGATTGGCTATCCGAGATTTGTTTGCTTCATTATATGAACCTAGAGTGCCCAAGGCAACCGTTCTTCTGACCCCATGCTGACAAATGTCCCTAGGACCAGATTATGAAACTAGTATAATCGTGGAGATCGTCAAGGTTAATACTGAAGGGAGCCTTACTTAATGGCTATTATCGATGAACTCCTTGCCATTGCGAAACCGCTTGAGGATGCTGTCCGACTTAAGGAAGGGCCTACGGTCACTGTTCGTGACCCTGAAACTGTGCGAGCCAATATCGAGCCGATAGTACGCACGGCAGTATTCGGGGAACAACGCGAAAAATCAGTTGCGCAGTGGTTTATTAGAGCCTTAGCAATCGAGCTCGGCGCAATTCCAAGCTCGATACACGAATTCTACCTGGCACGCGGGGGAGGAAAGACACCTGACGACTTCACTGTACCAGCGATGAACCTCCGGGCACTACCCTTTCATGCTGCCAGAGCGGTATTCCGGGTTGCGGTGAAAGAAGATGTATGCGCCTTGATCTTCGAGATCGCCCGATCCGAGATGGGCTACACCGACCAGCGTCCGGCTGAGTACGCCAGCGCTATCCTTGGCGCCGCGATCGCAGAGAATTACAAAGGCCCCGTATTCATCCAGGGAGATCATTTTCAAGTTAGCGCCAGCCGCTATTCAAAGGATCCAGAGAGTGAAATTAATACGATCAAAGAGCTTATCGAAGAATCCGTTGCGGCGGGTTTTTTCAACATCGACATTGATACCTCCACACTCGTTGATCTGAGCCAGGAAACACTCCCAGATCAACAAAAAACCAACTATACATTATCTGCGGAACTTTCTGCCTTCATCCGAGCCATGGAGCCCGAGGGGATAACAATCTCCCTGGGTGGAGAGATTGGTGAAGTGGGAGGTCAAAACAGCACCGAGCCTGAACTACGTGCCTATATGGAAGGTTTTCAGACGATACTCTCTTCGATCAACCCACAATCTGCCGGACTTTCAAAAATTAGCATTCAAACCGGAACGTCTCATGGTGGTGTGGTTCTGCCAGACGGATCAATCGCGGAAGCCAAAGTTGATTTTGATACACTCGCAAGACTTTCAAAAGTCGCCAAAGAGTTTGGCATGGGCGGTGCTGTACAGCATGGCGCCTCTACCCTACCGGAAGCAGCGTTCCCAAAATTTGCAGAGTCGAATGCACTCGAAGTCCATTTGGCTACTGGCTTCCAAAATATTCTCTTTGATCATCTGCCAGATGATCTAAAAGGTGAGATCTATGCCTATCTTGATCAAAACCATAGCGATGAAAGGAAGGAAGGCCAGACCGAAGAGCAGTTCTATTACAAGACACGCAAACGGGCCCTGGGTCCCTTCAAGCCTGCTCTATGGGGGTTATCCGAGCCAGTGATTCGCTCGATAGAACAGGCCTGGGAAAATCAGTTTGGCGACTTGTTCGAGCGCTTGAACATCTTAAACACATGCAACCTCGTAAAAGCCACCATGGAGCCAGTGGGACTTCTTCCCGATATCCATCGATACCTGTCAGAATCGGCTGTTGAAGAAGACGTTAGCGATCTTGCCGACTGAGCACAACCGATAAGCCTATGACACTTCCTGGGCAGCGGGTTCAAACGCACCGCTATCAGGTCATTCCACGTACACTCAGCTTTCTGCTAGATGGCGATGAGCTCCTGCTCATTCGTATCGGCGCCGATCGCGGTGCCTGGGCCGGGTTACTTAATGGTGTCGGAGGCCATATTGAGGCTGGGGAGAATCCCCATGCAGCCGCAATCCGGGAGATCCAGGAAGAAACGGGAATATCACCCCGCGATCTGCGTTTTTGTGGAATCATCATCGTTGATACCGGATCTTCGCCGGGAATCGGGATGCACGTTTTCGTTGGCACAGCAGATGCCCGCGGGGTTACTATTAGCGATGAGGGCGAACTGCAATGGATCCCCCTTGAAAATATCGCTGAATTCCCACTTGTTACAGATTTACCCATCCTAATCCCACGGGCGCTTGAGGCCTACCATGATGGAAAGCTTTTCTGTGGTTTGACCACCTTTGATGCAGAAGGACATCCCTCACTGCATTTCTTGCCATGAAACACATGATCGCTCAAAAGAATCCCACAAGCATCCCGGGTTATACCTGGATGGGCCTGCTCCTCATGCTCGCCGCGCAGCTTGGGCTTGTCTTTGAGGTGGACTGGATAGCCATATGGTTAACGCCGATTATGTGGAGTGGATACATCCTTTTTGTGGATGGCTTGCTCTATAAAAAATGGGGGATGTCCTGGCTTACCAATCGCAAGCTTGAATTTCCTCTGCTTATTTTGCTATCGATTGGGATCTGGCTGGTTTTCGAGGTCTACAATTTTCATTTGCAAAACTGGCTCTACCGTGGCGTCCCAGAGAATCCCTGGGTTCGGAATCTAGCCTATGCCTGGTCGTTTGCCACCATCCTCCCCGGTGTCTTTGTGACATCCGAATTTATCCTGAGCTTTTTGCCAACGGTGATATCGCCGACTCTTTTCAAGCGTTTTGCCCACCTGCCTGACTGGACCTGGATCATCGTAGGTGTCGCGCTGGTGCTCATTCCTCTGAGCCTACCAGTCCCAATTGCCCGCTTTCTGTTTGGAGCAGTTTGGATTGGTTTTATCTTCCTCGTCGACCCTGTCAATCGGAAACTGGGTGTTGTTTCGCTTAAAGACCATTGGAGACGCGGGAAATTTGATCTAACCTTGGCGCTGCTGTGCGGTGGATTTGTCTGTGGATTGTTATGGGAAGCGTGGAATTACCAGGCGTATCGCCTCGCAGGGGGCCATTGGATCTATACTGTTCCGGGACCACTCCGGATCTTCGACCTGCACTATGGACAAATGCCGATCTTGGGGATGATAGGCTTCCTCCCCTTCGCGCTTGAGCTATACGTCATGTACAGATTTTTCCGCTCGGTCCTAGAAATAGAACGTTTTCTTGGCCCCTCGCAGTGGTAATTAGTGTGTTCGCATAAGCGATAAAAAAAGGGGGAGAAATATCGCAGCCGCCTGCCTGATTGACCGGCAACTGCATTCACTCACCTGGTTTCTCGTAAAAAAGTAATTTGGTGTTGCCGTATTTTCGTTCGTCGTATAGCGAGAGGTTATCCATCTCTACGATCAGGTACTCACTTGGGTCTAGTTGCACAATCACGATACCATCAGGATTTAACCAATCACTATGTTTGTCAAGCTGTTGTATTGCCTCTTTCCAAAGACCCTTGTACTGCGGTGGGGCAATAAACACAATATCAAAAGGTTTTTGGACTGGGCTTTCCAGATACACCAATGCATCCCGTTGGAGCACATTGGCTGATTCTGAAAACCCACAAGTCAATACATTCTCTCGGATGATCTGACAGGATTTATGATCGATATCGATAAAGACACTGTACTCAGCTCCACGGCTGAGCGCTTCGATACCTACGCTTCCTGTACCGGCAAACATGTCGAGAAATCTTGCACCCGCGAGATCCGGTCCAAGAATATTGAACAACGCTTCCTTTACGCGGTCACCGATCGGACGCGTGTTTGCCCCCGGCACCATTTTCAATTTTCGCCCCTTCGCCGTACCCGCGATGACTCGAATCCCTGCCATTTCTATCCTATCCCGGTAATATGCAGGCTCTAATTCAACATATCTATGTCTATGCGAAATCTACGGCATCACGTACAACCCGCAGATTCCCCTCTGGCGCAATGATGTGTACAACACATCCCGTGCTCAAGATCATCCCCCGGGCTCCAGTGGAAGTCAGCGCCTCTTCACACTCCTCACGTATCGTCGCTGGCATGCCATAGGTTATGGTCTGGCGGCGTACACCCCCACAAACCGTACCCCCGAACTGCTTAGCCCCTTCCGTTAGATTGGGGGCGGTCTCCAAGTCGTGCCAATTTACGACGCCGACCGGATAACGCTGCGTGATCTCAAACATGATTGCACTCCCATGCAGGTGCAGCACATTGAGCCACCACTGTTGCGCGGCAGCCAGCAAGGGCAAATCAAAGGACTCTCCAAAGCGCAGATAACCTGCTGGATCGAAGTATTGATACGAAGCATGCTGAACTGCGAAAAAGATGCCATCGATCTCGATGGATTGAAGCGCGCCCAGAAAGGCGAGCGTAGATTCAAGAATTGTTTTCAATCCAAGCTCAACTTGCTTGGGATGGCTGTGGAGGTGCTCGAACAGGCGCTGTTCTCCAGCAAGGTTCTTGGCCTGGGATAAGGGATTGAAGATGGTTTGGATCATGGGGACATCAGGACCAAGACGTTCACGCAGATAGCGAAGGCACTGCAGTTGGCCCGCCAGGTATCCCGCTTGAGGGTCTAACACCGGGAGCTGCTCCCAGCCATCAGGGTCTTCGATCACTCGCCGCGTATACCCTCGGGTGCCCTCGCTTGAGCCCTGCCATTCATCCGCAACGCCCCAATCTTTGATGCAATAGGAGGAGGCTGGCGTAACCTTGACAAAATCGAAGTCAAATCGCTCCTGGTAGCTGGCGATTGCATCTGCCAGGCTTGCTGGATCTTGATCATCAACGGGGAAATGCCGCCACAGAGCAACTGGCGCACGATCGATCAGATCACCCTGAATAGCTGCTGCAAGCCGATCTCGTTTAGTGGTCAATCTTTTTCACTCTTGTGTTGACTTCACTGCTGCGGATGCCGATGTGCGAACGAGCTTAACTTTATCGTCGGCGAAAAAGCGTTTATCCCTGTGCAAGTTTCGTCGACACCATAAAAATAGAGGCCGAACGATTATGCACTTATGCCAAGATCTCTGGGAGCAATTCAGGCCGGTCAGCCGTGGCGACCCCCGCCTTCTCCAATGCTTTGATCTTCTCTTCCGCAGTTCCTTCTCCGCCCTCCACGATCGCACCGGCATGACCCATACGCTTCCCCGGGGGCGCCGTTCGTCCCGCGATGAAAGCGGCAACGCGTTTCGTCATGTGCTCGCTAATGTAAGCCGCCGCGTGTTCTTCATCTGAGCCACCGATCTCTCCTATGAGAATGATCTTTTCGGTATACGGGTCGTCTTCAAAGAGAGCGAGGCTATCGACGAAGGAGGTACCATTGATCGGATCTCCACCGATTCCAATACAGGTTGATACCCCCATATCATTCATTTTTAAGGCGTTCAGGACCTCATAGGTTAGTGTCCCAGAGCGAGAGACAACACCGACACTACCGGGAATGGCAATATGCCCAGGAATAATTCCAACCTTGGATTGACCTGGACTGAGGAGCCCGGGGCAATTTGGTCCAACCAATCGAGCGTCATGTTGATCAAGGAAACGTCGAACTTGCATCATATCTTGGACAGGGATCCCCTCCGTGATGCATACAATCAAGCCGATACCAGCGTCGGCAGCTTCGAGGATCGCATCCGCTGCAAATCGGGCCGGGACAAAGCTAACACTGGTGTTCGCACCAGTGGCCTCGACCGCTATTTGAACCGTATCAAATACTGGAACTTTTCCACCTAAGACCCATTCACCCCCCTTTTCGGGCGTAACCCCAGCGACGACTTGCGTTCCGAACTCTATCATGCGAGCAGTGTGAAATAGTCCTTCACGGCCTGTTATTCCTTGAACTAGAAGACGGGTGTCTTTATCGATCAAGATACTCATCTACGATTGCCTCCCCTTTGCTGCTTGAATCGCTTTTTGGGCTGCGTCGGCAAGCGAGACTGCGGTTTCCATGTCCGCATCAGCCAATAAGCTCCGACCCTCTTCCGCGTTGGTTCCAACAAGCCGGACGACCATCGGGATATCTGTTGATGCCTGCTCTAAAGCGCTTAATATCCCTCGCGCAACTTCATCTCCTCGGGTGATGCCGCCGAAAATATTAAATAGGATGGCTTCAACATTGGGGTCTTTGAGGATAATCTGGATTGCAGCCGCAACTTTCTCTGAACTTGCACCTCCGCCAATATCAAGAAAATTAGCAGGTTGACCACCATACAGTTGGATGACATCCATGGTGGCCATCGCCAGGCCCGCACCGTTGACCATACATCCAATATTGCCGTCCAATTTCACATAGGAGAGCCCATACTTACGCGCTTCACGCTCCTCAACAGCTTCTTCGTCTAAATCGCGCATCTCGGCTAATTCAGGATGTCGAAAGAGCCCATTATCATCCAAGACCATCTTCCCATCGAGGGCGATCATTTGATTCTCGGCTGTGATCACAAGGGGGTTGATTTCTGCAAGTGTAGCGTCCGTAGCGGCGTATGCCTGGTAGAGACCTTTGGCGATCTTCATAAAAGTACGCCAATGTTCCCTGGGGATTTCTGCCGCCGCTGCAAGATAGCGTCCCTGGTAATCCTTTAATCCCAAGAGAGGATCAACCCAAATCCGCTGTATCTTCTCAGGGTGCGTTTTCGCAACTTCTTCGATCTCTACGCCACCCTCGCCCGATGCGATCATGACCGGGCATTTTTCAGTTCTATCATTGGTGACTCCGAGGTAGATTTCGGTGGCGATATCAACCGCTTCGTCCACCAGAACCCGGCGAACAGGTAAGCCTTTGATCTCCATCCCCAACAATTGCGCTGCGACCTCCTCGGCCTCCTCGGGTGTATAGACCAATCGAATCCCACCGGCTTTTCCCCGTCCACCAACAAGCACCTGGGATTTAATCACCACGCGGCCACCTAATTCTTCTGCGATCGTCCTTGCCTCCGTGGCTGTCATCGCAACCCGGCCACGCAAGATCGGAATGCCGTAGTTTGCGAAAACTTGTTTTGATTGGTACTCATGTAACTTCATGTACGCTCCTTGTTCTTTCCAGAACCGTTGAAGTCCGCTCTTAGTAAATTAATTTTCTAGAGTCAAACCAGGATTAAACCGCATGACACGATGATTCCCACTGTCCACAATCCAAACCTCGCCTGTGTCAGCAATGTCTATCCCACTCAAGATGTTGAACTGATTATTTTCGATGCCAAAAGCCCCACCCCATCCGATGAGAAATTCGCCGGTAGGACCGAAGCATAAGATGCGGAATCCTTCGGGGTCGGTAGTGCATATCACGCCCTCTTCATTCAAGCCAAGATAGGGTTTATTTTCGAGTGATTGGCCATACCAGGCATTCATACTCCACGCAAGTACCGGTTCGAACTGATCCGGGATGAGATCATCAAATACTTGGATTCGCTGGTTCCACGTATCAGCGACAAAAACCCTGTCGAAGTTATCAACCGCCAGACCTACAGGTTCATCCAGAAAACCTGGTAGATAGCCAGCACTTCCGAATTGGCTCAGGAAATTCCCCCCTTGATCAAAGACTTTGACCCGTTTGTTTCCAGTGTCAGAAACATAAAACCTTCCGCTGCTATCCACAACGACATCCCGTGGCCCCCAGAATGATTCAGGCTCTTCGCCCAAGCCCTCCCTCCCGAGCATTCCCAGGTACTCCCCCTCAGGTGAAAACCATTGGATGCGGTGGTTCCATGTATCAGCAACGTAGACCGTGCCATCATTCGAGACGGCTATCCCCCAGGGTTCGTTGAATGTTCCACCAGGAGCATTTCCCTCCGCTACGGATGCGTAGGAACCCCATACATCCAGAACTTCACCAGAAGCGGATAGATGCTGTACGCGGTGGTTTGCAGTATCAACTACATAGATCGAACCGTCGGGCGCGATCGCTAGATCACGCGGACGGAAAAATTCTCCAGGAGAGAGCCCTTCACCCCCAATGACCAGATCTGCAGAGAGGTCTTCGATCAGACCCTCGTAGGGATCCTCAATTACAGGAGGATTGATCGAGGCTGAAGTAACACCATAATCCCAGACCATCGCAGCAATATCTTTACGTATGTACAAGCGCATGCGGTCCGAGGGTGACCAACGCGGCAAACTCATATCCCTCCCGCTCCACTCCGCATAACGCGTGAAATCCCGGTCGATCCAGATATCCCAAATGGCTACACGCAGCATCTTGTCGGTGAAGAATGGCTTGATATGCCCCCAGGCTCGGGAAATATATTCACCGAAGCCCATCGGATCTGGTTCTATCCCTGTCGGGGGCGCTTCAAAATTCCGTTCTGCTTCGATCGCCGAGCGTTTCAAATTCCAGTAATCTTGATTCGGCCACCACATACGAATGTATTCATAGCTGTTGAAGTTGTCGGCCAGCAGGGGCTCAACGGCTGTCCAGTTGTTATCTCCAACCAGGATCACAGGATAATCGAGTAGATCACGTGTCGGGTTTGCACCAAAGAAGTATTGCTGTGTGTAATCCCGCAAATACCAATTCAAAGGCCAGGACACGTCATCATCATAGGCTACGCGCAGGGCTTTTCCGTCTGTCGTGCGAATGGATAAATCTTCAATCTGTTTCATTGCCGTCTTGACACCCGGGCCGGCATGTGCATAAACCAGGTATTCTGTCGCCAGATCGTAATGAACCAGTGCCGCCCTCACACCAGCTCTAAAGGTTAGGATCAGGGCGAGGCTAAGCATGATGGCACCGCTCAATCGTAAGAAGCGCCCCCAACGCCAGCTTTCCTGAAGACGGAAGAGACCATATCCACTGGCGGCGATAAAAACAAGCAAGGTAAAGAAAAGCGTGGTCGCTCGTAATTGCGGAAGCTCATTGCCTTGAAAAGGTGGAGCAGCGCCAAGAATCATGCCCAGGGCGCGCACCACCGAGAGTAGAAAAGTGAGCGTTAGCGCTACCTTGACCCATCCCTTTGCGTCTCGATACTGTCCCCATTCAACCCTTTTGAAATATTCGCCGATTCCCCAACCCCCCAAAAGAATGAGCGGCAAGGCAATGTGAACCGTGAGCCAGGGCATTTTCTCCCCTGCGAATGAATATGCAGCGAAGGAAGTGAAAGACCAGTAGGCCAGGAATCCAATGACCGGGAAGCGTTGTCCGGGATCAGCTTCTGAACCAGGTAGCGCAGATTCAACTGTCGAACCTCGAAACCAATAGATGACTGCCATGATCGATCCGATTGCAGGTAAGTACTCGTAAATCGGAACTTGGACAAACAGGTAATAATAGAGCGGCTGCCCTCCACGTTGAACCCCGTGCTGCTCGATCCAATAACCAAGCGATCCAACCAGCCCAGAAACGAGACCATTTTCATTCGTAAAAAGTGTCGTGAAGAAAATGAAAAAGATCGAAAAGAATACAGCAGCCGAAATGAGCCATTTTCGCCAGTTCCATACGATCCCCACAGCCGCACTGATCATGAGCAGTGCCACGACTATCAGGGTCGTCCGACTTAGCGGAAATAACGTCCGGTATTCCAGGGTCGGCCACCCAAACGTATCAGATAGCAGTGACGCAAGCTGTGGAAGCGTAAAGGTAGCCGTAACGACGAGTAGATCGAGATCAGGAAATTCCTCGCGCAGTCTAGGACCGTATGCTGCGAGTAGGCCAAAGCCCATCAGCAAGAAGCCACCGATGGCCAATATAGCGCCAAAGGAAACCAATGGGGAGACACTCAACCCTGCGGCCAAGGCTTCCGTCGATTCAATTGCAGATTGACTGGTTTCCAATGCTCCCGATGCTGCCCAGCCTTGAAATAACGCGCCTAATGCGAGAAAAACCCCCAGGGCAGAAGCCGCGAATCCGAAAAGGAAGGCGTACTTGTGTTGATTGCTTTGCCAGGGTTGCCTGAGCAATCTCAAACCAAAGAAAGCCCCAAGAAAGATCAATAATTGCGCGGTATAGATAAAGGATGTCTCTTTAGCTGTCGCATGTAAGGCCAGCGACGCCACCAGAGCATAGAGCCATTGTGGCTTTCGAGTTTCGTAATACTGAAATACCGCATAGAACATGAGCAAAGCAAGGGGCACCACGAGAGCTTCATTGCGCACATAGCGACCGTAGTACAGCATATAGGGAGATATCGTCATCAGCGCTGTTGCCGCTAAGCCACCCCACTTGCCAAGCCACTTTCGAAAGAGGTAGACCATCGCAACGGCTAACACACTCGCAAATGCCACTGGATAGCGAGCAGAAGCATCTGAATCGCCAAACAGAAAATAAGAAAACGCCACCAGGTGCATCTGGAGGGGCCCGTGCATTAAGGGGTCATGGGAAAACCCTCGGCCCTCGGATAAATACCAGGAAAATTGAGTGTGCAGGCTCTCGTCATGGCTCATGACACGCGATTCCAAATCTACAAAGCGTGTAAGGAGGGCGATAACGAGCAAGCCAATATAGACGACAACTTCGGGGTTGATGGCTATATTTCTATTCAGCCAAGTTTGCTTTGCCTGGTCCTGTAATTCCATTATCGATCCTTCTTTTCATATTTTAATCCTGCATTGTGACACTGATGCATGATTGCTACCAGAACAGAACGTCGTGGATAAATATATTCGCTGCTTAATTCACCTCAAGGAGAGCCAGTAACGCATCGCGTTCAGCGATGGAACAATCCTGCCAGTTCCCGGGGGCCAAAGACCCCAATGCAAGCGTAGCGATGCGAATACGGATCAACCGCAGCACTGTTAATCCTAGCACAGACGCCATGGTCCTAATTTGACGCTTACGCCCTTCGCGAAGAATGACATTACACCAGGTTTGACCCTGCTCCTGCGATTGCACTGAAATGTGAGATCGTTTTGTCAAATAACCGTCTGGGAGCAGGACCCCACCCTGCCAGTGAGACAATTGTGTGTGCGATGGTGATTCTTCGAAAAGCACCCGATACTCTTTTTCATGTTGATAGCTTGGATGTGTGAGGCGCTGAGTAAGCTCGCCATTATTTGTGAGTAAGATCAGTCCCTCAGATTCAAGATCGAGGCGACCTACTGGGTGAATCCGCTCTGGGATTGGCACCAGATTGAAGATCGTTGGATGACCGCCTTGCGATTGCGTGGAACAAAGGTACCCCGGAGGCTTGTTTAATTTGATATAGCGATGTGGCTCAGGGGGATAGAGAAGCTCGCCATCAATTCTAATATCGACGGCATGGGGATCGACCTTATCACCGAGCATGGCTACCATGCCATTCACGGTGACCCGACCTGCGTGAATAAGATCCTCGCAATGCCTTCGAGACCCCAATCCCCTCCTGGCAAGCACTTTCTGTAAGCGTTCAGTCATTCACAGAGGGAGGATCCACATGATCTTCCGATGGTGTTTCTGACGAGGTGTGTTCTTCTGCCTCGACTTGCAGCGGCGGGAGCTCCTGTAGTGACGCGAGTCCAAAATAGCTCAAGAAATCAGTCGTTGTTGAGTAAAGAAACGGACGCCCGGGTCCTTCACTACGTCCTACTTCTTCAGTCAAGCCATGCCGAATTAGTGTGCGCAAAACGCTATCCGAATTTACACCCCGCACCGCGTCAATCTGCGGCCTGGTAATGGGCTGTTGGTAAGCGATGATTGCCAAAACCTCAAGTGCGGCCCTGCTTAAACGAGCGATCTCCTCCAGCCCTAAAAACTTTTCAATATCTGCGGCGAATTGGGGAGAAGATACCAGTTGATAACCTTCTTTTGACTTTTGTAGGCGGAAACCTCTTCCTTCATAAAGATCTGCAAGTTCATGCAATGCAAGGTCTGCTTCCCGGGTGGTAATATCCAAGCTGGTGGCGATTTGACCAGTCGATACCGGCCTGGCAGAAATAAACAACAGTGCTTCAATCCGGGCAATTAGATCCATATCTTAATCCCAATCCAAGACGACTCGCCGTGCTATAATGCCCGGCGATCTTTGATGAGTGAGGTCATCGCGTTTGAATTCATTAGCAGGAAGATCAGGGATTCTTGGATTATTAATCTCGATCATTAGCTTGATGTTCGCATCACTTGCCTGTCAGATCGATCTCGGAGGTCCTGCGAGACCGGGAATTTTGATCAAAGCTGATGAGAAAGAAGCTACCGAAGTTGCACAAATCTGGTCCGATGCCATCTCTCATGCAGTCTCAAGCGGGCAGGTCATTGTATTGTTTAATGAGGTACAAATCACAGGTTTCGTTGAACAACGTATTCGCTCTGATTCAACTCCAATTTTAAATGACCCCCAAATATACTTGCGGCAGGGGCAAATACAAGTTTATGGAACTCTTGCGCGCGGCTTTCTTCTATCTACCGCTCTGATCCGCATTGAACCCAGCGTTGACGCTGACGGCCAGCTGGAGTTTAGGCTCGTTGAAGCAAGTGTTGGCCCTATTCCTGCACCGGATCTCTTAATGGAAAGTATCTCGACGATATTAACAGAAGCGCTAACGGGTTCGATCGGCTCACTCGCCACCGGCATTCGGATATCTTCCATCGCGATCGCCGACGGTGAGATGTCAATCGTTGGTGAGATCCGTTAAAGAACCGGGCGGATTATACCAATCTGAAATTAGAGCAGCAATGCAGAAAAAAGTTTCAAAACTCAACATTGTACTTGTCATACTCTTTATTCTTTCACTGGCTGGATGCTCGAACCCCCAGGCGACGGCTGGGCTGATTCAAATTAAGATTGCCGTTGATGGGCTTGAACAGGCAGTCGATGTCCCTTCGGGATCAACTGTGCAACAATCCATGGAGATCGCTGGTATCGAATTGGGCGCGCTAGATCGCATAAACCCGCCTGCCTACACTGTCATAGATGATGGTTCTCGCATTGAAATCACCCGCGTCGATGAGATTTTCGAAATTGAGCAAATCATCATCCCTTTTGAACGGCAAATGGTACGGAACGAGGCTTTAACAGAAGGGGAGAATCGCCTGCTTCAACCGGGTAAAAACGGTATTCAGGAGATAACCTACCGAATCCTAATTGAAGCTGGAGAAGAAACATCAAGAGCACCGGTCAAGAATATCATTCTCGAGGAACCTACACCCGAAATCGTGATGATCGGCACTCAATCGGCTCATACCCCCATTACAATTGATGGAATTCTTGCCTATGTAAGCGGTGGCAACGCATGGGTCGTTGAAGGAAATAGCGGTAACCGCCAACCGATCGTGCTCACCGGCGATCTCGACGGACGTATCCTTGAAATCAGTCCAGATGAGCAATGGCTGCTGTATTCTCGATCGATTGAAGACGAAGAGGGCAGCATCAACTCACTTTGGGTTAGTGCAATCGATGACCCCGATTTCGGCCCCGTTGATCTCGGGATCAGCAATGTGGTTCATTTCGCTGATTGGATCCCAGAATCGCCTTCATTTACGATCGTATTTTCCACGGTAGAACCTAGTCCAGCCGCCCCTGGATGGCAGGCAAATAATGACTTGCAAAGGGTAACTTTTACTGCAGGTGGACGACCACTCCGACCCAGTGAGGTCATTGAATCAAACGCTGGAGGGCAGTACGGTTGGTGGGGAACTGATTTTGCATGGGGATCAGATGCGGATACCCTGGCTTACATGCGGGCAGACAGTATCGGGATTGTTGATTTAGAAAATGAGAGCCTTGAAGAACTCACGGAGATTACACCGTATCAAACCCTCTCGGATTGGGCTTGGGTACCGGGCCTCGCCTGGGGTCAAGATGATCAAACACTATATTACGTTGGCCATGGTGACCCGGTTGCCATTGAAAGCCCACAAGCTTCCCCTGTGTTTAACCTTGTAGCTCAATCCTATCGGGGTGGACCTACGCTTGAGCTCGTTGAGCGTGCCGGGATCTTTGCCTATCCATCTGTCTCACCTATCCGGGAAGTCAACACGATTGAGATCAGCTACAATGTGGCCTTTCTCCAAGCGATCACCCCGCTGGAGAGCACGGAGAGTAATTATCGGCTTGCGCTTATGGATCGCGATGGAAGCAACCTCAGGCAACTCTTCCCACCCACCGGTGAGCCAGGTCTTGAACCGCTTAAACCCGCATGGTCTCCCGCAGGAAATCGCATTGCGGTCATGTATCGAGGTGATATCTGGATTGTCGATGTTGCCAGTGGACTGGGGCAACCCCTCACGGCGGATGGGCAATCTGTTAATTTTGATTGGTCAGGCTGAACGCAACGCGCGACAATCTAGTCTTAGGCGAGGAGGAAATCTTGCGTATTTTATTGACGGGTGGGGCAGGTTTTATCGGCTCTCATCTTAGTGACCGACTGCTGAAGGAAGGGCACGAAGTTGTCGTCGTAGACAACCTGGTGACGGGCAACATCGAGAATATCAGCCACCTTGCAGGACGTGATGATTTTGAATTCATCAAGTACGATGTCTCCAATTTCATCTTCATACCAGGCAAGGTGGATGCCGTGTTGCACTTCGCTTCCCCAGCCAGCCCAAACCCCTCCTCTCCCTACGGGTACCCTCAACTTCCAATTCAAACGCTTAAAGTAGGCGCACTCGGTACTCACAACGCACTCGGCGTGGCAAGAGTTCACCAAGCCCGCTTCTTATTAGCCTCTACTTCCGAAGTTTATGGTGACCCCCAGGAACATCCCCAGAATGAAGATTACCTGGGTCATGTCGATCCGGTTGGGCCTCGTTCCGTCTACGACGAGGCAAAGCGTTTCGCCGAATCTATCACCATGGCCTACCACCGCTATCATGATCTCGATACCCATATTGCCAGGATTTTTAACACCTATGGACCGCGCATGCGGCTCGATGACGGTCGTGTGGTACCAAACTTTATTGTCCAGGCGTTGCAGGGTGAGCCCTTGACTGTATATGGGGAGGGTAAGCAAACCCGATCCTTCTGCTACATTGACGATCTGATCGAAGGTTTGTACCGTCTATTGCTTTCCGACGAGAATTACCCGGTTAATCTTGGAAACCCGATCGAAATCCCGATCTCGACATTGGCGGAAGAGGTCAATCGCCTCACCGGCAACAAAGCCGGAATCAGGAAGATACCGGATGGAAGAGCTCCCGCGGATCCCCAGCGGCGCCAACCGGATATATCGAGAGCCAAACAGATCCTGGATTGGGAGCCTCGTGTCGAGCTTGAGACTGGCTTAGCGAAGACGATTGAGGACTTTAAAGCGCGCTTATGAAATTAAGCCTTTCTAGTAAAAGCAAGCGCGAGCTCACACGATTCCTTAAATTTTCAGTTGTCGGAACGATCGGCGCCGTTATAGATTTTGGTCTTCTTTACCTGCTGCATTCAGTTCTTGGATTCAATATTGTTTTTTCTAATACCTGCTCCTTCACTGCCGCTGTATTGAGCAACTTCATATGGAATCGCTATTGGACCTACCCTGATTCAAGATCAAAAGCTATACGAACTCAACTACGTCAATTCTTTATCGTAAATATAGCGGGTTGGGGTATAAATACAGGAATTCTATTGCTATTGCGATTCCCTTTTGCCACATTGATTAGCAACCTCAGCGTTTATCTACCCTCACTTGGGAATGCAGATGTAAGTTACAAGTTTGGCTACAATTTAGCCAAAATATTCGCGACAATCCTTGTAATGTTCTGGAACTTCGGTATCAACCGAATATGGACTTACTCTGATGCAGAGTGATAACTCCTTGTAAGTATGGAACTCCCTGCTCCAATGCAGGTGTTATGTATAATTTAGGAGCATACCCACTCTAGGGGAGAAACACATGGCCGCAGGAAACAAGCAAAAACCGATCCCGATTTATACGACCCGAGGTGATTGGGCCGCTCTGCTGGTTTTCCCCTATTTGTTCAGTACCGTCGGAGAGTGGATCGGCTTTGTTACCAAGGTGCGTGAGGTGTATGACACAGACGGTGTTTATGTTGGTTGGATCACGAATGAGCCACGCATTTTACGTAAGCGTATTCTTGAGGATGAACTTAAACGTACGGAACTGCCCCCCTTCCCTTCGAAGATACGTCCACCGGCCACTGTCCCTCTTCCCCCAATGATGGCCGAGCTTCCATTTGAGATCATCGATGTCTTCGAAGAAGAGCCTGATCGATTACATACGACGGATACCGGTGAATTTAAGGAAGACATGGATTAAGCGGGGTTAGATCCATGCACGAAGCCAAATCAGTCAAGAGCTCTCGAATTACGCTAAGTCAATTAATGCATCCTGAGCATGCCAACCTGCGTGGAGACGTACACGGCGGATGGATCATGAAGCTCGTTGACGAAGCGGGCGCATTGGCGGCGATGCGGCACGCACAGTGTCGAGTTGTCACAGTGGCGATCGACCAGATGACCTTCCATGAGCCAATCCGTATTGGCGACCTGGTGATCTTGAACGCTGAACTGACATATGTTGGTCGGACTTCAATGGAGGCGCGGGTCGAGGTCATTGCTGAAGACCCGGTGAGCGGCACCCAAGCACGCACAAACACTGCCTACGCCGTTTATGTCGCACTGGACGATGAACGTAAGCCCCGCCCAGTTCCTCCCTTGCTGGCAGAAACCAAAACAGAGATCCACCGCATGGAAGCGGGTAAGAAACGCCAAGCCTACCGATTAGCGAATCGGCGCGCGGATCAGGCGACAGTGGACTGATGCCTGAAAAAGTGCAATCCCTTACTGAATTACTCGCACGCGCTGGCGCTCAACGCTTCCTCGAAGCCCCGGCACCTGAAGATATGGGATTGGCAGAACACCTGCCCTTTCCCTTTCTTGGCATTGTGGGCCAGCTCGAGATGAAATTAGCCCTGATCCTATCCCTGATCAATCCAAATATTGGAGGGGTCCTGCTCATCGGTCCGCGTGGAACCGGGAAAACAACTGCAGTAAGGAGCCTAAGCGGTCTTCTCCCTGGCGTTGAGCGCAGTCGATGCCCCTATGGATGCCTTCCCGAAGATATCGAATCTGGCGGGATGGAGGCTGTGTGTCCCGATTGTGCCAAGCGATTTGCCCAGGGTGATCCATTGACCTATACAGATCATGTAAAACTGATTGAGCTTCCATTGAATGCAAAACTTGAAGATGTTGTCGGGGGGCTTGATGAGAGGGCAAGCATGCACCAGCGTATGCGCATTGAACGCGGGATCCTGGCACGCGCAGATCAGAACATCCTCCACATCGATGAGGTCAATCTCTTAGAGGATGAGATCGTCGATGCCATCCTCGATGCCGCTACCCAGGGCATCTATACAGTCCATCGGGGACCTCTCGCAGCAACCTATCGTGCTCGCTTCATTCTCATTGGCTCGATGAATCCCGAAGAAGGCCGTTTGCGGCCACAAATCTTGGACCGTTTTGGTTTAAGAGTGGCTGTACAGGGACTGGACAAGAAACAGGACCGATTTGATGCCTACAAACGGTCCATGGCTCACCGCTATAATCCCCGTCAGATGATCGCTGAGGTCGCTGATGCGACCGAACAAATCCGCTTGGAGCTTGAAAGCGCGCGAGCCAACATTGAAGCGGTCGAGATCAGCTCCAGAGCACAGCAATTTGCGCTTGGCATGATCAAGGAACTAGGGATCCATTCCCTGAGAGCTGAACTGACCCTCTTCGAAGCTGCGAGGTCACACGCTATTGCTGATGGACGGATGAAAGCGATGGTTGATGATATTCAACGTGTGGCGCCAATGACTCTGAGATTGCGGCGCTCGAGCTACATCGAAGAATATCTTTCAATACAGGAAACCGAAGACAAGGAAATCCAAGCGATTTCACGCAGATTACGATCGACCAAGAAGAAGAAATAATTGCCCTCTTACTTTCCTATCGCGCTTTTCCCTTAAGACGCTTTAAAGCAAACGGACCGGTGTCAACCGGCCCATCGCGTTAAGTCATATGTTGTAATTATTTTAGATGTTCATCGATGTAGGCAATTGCTTCACCTACGGTCGTGATTTTCTGCGCATCCTCATCCGAGATCTCGCCACCAAATTTTTCCTCAAATGCCATGATCAATTCGACCAGGTCAAGCGAGTCCGCTTCCAAATCCTCGCGGAACTTGGCTTCACTCGTTACCTTCTCAGCATCTACACCAAGAAGTTCGACTATGATGCCTTTCACGTCCTCAAAGGTTTCTGCCATGAGTCGCCTCCTATATTTTGCTTCGGCGCTCAGGATTGTAACCGAAGCGCACTCCGATAAGCAAGTTGACACACCGTGCAAGCGCCAGTAAGATGGCGCTCTCTCACTAGGAACACCTCCCTATGGGCAAAGTTACGCAGGCATCAAGAAGAAAATCCGAACACTTGGAGATCAATCTAGAGCGCGATGTAGGCTCCGGATTGACAACCGGATTCGAACGCTACCGTTTTATCCACGAGGCGCTTCCAGATCTCAATCTTGCCGACGTCCAAACCCAGGTTCAGTTATTCGATCACCAACTGGACGCACCCTTGCTGATATCCTCCATGACAGGAGGGACATCTGAGGCGGGTCGAATCAATGCTGTGCTGGCTGAAGCGGCGCAAGCGACGAACATCGCCATGGGCGTTGGCTCACAGCGCGTGGCAATTGAAAACCCGGAACGGAGTCAATCCTTCCAAGTGCGTAAGTATGCCCCGGATATCTTGCTCTTTGCGAACCTGGGTGCCATCCAGTTGAATTATGACTATGACCTCAGCACTTGTCAGCAAGCTGTTGAGATGATCGAAGCGGATGCCCTCATCCTCCATCTAAATGCCTTACAGGAAGCACTCCAGCCCGAAGGGGAAACACAATTTAAAGGTCTTTTATCAAAGATTGAGAAAGTATGCGCAGGGCTCGCGGTCCCTGTGATTGCGAAGGAAGTGGGCTGGGGCTTCTCCGTCAAAACGGCAACGCGGCTGATAGAGGCGGGGGTCGCAGCAATCGATCTCGCCGGTGCCGGGGGCACGTCCTGGTCTCAGGTCGAAATGTATCGTGCGGCAACAGAGGCGCAAGCGGCACTTGCGGCTGCATTTATTGATTGGGGCATCCCTACTGCCGACGCCCTCACCCAACTCCATGCCGCCTTCCCAGCAGTACCACTCCTTGCTTCGGGTGGTTTACGCTCAGGTATGGATATCGCCAAATCTCTGGCCCTTGGCGCAACGCTTGGTGGGATGGCTGGGCCCTTCTTAAAAGCCGCTGTTAAATCTACCCAGGCAGTTGTTGACCAGATTAACCTCCTGTCTAAGACCATACAAACCACGATGTTCGCAACGGGTAGTGCTACGATTCAAGAATTATCTATGGCGATCACAAGAACTGAGTAGTCTGAATGGGGAAATCAAAATCGCTCAACCAAATGCGTAGTGCGATCGAGGCCGATCTTAAAACCTCCCTCGCTCCCATTGAGCAGGGAATGGCACAACCCATCCATGAGATGATTGCCTATCACCTGGGTTGGAATCAAGAGGGAGCGGAAGGAAAACGCGTTCGTCCAGTGTTCACGCTCCTTTGCTGCGCGGCCGTCAGTGGCTCATGGGAGCAGGCGTTACCGGCAGCCTCAGCGATTGAGTGGCTCCACAATTTCTCGCTCATCCACGATGATATTCAGGATCAAAGCACCACCCGCAGGGGGCGGGAAACGCTCTGGGCTCGCGAGGGAATTGCGCAAGCGATAAATACCGGTGATGCTGTCTTCGCTCTGGCCCGCTTAACTACCCAGCGGCTTCTCGAATTGGGTGTCCCTTCTGAGGTCACGTTGCAGGTGATCGCTCGTCTCGATCAAGCGTGTTTGGAGCTAACCATAGGACAACATCTCGACATCGCTTTTGAAGGACGCCAACAGGTTGTCGAAAAGGAATACCTGGCGATGATCGCAGGCAAAACTGGCGCTCTACTCGACGCAGCCTGCAGCGTGGGAGCCTTGATCGGTGGCGCGAACAAAGATGCCATCAAACAATATAGCCAGTTTGGCCGCAATGTGGGACTTGCCTTCCAGATGTACGACGATCTCCTGGGGATTTGGGGAGATTCGGAATCGACGGGTAAACCGGCGGGTGACGATATACTCTCTCATAAGAAGACGCTGCCGATCCTCTTTGGTATCGAAAACTCTCCGACAGTTAGAGCACTTTGGATGGAGGATCTCGAGCAAGAAGAGAAGCTGCTGGCTATGATTGCAGAACTCGAGCTTGTGGGTGCAAAAACACATGTTCTTGAGCAGGCGGAACAATTTACAAAACTCGCACTCAAAGCACTTCAGCAGGCACAACCCTTGCAGCCCTATGGCCAGGAGCTGGAGAAACTGGCGCTGAGCTTGCTGCGAAGGTTGTCCTGATTCCCCCTTCGGGATATTCGCCTTACATCTGGCTTCCAAGTTATTGCTTGAATTGCAGGGGATTCTTGTCATGCTATAATCCGGTCAAAGACGGTAGAAGATGCATAGAACTACAAGACAACTCAGTGAAACCGGCGATAGTGAAGGGCTAGATCGATTACAACCGGGAGCAACACTTCAGGAGCGCTACCTCATCCTGGGGATGCTTGGTGCTGGCGGTATGAGCTCGGTCTATAAAGGCCGCGATCTTCATTTCCCCAATGTGACCAAACTTGTCGCCATCAAGGAGATGGTGAATCTCATCGCCGATCAGTCTATGTACGACATGGTCGTGCGCAACTTTGAGCGCGAAGCCGACTTACTCGCCACGCTCTCCCATCCTGCAATACCAACGATCTACGATAACTTCAGTCACCACAACCGCTCTTACCTGGTGATGGAATTCATTGATGGCCAGGACCTTGAAGCCATTCTTAATGAGATGGACGATTTCCTCCCTGAGGAGAAAGTTGTCAGCTGGGCCATTGAGATATGTGATGTGCTTCACTACTTACACCAACACCAACCCAACCCGATCATCTTTCGCGACATCAAGCCCTCCAATGTGATGGTTGATCAACATGATCATGTTCGCTTGATTGACTTTGGCATTGCGCGGCACTTCCAACCTGGAGAAAAGGGCACGATGATCGGTACGGAAGGATACTCTCCGCCCGAGCAATATCGCGGGGAGGCCTCTCCTACTGGCGACGTGTATGCCTTAGGTGCTACGATGCACCATTTGCTCACAAAACGCGATCCACGAGTTGAAGCACCTTTCTCCTTTCAGGAGCGACCCGTTCGTTCAATCAATCCGCTTGTGTCTCCAGAATTGGAGCAAGTCATCGATATGGCGTTGTCCTATGATCCTAAGGAGCGCTATCCATCGGCGATGCTCATGAAAGAAGCCCTCATCACGACGGCAAAACGGACAGGGCTGCTCAGTCAACCGTCGATCGCCGCAGTAATTTCAAAAACCGACAGTGTCAAAGAAATCTGGGCATTCGAATGCGAAGACGAGGTCCGTGGAAGCCCACTGGTATTTGAGGGCAACGTTTACATGGGTTGTTATGACAATAACCTCTACGCGCTGGAGGCAAAATCAGGAGAGTTCCTGTGGAAATTCGCCACCGAGGGCGGGATTGCCGGGCGCCCGGCAGCAGAGGACGGGACCGTATTTGTCGGTTCCGAGGATCATCGACTTTATGCCGTCAGTCAAAATCGTGGCAGCTTGCTGTGGTCATACTTCGCTGAAGGACCGATCCGCTCCTCGCCGGCGTTATCAGATGGACATGTTTTTATTGGTTCAGATGACAATCGCTTACATGTAGTCAACCAAATAACGGGACGTCGAGCCTGGCGGGCCGATGCCAGCGCAGCCATCTGGGGCACACCGCTTGTTGAAGAAGAGCGTGTGTATTTTGGTTGTGAAAGTGGGGATTTTTACTGCTACGATTTCAAGAGCGAACTCAAGTGGCGTAAGAAAACAAAACGTGCCGTCACGTCTTCACCCATTCTTATCGACGGCATGGTGTATTTTGGCTCACGTGATTGGACGGTATATGCTCTGGAAGCCGAAAGCGGCTTTCAGGTCTCACGATTCCGACTTGGTGGTGCGACCATTTCATCACCATTTTATGCAGAAGGTAAGTTGTTTATTGGATGTGGCGACAACCATATCTACGCTATCGATGCAAAACATATGCGTGAATCCTGGCGTTATGAAACGGATCATCAGGTGACGGGATCACCCATCGTTCATGAAGGGTCCGTATACTGCGGTTCGGTCGATGGCTCGCTGTACTGCCTGGACTTTCACTCTGGTCGATTGCGCTGGCGCTTCCATACAAGCGGCCCGATCACGGGGACTCCAGCCGTCTTCGAAAACACGATCATTATTGGATCTATGGATCACAGGGTATACGCACTTATATCATAAGCAAGGGTCTGAACTTACAACAAAAAATGAATCCGATATCTCGCTTCTTTACAAAAATATTCGGCCGACCGGCAGCAGACAAAATCGCAGCAGCTAGAGGCGATTCAACCCAACCAGCGGACCTGTTAGCCGAGTTTGAAAGCCCAAAGAATCGCCTGGTAGTTGGCTCCAGCCAATCAACCGGGATTGAACGCAGCCACAATGAAGATGCACTTCTGCTGCTGAACGGCTTTACGCTTGGCACTCATTCCCACTCGGATTTTGGTGTATTCCTGGTGGCCGATGGCATGGGCGGTCATAGAGCTGGCGAAGTGGCCAGCGCGGTTTCGATTCGAACCGTTGCCCGGAAAATCACAGAACATACCGTCCTTGAGCTGCTAAACGGCCAAGATAGCACCGATACGGATCCACTCCAGGACCAGCTCAAGCAGGCGCTTGAGGAAGCCAATCAAGCGGTTGTAGATACCGTGCCAGGTGGAGGAACAACCCTTACAGCAGCAATCCTGGTCGGCAATCAGGTAACGATTGGCCATGTTGGCGATAGCCGTGCTTACTTCATCCAAGACGGCAAGGCCGAGGTAATAACTCGAGACCATTCTTTGGTTGAAAGACTGCGAGAGCTCGGCCAATTGACAGAAGAAGAGGCGGCAGTTCACCCACAACGAAACGTACTCTATCGCGCCATCGGTCAGGGAGCCAACCTCGAAGTTGATGTGTTTTCAATGCCCGCTCCCAAAGGCGGCTATTTACTTATATGTTCAGATGGTTTATGGGGAGTCGTCCCTGATCCCACGATGATAGACATCATTCGCTCAGCCCCTAACCCCCAAACCGCCTGTGATCAACTCGTGCAAGCTGCTAATTTCGCTGGGGGGCCAGATAACATATCCGTAGTGCTAGTTCAATTCCCCGAAGATTAAGGTCGAGGTAGAGTTGGAATGCCGTCCGAGAAGGATTACTACACGCTCCTCGGTGTGCCCCGAAATGCCACTCCCGAACAGCTGCGCCGTGCTTATCGCGAAGCAGCACAACGTTTGCATCCGGATAAGAATGTAGCCCCAGGCGAAACCGAACTGTTTCTCGAAGTCGGCCAGGCATACGAGACACTGATTGATCCTGAATCGCGTGCGGCATACGATGTCGAGCTTGCGGAACAAGAATCAGAATTATCCGCCGAGTCTCCCTTTCATGTAAACATACTGCACAGTCGAAGTGAACTCCTCCGCATCGACGAGCCACAAGTGCATTACACACTGATTGAACTGCGTCCACGTAAAAACCTACCCGAAGTCCGCCCTTCGGTTAATCTAAGCATCGTCATTGATCGATCTACCTCTATGCGCGGTGCACGCATGGACCAGGTTCGCTCCGCAGTGCTGGCGATTCTTAAAGATCTTCAGCCGAACGATTCCGCCTCGGTCGTTGCATTTGACGACCGCGCTGATGTCATTGTTTCCCATGATCAAGCTCATGATATTGGCACCGCAAGAGCCAGACTAAGTTTGCTCCAGGCTGGTGGGGGGACTGAAATTGCACAGGGCTTAACTTTAGGCCTTGATGAGATGCATCGCAGCTTTGCCAAAGATGGCGTCAACCATCTGGTTCTTCTTACAGATGGACGCACATATGGTGATGAAGAATTGTGCCTCGAGCTTGCAAATCAAGCTGCCACTGCCGGGATCAGTATCAATGGGGTTGGCATAGGATCCGAGTGGAGCGATCGGCTGTTAGATGACCTTGCCGGGCTTACAGGCGGCAATGTCATCTTTCTCAATTCCCCCAAATCTGTAACCGACTTGCTTAATCGGATCTACGACAGTCTCAGCCAAATAATCGCAACTCAGTTGAGGATCGACGGGGGTTTTAGCCAACAAGTTGATCTAAGAACTGCCTTCCGCCTTGTACCCGAACCCATGCCTTTGGGAGATTCTCTTCCTATGGCGATTGGAAATCTGCCCCGGGATGGATACATCCGATTACTGTTAGAATTGGTGGTACACCCGCTGCTCGGATTGGATGAGTTAACCCTCGCAAATTTAACATTATCCGGGACGCTCTTAGCAAGTACGGCCGAGACGAAACAACTGCCACTACCGATCTCGATAAAACTGACGGATGAGCTTGATGGCAAACCACCCCCCGAGCAAATCAGTCAGGCTTTGAATTTGCTATCCCTGTATAAGTTACAAGAGAAAGCTCGACACGAAGCCGAGCTTGGGCAGGTGGCCCAAGCGGCTCGGCGACTGGAAAACTTGGCAACACAATTGCTCGCAGCTGGTGAAAAGGAACTGGCAAAGTCAGCGCTCAACGAGGCTGTACAGCTTACCCAGGCGAAGCGGTTTTCAACCGAAGGCGAGAAGACCTTGAAATATGGGACTCGGGCATTATTATTAGTACCACCCCAGGGTGACTCATGATCGAATGCCCCACGTGTAAGCACCACGAATTTGTTGGTACGCTATTCTGTAGCGAATGCGGAACGCGTTTGGTTCTTGCGACCCAAGTGCCAACTATGGGGATTTCACGCGACAAACTCAGCGAGGAAGCTAAGGCGACTAGACCCTCTGCGCCACACTCTCCCGACCTTTCCACAGGCGCCCTGCTGGGCTTACGTGTCGTGACAAGTGGCGAGCTACTTTCTCTGGTAGGTAGAGACAATTACACCCTTGGCCGATCCATTGAAGGTCAAGCCGTCGTTCCCGATGTTGATCTTGATAAGTATGAAGCTTATGATGCCGGGATATCACGCATGCACGCCGAATTGCGCATTGCTGAAGACGGAGTCTATGTCGTCGATCTGGATAGCTCTAATGGAACCATCGTAAATGGCAAGAGGATCACTGCACAAGAGCCAGAGCCAATCAACCATGGCGATATCCTGCAATTGGGGAGACTACGCTTGCAAGTTATCGCACAATCTCGAGCATAGTGAGGACGTATGGCATACACCGTACTTATCCATGTGGCAAATGAAGAAGCAGTCGTCGGTGAGGTTGACGAACTTCCCTCCCCCAAAGACAGTATCATCACCGTGAATAACCCTCGTCGACGTGATGAAAAAGATCTGCCTTATCTTCAAGAAACTGTAACTTCCGTCATTTGGCCCATGTGGCGGATCAATTTTATTGAGATCCTTCCCACGCGTGAGGATGAAGATCTCATCGGCTTCGTGCGCGAACAGTAGAAATGGGAGAAGCATCTTCTCACCGTAGAAGAGTCCTGGTCGTCGATGACGAACCCAGGATGATCAAGTTTATTCGCCTGAACCTCGAACATGATGGTTTCGAGGTCTATGAAGCCACCTCTGGCCCCCAAGCTCTCGAGAAAATGCGCGATCAGCTTCCTGATCTGGTCTTGTTAGATGTGATGATGCCAGATCTAGACGGCTTTGAGACATTGCGCCTGGTACGGGAGATCTCCACGGTACCGGTCATCATGCTGACGGCGAAAGGTGAAGAAGATGACCGCGTGCGAGGCCTCGAGTTGGGCGCTGACGATTACGTCACAAAACCGTTTAGCCCGCGAGAACTTGTCAGCCGAGTTCGTGCCGTCCTGCGTCGCACCGAAATGCCAGGACAGGCGACCCACGAAGTCATCGAAGTTGATGACCGGCTTCGCTTAGATTTCGATCGAAGGGAAGTATGGGTTGATGGTGAGTTGGTA
>JBFFQB010000003.1:0-59162 GCA_041573795.1 Anaerolineales bacterium
CTTGGGCCGGAAGAATGGCTTTGGCATAGCGCAGAAGGGGCTCACCGTTGCCGATACGTGCGACGCCATAGAGTAGGACCGTGATGCTCAAATATAGTATGCACAGCATGCCGATATAGATTCCGAGTGCTTTGATGATGCTGCCCCCGGCTTGCGCGCTGATGGGCAGAATCAGGGCGAATACGCCTATTGGTCCAACCCACAATATCCAATGCACCATCTGGATGACCGTGTCAGCAATGCCCTGGAAAAAGCCGACAATCTGGTTTCGTCGATCGGAATCAATCTGCGTTAAGGCAAATGCGAACAGCAAGGTGAAAGCCACCAACTGAACCGAATACAAAAGAATGTGAATGCGGGTCTCCCGCTCACCGACAACTACCGGCAGCATCGGTACACCAGCCCGGGCATAATCACGCTCTTTAAGCAGTGCCAGAGCCCAGAAATGGGGCGGCGTCCAAAAGAAAATCAAGGCGAAGAGAAAGAAGGCAGGTATGCTCAAGCTGCCGGTTACTGCGGACCAACCGACCAGCGGAGGAATCGCACCAGCACCCCCACCCACAACGATATTCTGCGGCGTGCTGGGCTTCAACCATAGACTATAAAATACGACGTAATAAAAAATACCAAACGCCGCCAGGATAGCGCTGAGGGGATTTACGAATGCAGCCAGGATTCCAACACCCGCCAAACACAGAATGATGCCAAATCGCACAACCTGCGTGCCGTTCAGCCGCCCATCCGGCAGTGGGCGTTTACTGGTGCGAGTCATGGCTTTATCGCGATCACGATCAATATACTGGTTGATCGCGCTGGCACCGCCCGCCGTGAGTCCACCCCCTAAGAGCGTCCAGAAGACGAGGTTGAAAGCAGGGAATCGTCCGGCGCCCACGATCATGGCGGCAAACGTGGTCACGAGCAGCAACGCCACCACAATGGGTTTCGTGAGCAGAAGGTAATCCTTCCATGCTGTGCGTCTTGGGGGGGAAGAAATCATACGATTATCCTGGCGCAGCCGCTGCGTGCCGCACCTTAACGGATGATCACGAGCAGCGCAAATACCAGCAGCAACGCCACGGGTATGATGAAAATGTATGTGTAGAAGCGATTGTCGCTGCGGAGGTGCATGTAAAAAGCAGCAACCAGGACCGCCTTGCCCAGCGAGAATACGACAAAGAGCGTATTAAGCAGACTGCGGGTCAGATTAAGTGACATGCTGGAGAGCAGCAATTCGATCAGTGTAATAAGCGCCAACGCAAAGAAGACAAGAACGTAGGCACGCACGGATTTCTTTTTCGTCACGCTAGAGGATCCTTCCATGTGGACCTTCCCTAAATCAAGTAAATGATCGTGAAGAGCACGATCCAAACGATGTCTACAAAATGCCAATAGAGACCGAATATTTCTACGCCAATATGATCATCGCGGCTATATCCCCCTCGGACCGCTTTCGCTAGCGTGGCCAGAGCCCAGCCAACCCCGATCAACACATGCAGGCCGTGGAATCCGGTCAGGGTGAAGAAACTCGATCCAAATACGCTACTACTGAGGGTCACACCTTCCTGATAGAGCGCCACAAACTCATAGACCTGACCCGCCAAGAAGACGGTGCCAAGCAGTGCCGTCAGTCCGAGGAAGCGCATGAGACCTGCCCGATCGTCGTTTTGGGCTCGCGCCAATCCCAGGACAACGGTAAAACTGGAGGTCAGGAGAATGAAGGTATTAATCCCCACGAGGGTGACGTCAAGCAACGCGGTTTCTACCGGAGAGGGGGTATTGACCTTGTAATGCAAAAAGGCTGCAATCAATCCACCGAAGAACATGACTTCGGAACCAACAAAAAGCCACATCCCCAGTTTTAGATGATCGAGGCCCAGCGCTTTTCCGGCGCGAAAATGCTCATCTTGTGCTGTATTCTGAACACTCATGCTTGTCTCTCAGTCTCCGGCCGAAGCGGAAGCTTCGGAAGCATCTGCAGGTGATACCTTTTCACCAAAATCATAGGGCCAGCGAGATAATACTGGCGCAGTCTCAAAATTATGTTCCGGTGGAGGTGAGCTGGTCTGCCATTCGAGCGTCAACGCTTCCCAGGGGTTATCGCCTGCCTTGGGACCCTTTATCCAACTGATGATGACGTTATAAAGAAACGGCAAGGTTGAAATGCCAAGCAGGAAGGCACCCAATGTCGCCAGCTGATTGTAAATGGCAAATTCCGGGGCGTAATCAGCCACACGCCGAGGCATGCCAAGCAAGCCTGCCACAAACAAGGGTAAATAGCTCAAGTTGGTGCCCAGAAAATTGAGCCAGAAATGGGTTGCGCCCAGCCGCTCGTCGTACTGCCTCCCTGTGATCTTCGGAAACCAGTAGTAAAGTGCGGCATAAACCGCAGAAACACTTCCGCCAAACAAGACAAAATGCAGGTGGGCGACGACAAAGTACGTGTCGTGAACATGCAGATCTACGGGGATAGAGGCCAGAAAGATTCCTGTGATTCCACCGATGAGGAAAAGCGAGATAAATCCCAGGGCGAATAGCATGGGTGTGTTGAAGCGCAACTTCCCTTCCCACATCGTGGCGAGCCAGGAGAAGATCTTAATGCCAGTGGGCACAGCGATGATCATGGAGGTAATCATGAAGGGGATACGTAGGGCCGGATTCATGCCGCTGGTAAACATATGGTGTGCCCAAACGGTCAATCCCAGAACACTGATCGCCATACTCGAGATGGCAATGGCTTTGTAGCCGAAAATGGGTTTACGGGAGAAGACCGGGAAGACTTCTGAGATTACACCCATTGCCGGCAAAATCATGATGTAGACCGCCGGGTGGGAGTAGAACCAAAAGACGTTCTGCCAAAATATGGGGTTCCCGCCTGCGGCGACGGCGAAAAAGAGTGTCCCCGCAAGGCGATCCATGGCGATCAAAACCAAACCGGCTGTCAATACAGGTGTTGCCAGCAAGACCATCAGCGCGGTGGCAAGCATTCCCCAGACAAACAGGGGAAGATCCCAAAACCCCATTCCTTCCGCCCGCATGGTTAAAACCGTAGTTACAAAATTAATGGCGCCAAATATTGAGGAAAAACCCAGGAGCACAACGCTGACTGCCCATACGGTCTGTCCCATAGGAGCCGTAACAGACAAGGGGACATAGGCCGTCCATCCGCTCTCTGCCGCGCCAACAAAGAAGCTAGCGATCATGAGCACTCCAGCCGGAGGGATCAACCAGAATGAAAGCGCATTCAGGTTCGGGAAGGCCATATCGCGCGCCCCGATCATCAGCGGGATGAGGTAATTGCCCAAACCAGCCAAGACAGGAATGATCCAAAGAAAGATCATCACTGAGCCGTGATTGGTTAGAAAGCGGTTATATTCAACGCCGTTAAGCAGATCTTGGCCTGGTTGAGCCAACTCAGTTCGAATCAGCATCGCCAAAGCCCCACCCACCATAAAGAAAAAGAATGTTGTCACCAGGTACTGGATCCCAATCACCTTATGATCGGTATTCCAGCGGAAGTATCGGCGCCACTCAATTGGCTTGGAAGCCGTTGGGGTCTCAACGCTCATCGTTGCGTCTTCTCCTATCCCTTATTGCGTCAACATGTACTCTACCAGGGCATCGATCTGCTCTGGGGTCATGAGTTCTGTATATATCAGGGGCATCACACCTTCAGCAAACCCCTCGACGACATAGCTATTGGGGTCAGTAATGGAGGCGTAGAGATACTCTTCTGCGCCCAACCCGTCAACCCGGCTGGCTGCGATGTTTGAAATCCCGTCAAGTGCCGGCCCGACGATGCCTGCCCCTCCCCCATCAGATAGCAGGTGGCATGCACCACAACCAAACTCAACAAAAACGCTGCGCCCATCCGGTGCGACGCTCGTATCTCCGTCATCATCGGCCAATCCGCCTTCTACGGCATCACGGCCACCGGCAGCGATCCATGCATCGAATTGCTCATGGGTCTCGACAACCACTTCGCCAACCATGGCTGCATGCCCTGCTCCGCAGAGCTCGGCACAGCGGATGGGATAGCGTCCAAGTTGCGTTGGGGTGATCGTCAATTCATCAATCTGCCCAGGAGTAGCATCTCGCTTCAATCTGAACTCTGGCACCCAGAATGAGTGGATCACGTCCTTGGCCTCAATCTGGAATTGCACCGGTCGATCCACTGGCAAATGGAGTGAGGAAGACGTGACCCCACTCTCGGGGTATTCGAAGCTCCAGATAAATTGCTGTCCGATCACCCGTACGACAAGCGGTGAGTCGACCGGTCGCTCAATCTGTGTCAATACGCGGTAGGAATAGATACTTATCACGATAACAATAATGGCAGGGACGAGAGTCCAGACGATTTCAAGCGTATTATTGCCATGAATCGCGGGCCCTTCAGTTTCATCACCGGCACGTCGACGGAAGCGAATGACAGCATAGATCAGCGCGCCCTCAACCAAAAGGAAGATCACAACCGCGACCCCCATGAGGAAGTTGAAGAGCTTGTCTACCAGGACCGAACTTGTGGCTGCCTGTTCCGGCATGAGGCCGCTGAGATCAACCTGGGTTGCGACCAGATAGCCAATGATGACTAAAACTAAGCTTAGGACGACAAGAGTGAATATGGTGCGTTCTCTCACCGTAGCTGCACCTCCATCGCTGCTATGAGCGATTTCCCTGCAATTTGGGTTGTGAACTTTGGGATAACTCTGGGTACTCAGGCACTGCCTTACCCGAGCCTACCTTCCCCCCGCTTTCATTCTCCATTTTGCAATTTCGGTTGACGCAAGGGATTGTACCACTACCATCCAAATCTGCCAATTTATGATCTAGTTTGTCCAATATTTAACCGTATCAGTGCGCCACCTGCTCAAGAATGGGCCGGTGACGCACACGCCATAGTTCGACTAAGTTTTAAGGACCTTTCACCCCCCAGCCTGTGTCGGGTACTACAGCACTGTTGAAAACGCTATGCCCACGGTACCGGGCCCAACATGCGTCCCTACCGCAGGGCTCACCTCGGACATGAAAGCTTCGATTGGATTGAGCCGCTCGCGGGCTTGATCCAGCAAGTAACGGGCATCTTCTTCCGCTGCTGCGTGTAAGCTTGCCAGACGAATATTAGGCTTTCCTGCCGCTTCCTGTTCAACAACATCGAGGAGTCGGGCGAAGGCTTTCTTCTTCGTCCGAACAGATTCAAAGGACTCAATCCTTCCATCGACGACATTTAAAATGGGCTTCATACTTAAGGCGGTTCCGATCAGGCGTTTTGCCCCGCCAATCCGACCCCCACGATGGAGGAACTCGAGGGTGTCGACGACAAAATAGACACCGGTATAGTTCTTGGCATCATCGGCTAATGCGACAACTTCCTCGAAGGATTTCCCTGCATCGGCTGCACGAACCGCTGCGAGCACCTGAAATCCAAGCTCCATCGCCGCTGACTTTGAATTGACCAATTCAATCGTTGCGCCGGGAAACATCTCCTTGGCTTGCGTGGCGGATTGGATCGTCCCGGAAAGTAAATCTGAGACCAGGATTGCGACAATTGGACGACCCTCAGCCACAATCGGCTCAAAAATCTTGTGGAAATACGCCACCGTCGCCTGCGATGTGGTCGGCATCACCTTTGTATTGTTTAACCGCTCATAGAACTCAGCGGGTTGAATATCAATCCCATCAAGTAAGCTCTCTTCACCCCAGATTGAAATCTGTGGGGCGACGATGATCTCGTATTTTTCGACGAGATCTTTTGGGATATAGGATGTACTATCAGTGACGAAAGCTATACGAGACATTCACGCCTCTCCTTTGGTCTAATTGGGTTGCTGTCAGTCAGCTCCTTTCAGTAAAACCCCGGGGTAGAGAAGAGGTTGCGCTTAGAGTATCGTTAGCGCTTCTTGAGCCAGGCATGAATATCCTTAGAAGATAGCGTGTTCAAAATAGATGCTGCTGGAGCTGCCGCCCGCCGTGCTGTGCCGACGCCATAGCGTTGGAAATCATAATGATCAGGCGCGTGTGCGTCCGTGTTGATCGCCAGTCTGCAACCCAGTGATAACGCTATCCTGGCATGGCTGTCTTTCAGATCCAACCGCTCTGCATTGGCGTTGATCTCAAACACGACACCATGCTCTGACCCTTCCTTGAGGATTGCCTCTACATCCAGATCGGCAGGATCACGACGATTAATCAAGCGTCCGGTGAGGTGACCGATGATGTCAACATGCGGATTGCGGACCGCATTCAAAAGACGCTCTGTCACCTGCTGGCGCGGTTGTTTCAAGGAAGTATGCAGTGAAGCGATGACGATATCCAGCTGTTCGAGGATTTCATCGGGATAATCAAGCGTCCCATCAGCCAGAATTTCAACCTCGCTTCCATGAAGAAGATTGATCTTCGTACCCAGTTTCTTGCGGACTTTCTCAATCTCAATCTTTTGTTCCATGAGTCGTTCCACCGACAGCCCGTTGGCAATACCCAGACTGCGCGAGTGGTCCGAGATGACCAGATATTCCATCCCGCGCTCTATTGCGGCTTGTGCCATTTGCTCGATATCGGCTTTGCCGTCGCTCCAAGTGCTATGGGCATGCAATTCACCACGCAGGTTCTCCAGGGCCACAAGATCCGAGAAAGTTCCCTCCCTGGCAGCCGAAAATTCGCCCTGATCCTCACGCAATTCCGGGGGGATCCAAGCTAAATTCAGCGCCGTATATACATCCGCCTCTTCAGCACAGAGTAGTTCCCCTCCACCTTCTCGCTTAAAACCATGTTCGGACAGCGATAAGCCTTCTTTCAACGCGAGCTCGCGCAAGCGGACATTATGAGCTTGAGACCCGGTGGCATACTGCCAGGCACTGCCAAATCGCTCCGGCGGATGTACCCAGACCTGAACCCGCATCCCGTCCAATAGTTCTACACTCGTTTTTGTCTCCCCCTGTGCAAGCACTCGCTCCACTTGCGGTAGCTTCACAAAGCGATCCATAACCTTTGAAGGGGAGGGAGATGCTACGATCAGATCAAGATCGCCTATTGTCTCGCGAGAACGTCGTAAGCTACCCGCCGCTTCGATGCGCTCAACCTCACGGAACTCTCGCATTGCTTCAATTAGGCTCTGCGACGTTACCCAAGCATCATGGAGTAACGATCTTTCCGTAGCTCTTTCCTTCAATGCTTGAATGCCTTCAAGTACCTTCTGCTCTGATTTTGGACCCATTCCGCTGAGCTGCCGCAGCTTCCCAGCTTGGGCAGCTTCTTGAAGCTCATCGATTGACGTGATATCCGCCTCTTTCCAGAAGAGCGCCACCTTTTTCGGCCCTACCCCCTCAACTTTAAGCAGGTCAATTAACCCGGGGGGAATCTCGCTTGCGAGTTTTTCATAAAACTCAAGGCGATCCGTTCGAATCATCTCATCGATCTTGCCGGCGATCGCTTTGCCAACCCCAGGGATATCCTCCAGCTCGCCCTCTTCCCAGATCGCCCGAATATCCCGCCCCAATCCGCGCAGGGTCTCTGCAGCCCGACGATAGGCAAGGATACGGTAGATCGCTTCTCCTTTGATCTCCATTAAATTGGCAACCGCCTCAAAGGTATCCGCCATCGCGCGATTGTTCATTCAATTATCTCCCTCATGGCCGTCCTTCAACCAGAACCAAGACAACGACCCACCTGTTTCCATCTCCCATAATACCGATACCTGCATAGCGATAATCCGGATTGAAAAGGACTGCCCTATGATCCGGATCATCGAACCATGCCTCCAACGTGTTTGCTGGGACCTCTTGCAAATTAACCTGCGACGCAAAGATTAACTCTGCCGCCTGACCGGAATAGCCTCGTTCCTGAAGAGCTGATTCAACCAGGACTTGAGGGCTTCCTGGGTCGGAGTGATCGAGATAACCACGAACCGCCATGTCGATCGCTCTCTCATAACCCAAATCAATTAGTTTGGGCTCGATCACCCAGGGCAGGAGACCCTCCTGCACGCGTCGCAGGTTAATTGCATTGATAATTGCATCGGCGCCAGTCGATATTGCAGCTTGCAGCACATCGGAGCTGCCCGTTTCACCGATGAAGTCGGAGGACTTTGTCGGGGTCGATACGCGGCCTGGTTCAGCGTTTCTTAAATCGAAACGACCTGCCAGCCCGCATCCTGTGAGCATTAAAAGAACGAAGAAATATCCCCACAAGCGCAGCAAGGGATCATCGATGCTTTTGTATTTCATCCGTGAGATTATAACCATATCACGCACGTGAGACTGCTACCCAATTGCCCCTGTTGCTGGCCTGTGTTAGCCTAGACCCTCTTCACCAGCAACATGAGTCTGAAGACATTTGCAGATTGAACTAAAATCGATTGTTCTCTACATGATCGAAGACCAACCGCTAAACGTATCTGAATCTGACCCCAGATTGCAATGGTGTTACTTCAACAGCAATACCAAGCAGCAGTGGAAAACATAGATCAGATCCCCCGATCCTGCTGCGATTACTCTACTGGTTGACCATACGCAAGCACGGGAGGCGTGTGCGCAATGATACGAGGAGCTGAATCGAAGAAAGCCAAGGGTTGTTATCACCCATCTGGCACTACTTGCAAATGTCCAGGTGAATTAGCATATACATATCGGGCAGTCGGCGCGCCATTGATCCCTGCAAACAAGACCGGGCGCAATCGTCGTGAAGAGGCGTATTCTACACCTTCGATTGATCATCTCCAGCGCCAGAGGCAGTTCTAAATGGCCCATGAAATAATTGGTAATCTACATGTACACACACGCTATTCGGACGGACATGGGCAGCACGAAGATGTTGCTATAGCCGCGCTGGACGCCGGCTTGGATTTTGTCGTGGTCACCGACCACAACGTCTGGGTTTCTGGCATGGATGATTATTACTACCGTGGACAGAAGCGGGTCTTGCTGCTCACAGGGGAAGAGGTCCATGACCAAGTAAGGAAACCTCAGAAAAACCACCTCCTGATCTATGAAACTCAACGCGAATTGGCGCATTATGCTCCAGATCCACAAGAACTCATCGATCAAGCGGTTGAATCAGGAGGGCTTTGCTTTCTTGCTCACCCCACCGATCCGGCAGCCCCGACATTTAATGAAGACGATCTTTCTTGGGTGGATTGGGATGTGCGTGGCTATCATGGCCTCGAACTATGGAATTTCATGAGTGAGTTTAAATCATTGCTCAAAAATCGAGCTCGGGCTCTTTTCTACGCCTTCAATCCACGCATGATTGCATCCGGTCCTTTTCCTGCGACCTTAGCACGCTGGGACCAGTTGCTTACAGCCGGGCGTCAGGTTAGCGTGATTGGGGGTTCGGATGCCCATGGCACACCAATGAGTATGGGTCCCATTCATCGGATCATCTTCCCCTATGATTTTCTTTTTCGGGCCATCAACACCCATGTACTGATAGCAGAGGAACTGAGCGGGGATGTGCAGCGAGATCGCGAGCGCATCTTCTCTGCAGTCCGACGAGGTCAGGGTTTTGTGGGTAATGACCTGCCTGCCTCAACCCGTGGATTCCGATTCAATGCCCAGAGCGAGCAGGGCATCGTCGGTATGGGGGAGAGTGTCAGGATCCGATTTGGGGTAACACTCCAAATTCATCTGCCCAAACCTGCGTCCATCCGACTTATTCATCGCGGCGCTGAGCTTCAACGCTGGGATGGAACCACTACGGCAGTCCACACCGTCACGGAGCCAGGCGCATACCGGGTAGAGGTGCACCTCCCCTATCGAGGGAAGATGCGCGGCTGGATCTATAGCAATCCCATCTACCTGACAGACTAAAGCACGATCAGCTTGGTCAAATGGTATAATCCTAGAACCTTTGTTCTGTCATTGAGGCCTGCATGTCTGAATTTAAACTTCATGCTCCCTATCGTACGATGGGAGATCAACCAGAAGCGATTAAATCCCTCAAACTTGGTTTGGAGCGCGGCGACAAGCACCAGGTGCTGTTAGGTGCAACTGGAACGGGTAAAACTTTTACGATTGCTAACATTATCGCTGATACGCAACGCCCCACCCTCGTACTGGCTCATAACAAAACACTAGCCGCACAACTCTACGCCGAGTTCAAATCCTTCTTCCCTGAAAATGCTGTGGGGTACTTCGTTTCCTATTATGACTACTATCAACCCGAAGCTTACGTCCCCAAGAATGATCTCTATATTGAAAAGGAAACTGACATCAACGAGGAGATTGACCGCTTACGACTCTCGGCAACTGCCTCGCTCATGTCTCGCCGGGATGTCATTATTGTTGCTTCGGTTTCATGTATTTACGGTATTGGCAATCCTGAAGCTTATGGCAGCGTTGTGCTCAATCTCGAGAAAGGTGCGCCATACCGGCGCAACACCATTCTGCGTCAGCTCGTAGAGAGCCATTATGATCGCAACGACATCGAACTTCGACCAGGCACCTTCCGGGTGCGAGGTGACACGCTGGAAGTTGCACCCGCATATGAGGAGCGTGGCTACCGCATGAGCTTCTTCGGGGAAGAACTGGAGCGCATTATTGAGTTCAACATGCTCACCGGTGAACTGCTCGTCGAAAGGGATGAGGTGAGCATTTACCCCGCAAAACATTTCATCACGGAAGACGAAAAGCTGAAAGCGGCCATCAAGGATATCGAGCTCGAATTGCGGGAGCATCTGGCTGTCTTACGATCCAACGACCAGCTCCTTGAGGCCCAGCGGCTTGAGCAACGAACCCAATACGATCTTGAAATGCTGCGGGAGGTTGGCTATTGTTCCGGCATTGAAAACTACTCTCGTCATTTAGATCAGCGACCGGCAGGCTCATCGCCATGGACGCTGGTTGATTACTTCCCTCCAGACTTCCTACTGGTCGTGGATGAAAGCCATATGACCATTCCCCAGGTGCGGGGCATGTACGCCGGCGACAGATCACGCAAAGAGACGCTGGTCGAGTTTGGTTTTCGCTTACCCTCTGCGTTAGACAACCGCCCGCTTAACTTTGACGAGTTCGAAACACGCATCGGCCAGGTGATATACACCTCGGCCACCCCCGGACCCTATGAATTAGAAAAGGCTGTTCAGGTTGTGGAACAAATCATCCGACCCACCGGTCTCGTCGATCCTGAAGTTGAGATTCGCCCGGTGGAGGGCCAGATCGATGACCTAGTTTCAGAGGTTCGTCGCAGGGTTGAGGTCGGCGAGCGTGCGTTGGTGACGACCCTAACAAAGCGCATGGCGGAAGATCTTTCCGATTACCTGCTTGAGCTGGGGATCAAAGTCCATTACCTGCACTCCGAGATTGATACGATCGAGCGCGTCGAAATTCTTCGCGATCTGCGCTTAGGCGTATTTGATGTGGTTGTAGGCATCAATTTGCTGCGGGAGGGGTTGGATTTACCCGAAGTATCCCTGGTGGCGATCCTGGATGCAGATAAGGAAGGCTTTCTGCGCTCGGATACGGCGCTGATCCAAACCATTGGTCGTGCTGCACGACACGTCAACGGCCAGGTCCTGATGTACGCCGATCGGGTGACCAATTCGATGCAGCGCGCGATCGATGAGACCGAACGACGCCGCAATAAACAGATCGCCTATAACCAGGAGCACGGCATTGAGCCAGTGAGTATCCGCAAAGAGATCCGTGATCTCACCGACCAAATGGCTTCGCGGTCAGTAGCGGAGGATAGCGCCGAGTATCGCGCCTTCAATCCCGCTGACTTGCCCAGAGATGAGCTGCACCGCATGATCAAGGAATTAGAGAAGCAGATGCGCCACGCGGCCGAGGCGCTCGAATTTGAGAAAGCTGCCAGCCTTAGGGATCAGATCTTCGAGATGCGCGAGGTGCTGGCAGAGAAGGAAGGCGTGCCGCCCTGGCGCCGGGCGCATGTGCTCGCCGGGGAAAATGGGGGCGAAGTCATCAGCGAATAGACTCCGACAGAAGTCGATTCCTGTTCCACGTTGTTGTGCTTCTCACTTATCGTAAAAAAGGGCCCTTTGCCTTCAACCTAGCGCAACTTTGTCTTTTAAACGCACCTGGCCGCCAAAAAGGCGACCAAGGCGGAGGGATTTACGGGCGGAGGTTGCCCGTGTTAAGGTACAACCGCATTATGCCATTATTCTCATGCTGTGGATGGCTTTGTTAGGTGGCTGTAAGGTGAGTTTTGGAGTGGATAAAACCAGGAGCAAAGAGCAAATTTATAATGCTTTGTCTTCTAGTGAGCGCTATATATCTGCTTGCGCATTCGATCAATCCTATGGATCAAAAAGTCTGTACGATGAAGCCCTGATCGTAATGAATCTTTAGGACATAACATTTTTCATTCCTGGCTACTAGTAAAACCTTTTCCCAGAGGAATCCACTTGAGCCATTTTAGGTAGAATTGGCTTGATCATGGTATCAGAGAGTGCTCGACAGCCATCGAAACCCCAAACCGATATGAAGCGAATTCTTGAGATCGACATTCTACGCACTTTTGCAACGCTCTTACTCCTTTTGCACCACTCAGGCTATTACCAGTTTAGAGTATCCGGTGTACGTTTGAAGCACCTCATTCGAATCCCAGTTGGATTTGCATTGCTTGGGATATTCATCTTTCTATCTGGGTATCTTGTTGGTTATTACATAAGACGCAAGGGACCCATCAAGCTGCGTCAATATTATTCACGCCGGATCCTCAGGCTTTTCCCACCGTACATCTTTTCACTCATTCTTTATCGAGAAGTACTCGGTATTCAACTTGAAGGCGTCGATTTTTGGATTCACTTTTTCGGGCTGCAGATCCTGCTAGCGCCTATGTTCTCCAGACCAATTATTACGCTTTGGTATGTTGGATTATTGATCCTATGTCTACTTATCGTTCCACCGATATTAAACCGTTTCAAGAAAGTATCTTATTCTAGCCTGGCCTTCGTCGCCTTATTCATCTTGGCGACCATCATCCATGAGCAATACCGATTGATAGATATTCGCTTCTTCTATTTTTTCTGGATCTTTTCTCTGGGAGCGCTCATAGGAAGATATTACACATCTGGCATGGAACTGCTGAAGCATCCACTCAGTATCATCACCTCAATCATTATCGTTTCTCTAACCGGGTATAGGCTGTTTAAGAGTCAGAATAGCTATTACGATAGCTTTCACTGGGGCCATCTCCTCTGGGCTACTACCTATATGATTTCCTTTATCCATCTTGCATTTCTTGCAGCAAGCAGTTTAAAGAGAATGAGCAATGTCAAGCGTTTGGCAACGTGGATATCAGGAGGAACATACTTTACCTATATCCTTCATCGGCCGATTTGGGATCTTTTGATCTTCTTCTTCCCGTATACAAGCGATCCCGCAACATTTTCATTCAAAATCTTCGTCGGTTCACCCATAGTGATCTTCCTATCAGCAAAACTTCAACCTGTTTATGAGAGGTGGATCACCAAGCCCGGGAAGCGGAAGTTGGATTGAAGCGCTTGTGAGGTTTGTCGTCGACCACCTTTTAGCAACGTATGGCAATCTAATCTCGTACCAATAAGCAGGTTAGCGGCTAGGTGTTGCCTTTCTGTTAACAATGAAGCGCCCCTGACAGGATTCGAACCTGTAACCACCGGATTAGAAGTCCGGTGCTCTATCCATTGAGCTACAGGGGCTTGGACTAATTGTAGGTGAAAGCCATGCGGGGTTCAATCCTTGAGATAAGGTCTGATTCCCTTATACACTCTTGGGCTTGATAGTGTGCGCAGGATCATGGCTGCCGGACGGGTAAGTTTCTCCCCCAATTCCTCCGGGCTAAGCGGCGTGTTCCCATTCGATAGAAAAACTCGGAAGACGGCGTTAACCAGGGTAGTCTGCGGCGTGAGGTAATCCTCTTGGATAGCGCAGTGTGTGATGAGTGTATGCTGAATGCCCAGCACGCGCGTCACCTCAGCCGTCTCGGGGTGGATGGTGTCAACCTTCTCATCCCCCTCGATCTCGCTGAAGGCTTCTTGATGTTCAGCGCATAGATGGCTGCGCAAGTAGACATCAAGCTCACGGTCTGTCCGATCCCACCAGTTGTAATCAATGTGGAATTTTGTCGCCAATGTTGGGCGAGTGAGTGTTCGGGGTCGTTCACTCATGAGGCATCCCAAGCACTGGCTTCAAACCGCCAGTATAAATCACCGACATGAACATAATACGGACGTGAGGTCAGTTCCGAGAAAACCGCCGCCGGAGGTTGACGCACAACGACATTGACTGCCGCATACAACGTTTGCGCATGAACAGCACTTTGCGGGGTCAGCTTTGCTAATTCACGGAAAATGTGCGCCACCGTTCGGTCGAGTGGAGGATTTTTTGCCTGGCGTTTCATCCAGGCTTCATCCAGCGCTTGCCTGTCGATCAAACCGATAACCATAAGATCATCATACGCCGTCCCGACTGGCTGTTTCAACATGGTGAAGCCCACCTGGCCATTTTCGTCAATCGAAACCGTACGTATCCAATCGTTGCGCATGCGCCGATCCAGCGTCTCAACAATGACCTCACCCGGGGTCTCACCGCTCTTCACGCGGATCAATCCACCCGCAGGTACTTGATACTCCTGGAACCACTGCTCCAAACCATAGACATAGCCGCGATTACGAACGACCCAGCCAGGAAATTTCTTTCCGCTATGACCATCGACAAGGATAAAGCGAATGCGTGGGGCTTCATAGGCAGTCGGAAATAAAGGTTTCAATTGCTGAGATAATGGAAATGCACCCACGCGCCAATGCGGGAACAGCAGCGGGAAGGTCACCTCCGGGCTACGTTCATGCTCGAATTCGATATCGATTAACTCGTCAAACAAATTCCCTTCGAGCTCGAGCAATTCCTGTGTAAAGTTGCTGCGGTCGTATTCGTTGGATTCGCTCTCCAGCCTGGGTGGTGTAAAGAGAACCTCTGGCGGTTCTAATCGCTGCAAATACCATAACACTTCACCAGCCGGACCGACCTCATCGAAGCGTTCGTCTTCCTGTAGCGCATAATCGAGTGAAAAGGATGCCAATTGGGAGGCCAATGACTCTGACAATTCGATGTGCTTGAGCAGATCATCGGTAGGCAGTGGGCCACCCTCAGAGACATCAAGCACAGCTTCGGCGAGATTCAGATGACCCTCATTGATCTCTGCGACCAAGGCCTTCGGGAACCATTTACCAGCGATACGGACAATGTCATCTGAACCGGATAGTTCAGCTTCAAGCTCCTGCGCAATCAACCGGCCAAATCGCTGCATGATGTAGTTCGGATCAAAGTCGTCAATTTCAGCGGTTGTTTCGGGAGGCTGGTTTAAGATGTGTTCAGGAAAATTCATAGCGAACTCCCGGGATTGTTCGCCATTCTCAAACTTAACCTCGATCACATCGAAGTTCCCAATATCTGGATTCATTCCACCCCGAATTTTAACCACCTCGCCAACACGGTTATCGAAGAGTGGAAAGGTCAGCATCTGGCCAACTTTATAGGTTTCAGCGGGCAAATAGACCGGATGCTCAGTCTGCTTGGCCTCTTCAAGGGATTGCTTGACTTGTTCCAGGCGAACTTCAACTAGCGCTAGAGCCATCTCTTCGCTGGTAAGGGGGATTTCACGCTCTAGCAAGAGATTGATGATAAAGTCAATATCACCACTCTCAAGTTCATAACTGGACCAGTAAGCTTCTGGTGAGGTGTAGGTAACTGCAGACATAAAATTGGAAATGAGATTCAGTCGGGGAATCCTGAAGCATTATACTACATACCCGAGGAGGGTCAGTATGGGTGTTGAATATATTCTGCTCGTTTCGGTATCTGGAAAGCTTGAAGCAGAGATCATTCATGGCATGCTGCAAGCTTATGGTGTTGACGCAGTCATGTCCCACGAAGCTGCAGCCAGTATTTACGGTCTAGGCGTTGGTCCAACCGCCGAAGTCGATATCCTCGTGCCCGAAGATCGTCTCAACGAAGCCAAGCAACTCCTCGATGACTACCAGCAAGGTCGTCTTGAAGCAGCGGATATCGACACGGATGAAACTTGAGGGAGGCTCGATTAGGTTTCAGGATATCGGCTCGGTAACCCAATCGAGTGGTTGGACGGGAACACCACCCACCCAGATCTCCCAGTGGAGGTGTGGGCCGGTAACCCTTCCTGTAGCACCGACCAATCCGATCACCTGACCGCGTTCTACCCGCTCCCCCACCCCCACAAACAACTCGCTTTGGTGCAAATAGCCTGAGTAGACTCCCCAGCCATGATCGATATAGGTCGCATTTCCACGCACGGTCAAAGCATCTGCAAAAACCACGACGCCGTCTGCCGGGGCATAGATGGGCACATTATTCCCGTAAAAATCAACCCCAGTATGATAGTAAAGCAAGGCGCCATTATTGTAATTCCGCCGGGTACCGAATTCGGAGACAAATTCCTCAGTGTAGTACTGCGAAGGATAGTCGAATGAGCCTTCCCAGAACTTGGTTTCTGTCTTGGGGGATAAGAGCGCGGCGATCAGATCTTCTTCAGGCTGCGTGACCGCCGGATCGACGGTCTCTGGTGGAACTCCGCTCAAGATCCGAAATCCATAGTCACCTTCATTGAGCTGGATAGGCTGGCGAAAACCGTAAACGGCTTCGCCTGATTCTTCGGATCGCACTTCGATCGAAAAATCGATTGAGCCGGGATCTGCCAGGGCATGAACGCCCTGGAGCGTCGACTGGCCCCCGTCGTTATTCTGAAAGAATTGCAGCTGATTTTCCCCCAATTCCCCGACGTATGAATATCCTTCGGCGCCTGAAATCTGGATTAGAGCTGTATTCCCCTGGGTGAGTGGATAAGGAGAAATCGTAAGATTCTCCAGGAATTGAGGCAGCGCTATGATTCCAGTTTCACCTTGCTTAAGCGGCGACGTCCCCGGTAAAAGCCATCGGTGGAAGGGGTCTTCGTCATTGATAAAAAGCGTGTACGGAGATTGCCCCAATCGGGCTGTTCGCTCAAGTCGTGTTTCTCCCCGAAGCACAATCTCAACAGGTCGCAGTTCAGCCTCTGTCCCTTCGCTTCCCACCGGGACGAAAACGGACTGACCCGCATATACGCTTTCGAGACGAACGATGCGGTTGAGCCTGGCGAGATCGACAGGATCCAAGCCGTACTGATAGCTAAGACTGGTGAAGGTCTCACCCGGATCAACTGTCCTCAAGGTTAGCTCTCCTTCGATACCCGGGAACCCGGGAAGAAGAAGTGAGTCGCCGGGAAAGAGGCGAGCTGGATCCACGATCCCATTTGCTTGCACGATCAAATCCTGAGAGACCCCAAATCGACGGGCGATGGCGCTCAAGGTATCACCGGCTTGGACGACATAAATCGGCCCGGTTTCTTGCGCGCTTGACGGCACCGGGATGGCCAGCATAGCGATGACCAGGCTCAGCAAGAGCCATCTTCGTCCCTTAAGCATCGACCCACTCCAGCTGATCATCGATGGCGATTCGCTCAATCATCTCGACCGGTCCCTCTAATACATATTGCGCCGGGGTATCGGGAAAGTAGACCCTCCAGGGCTTGGCTATTTTAAGGTCAACAACCTTCAGGTCTTTATTCAACCACGCCACGGCTATTGGAAAGAAAACCATCCACATATGGATGGAAGCATTAGTGCGGCTTTCTGCCTTTTCTACCAGGATCAAACCTTCATCCCTGGGTAGAATGCGTCGAAAAGTAAGCCCACGAAGCTTGCATAGATAGGATTGGCACCAGCGCGCCTTCACCACCTGCTCTTTTGCTCGCGTGACGTTGTTGATCGATACCCAACGTGGCATAGTCTCTCACATAAATAAAAAAACAGGGCGGACCATCACCGCCCTGTCGGTGTTCGGTCACCGAGACTTATTCTACCTCACCGATGATCTTTTCCACACTCTCAAGCAATTCCTGCGGACCAAATGGCTTGGTGATGTAATCGTCCACTTTGGCAATATGTAAACCCAGGACTTTATCAATCGACTGTGCTTTGGCAGTGACGACGACAACCGGGATTTCCCGCAAGACATTATCGGCTTTCATCTGCTGGTAAACTTCCCAGCCATCCATATCAGGCATCATTAAATCCAGGAGCACCAAATCTGGTCGCTCCCGGCGAACGGTCTCCAAGCCTTCAATCCCCCCGTTCGCGCCGATCACATTGAACCCTTTACGACCCAAGATCAAACGAACCAGATCGATCATCTCTGGTTCATCTTCAATACAAACTACACGCTTGGCATCCTCTGCCATTGGGCTCCCTCAAGGATGAGTGCTGGAATACGCACGTAGTGTATCATAACCACCTTTCCGCGCAACGAGCCGTATGTCCTATGTACGTTCTGCTGTAAATGATCCATTTTTGGATATAAAAATGGGCAATATGGCATCTCCAGATTGCCAGCAGGATTCTCTTCGATTGGTCTTCAGAGGGTGAACCAGATCAAGTGACCGCAGCCGCCCGCACCTGATCCGTGATCAAATCTGCGCGGATCGATGCTAGACGGAAGATCTCGCTGATATCTCGGTTGGTTATCAAACCGAGAAACTCACCGCCCTCGACGACAGGAAGCGCCTCCACACGTAGTTCCGCTAACTTCTGCTGGGCTGAGAGCACCTCATCATCCGGAGAGACTGGTTCCACATCGCGCAGCATGACTTGCTGGATGGTAATGTCAGGGCCGTGCCGGTTTAGCGCCTCCACGAGACGAGCATGGGTAAGTAAACCGACCAATTCAGTTCCATCACATACAGGAAAATCGGACTGGAATGTGTTCAGGGTTAGTTCAACTGCATCTTTAAGCAGCTGTTCAGGTGCCACATGATGGGCACCACGAGAGTAGGCTTGCCCAACTGTAAGTCCTGCTAAGGTATCCCGAGCGAGAACCATTTGCCGCTCTTGGCCTGCTCCAGAGTATATAAATAGCGCGATCAACACCCAGAAGAAATTTCCTTGTATAAAGCCATAAATGCCCATAAGGAATGCCAGTGCCTGGCCAATGCCTACAGCAGCAGTGGTTGCGCGTGCGTAAGCCATTCGGGTTGCCAACAGCGCTCTAAGCACCCTTCCGCCGTCCATGGGGAAAGCCGGGATCAAGTTAAATATCGCCAGCAATAGATTGGAGGAGAATACGTAGCCAAACAATGCCAGCAGGCTCATTCTATCTAGGCCCAACAGCAGGGAGGGCAGCCGATCCAGACTCAGCGAAATACCTGCCAGTAAAGCGATCAAGCCAAAGAGTATCGCCAGGGCAAAATTGACAGCCGGACCCGCAATGGCGATGACAAATTCCTGTATAGGTTTTTCGGGCATGCGGGTTAATTGGGCCACGCCGCCAATGGGTAGGAGAACGATCTGTTCGACCTCAATGCCGTAATATTGCGCCGCGACACTGTGGCCAAGCTCATGTAGTACTACAACCACGAATAGAAGCAAGGTTGCGACCACACCGAAAATCGCCCCCTCATACCCCCCGCGGCTGATAAGACCGAACTGAAGGGCTGACCAGATGAGGATTAGAGGGAAGGTAATATGCATGCGAATATCGATCCCCCGCACGCTGAATAACTTAATCGACTGCCCCATAGAATTTCCTCCTAACGCAGTAATGGCAGTATATCAAAGCGCTTGTCAGGATTTCATCTGTTTGGATAAGAAATGTGTTAGAAATCGTATCAGGGCCAAGGGTTGTAAAAATCTTGCGGGAGCGTCGGGTCCTTGGGATCGAGATAGCCTGCTTCCCATATCGTTTGCGCCAGCGCTTTACCAACAAAACGGATATGCCAGGGTTCATGGATGTATTCTGTGATGTGAGGCAGCCAGCGGTTGTGGTGAGGCCATTCTGGGATTTCTTTATATGGATAGCTGATCACAAATCCGAAGAGATGTGCGTTTCCCTCAAGCCAATCGAAAAGTTTGAGATTGCGTCGATCGAGTGATTCCACCGACAATCCTGGCCAAGCTACATCGAAAGTAGTCCCTAATTGGTGTTCACTATGACCCGGCTCTGCGCTATATGATCGAAAGCTATCCGGGAACAAGTGACCTTCCCGCCGGATGACATACGCTTGGTACTTGTAATCCCGATAGCCAGAATTCACCCAAATCAGAATTCCGTCTTGGTCTGCTGTAAGAATCATTTCATCGAGCGCCGTCCGTGCAATGGCATTCTCACCAGGGGAGTACCAGGAGGGTAGTCCCTGCTCTTTGGTGACAAGCGTATCAAGGGGTGCACCAAGCAAGAGATGAAGAATAATGTAGAGTTCAACAATCAAGTTCATAGGCGCGGTTTCTTCCGAGCTTGAGTGTACCTTTCGTGCCGATCTCTGCCAAGGTAACGCGCTAATCTATGCCCTAAATCCTGTAAGGTGCCTGTAATTAACTGGCGTTGAAGGTCATGCTAGGATGGTTTGAGCAAGAGATAACTAAGGAGACACATTGATTTCATGACACCAATCAAGTATCCATCCGTTCAAGAAGCTCTCGATACAGCCATCCAGGCCGTCGAAGGGGGGGACTTTCAGCGTGGAGAAGCGGCGCTAAGCTGGGTTCTTCAGAAGGATCCTGATAATGCAGTCGCCTGGATATGGTTAGCCTGTTGCGCGCCTGATGATAGTGCACGCGATGCTTGCTATCGGCGCGTGTCGGCGATCCAGGGGGGATAAACGCCTCGCACGATAGGACTGAAGCGAGAGCGATTTTCTGATGTCAAATCCAATCATAGTTGTAATCGATGATGAGCAGTCATTCTGTGACGTTGTAGCCGAAATCCTGCGCTCCTTTGGCTTCGAAGTCCACACTGCCTACAGTGTTGAGGGCGCCATTCCAATCTTAGAGAAATACATACCCTCCGCAATTCTGCTCGATATCATGATGCCAGGCATAGATGGCCTGACCTTCATTCAGCATCTCCGTACTCGACCCCGCTTTGCCGACCTTCCCATCATCATTTCCAGCGCCAAATACATGGCCAAGGATCAATCTGCAGCGTTGAATGCAGGTGCAGATCTTTTCCTGCCCAAGCCATTCTCTGCCAGCGATTTAAGACAGGCGATTGAAACGGTACTTAATAAGGAAAGCGTCAAAGGGTAGATTACTGAATCCGTCACAAGTTCCCCTGTAATTACGTAGTTCTATCTTCTCATCCTTTCATTCAAAAGACATTGGGAGCGCTGCCCTTACATTTCTGCTTAACGGAGCGCATCCTTCCTGCTGCTTCAAGCCCTGCATTCCAGCTTGCCCTATCGCAGCACAATCGCGGCTATGCTCAAATAATCGATGAAACGTGCCAAAATTTCTAGTATTTCAATCCGGGATCCATAAGAATAGCGCCCACTTCTATTAGTAAGGTTTCGGTAATGCGTGAAATGAAGGGTAGGCGCAACGTTTTAGTCCGATGCCAGAAAAGGCGATCAACGCGCTGTCCCGTCGGGGTTTCTTGTTCATGAGTTTGCTCAGTTCAAGCGGATTTGGGCTGGCATTCTCAGGTTGTTCATTGGCAAGTCTCAACCCCGACGACTTGAACGGTCGTGCTGCTATCATCAACGACTGGCTTGATGCTGCCAACAAGTTACAGTTCAACGTGGTCCAGTCAGGTCACTTGCGTTGGTCCACATCTTAGAAAATGGGAAAATTTCCTATTCGGTTGAGTACTTCTCCCATGCAAAGTTGAACCAGGAATGAGATCTGCATCGTAGATTTGACCCCCAGGTGGATTTGCCTGGGCGGTTGGCAGCATAGATCGACTACCGGGGCGATAGTGCTACTACCAACAAGACCACCGCTTTTTAATGAAAACCCTATAACGAATATGGTCGGTAATTTCGAAGGTTAGGTTTAAAAACGATACATCTCAAAATTTCCTTATAAAGCTCGCCCAACATCTAAAACCGCTCGAATATCGAGCGGTTCTTACGATACTCCCTCGTCGACCTTCTGAGAACGACCGGCTTTCAACCCTACGCCTGCGATTATTAGCATAGTTCAATTTCAATCATTGTATGAGATACCCCTGAGAGCGTAGAGAAAAGTGGCGTCACCTAGGTCTGGGTAATGAATAGATCGTTGTAGTGCGCAGGGTCAAGCACCGCACAGGAAAGATAAGGAGAATTTCTCTAGCCAAAGCCTATGCTCAGCACATCCCCGGCTAGCTCCTGGATAGATGGATGCTCTTTTAAAGGACCTTCTGACGGATAGCCCCTGATGGAATTTTCAAAAAGATAGAGGCCGGACTTCTTACAAGATTTCTGCGTTTTGACCGTTTCTTCCTCCGGCCTTGTCGTAACTTTCAATAATCAACGGGGTTTGTGATTTCAATTACTTGCCGTTTTTATTAAGGAGGAGCCGTTATGCAAGAAGATAGAGTTACCAGCGAAAGGAAGCCATTGCTTTCTGCAAGGCAAGTGGGGGTTGCCGCTGCTTTCGGCGGTGTTGCCTTGGCCCTTGTCCTGGCAGGGGTGACCATACCAATTCCAGGTACACCAGTCGTTACCGACCCCCGCGAGATCTTCACAACGATTGGTGCCTCCCTTACCGGCCCTGTTGGCGGTATCGTCATCGGTCTTCTCGCAGGTATCGCGGAGCCAGGAATTCCCTTGGCTAGTCTGCTGGCCCACGTGGTCGGCGGCCTCTACAGTGGCTACGTCTATAAGAACTTCGCATGGAAATCCAAGGATAACCGTGTGGTGTATCTTGGCAAATGGGCGGTGCAGGTCCTGGGTTATTACTTCGTCGTTGTCGTACCACTCTTTGTAGTGGGCTTGATGATGTTCTACCCGGATCCAGAATACGGCGGGTTCTTTGGATTCCTGACCGTGCTGGAATCTGGAGCAGCCCCAGAGGCGATCATCACAACTGTTGTGACCACAGTTATTATGGCTGCTTTACCTGAGCGGTATCGCCGGCCTTTGTGGTAAGAAATAATTCATAGATAGACGATAAAAACATGATCCAAGTCACAATCTGATTTTGATTGTGACTTGGATTCAACATGCCATCAAGCATTCATGTCTGTTGATATCAACTTCCAAAATGTAACCTTCACCTATGAAGGGGCGCAACTACCTGCCGTAAAGGATGTCGACCTCACCGTCACGGAGGGAGAGATCATCCTCATTACCGGTCCTGCCGGGAGTGGCAAGACGACCCTGTGTAGCTGCATCAATGGATTGGTCCCTCATTTCCATGAGGGAGAACTTCAAGGCGATGTCTTTGTTAGAAAATATAACACCCGCACATCGCGCGTCGGCGGATTGGCATCCATCGTGGGAATGGTCTTCCAGGACCCTGAGAGCCAATTGGTCACCAATAGCGTTGCCGATGAAGTTGCGTTTGGCCCTGAAAATTTCGGCGTTCCCCGAGAAGAGATTAATCAACGAGTTACACAAGCCCTGCTTGCCACGCGGCTGGAGGGCTACGATGAGCGCGAGCCGCACACGCTTTCCGGAGGGGAACAACAAGCTTGTGTGATCGCTGCCGTCTATGCCATGCAGCCAGAAATATATGTGATGGATGAGCCGCTCGCTAATCTCGATCCTGAGGGCAAGGCGCAGGTTCTACGTGTGGTTGTGGAAATCGCCAAAGAACGCGGAAAAACGCTCATCCTGGTGGAACATGCCCTGGAAGAGGTCCTGCCCCTGGTGGAAAGAGTGATCGTGATGAATAAAGGGGAGATCGTGCGAGATGGGCCGGTGGAAGAAATTCTTGAAGCTGGTGATATTCCTTTTGTCTTTACACGCCCACCTGTCGTGAGACTCGGGGAGAAATTCGGACTCAAGCCGCTGCCTATCTCTTCTGCGGAATTTTATGCTCAATTTCAAAGCCGCTATGCGGCCGAAATATCACCCTTTGAAGTCCGAGAGAAAGAGCCGATACCCGAAGGTGAGCAAGTCATCAAGATAGAGGGCATCTCTTTTTCTTACGATAAGAGCGCGAATCACAAAGGAGAAGTATTGAAGGATATCAGCCTCTCGATTGCCGCTGGAGAGATGGTGGCTATCTTGGGCCGCAATGGATCTGGGAAGACAACCCTGATTCGCCATATCATCGGACTGCTTCAGCCGCATAAGGGAAATGTTGTTGTGCTCAACAAGGACGTGGCGCAAACACCTACCTATGAGCTAGCGAAGAATATTGGCTTTTGTTTTCAAAATCCCAGCCACCAGATCGTTTCTTTCAACGTGCGAGATGAAATTATCTTTGGGCTTAAAGCCCATGGCATCAAACCGGAAGAGTATGAATCCCGGATTCGAGAGTCCCTGGAATTCGTAAACATGCTTGATTACATCGATGCGGAGGTCTTCGACCTTGGAAAAGGTCAAAAACAACGTATTGCCTTAGCCTCAGTCCTCTCTCTGAGACCTGAGATCCTGATCGTCGATGAGCCGACAACAGGGCAGGACCCACGCATGGCCCAGGAGATCTTTGAAATCCTTCAACGCTTGAATGAGGCTGGCACAACCGTACTCATTATTACCCACCAGATTGATTACGCTGCGGCGTACGCAAGACGCGCCATTGTACTGAGCGAGGGCAGCATACTTTATGATGGGAGCATACCTGAGCTGCTGATGAAAAAGGAATTAATGCAGGCCTCAGCATTGGAAATGCCAGAAACAACCAAGCTGGCGTCGTTGCTAAGCCCCCATGGCGTCCCACCATGGTTGGTGACACTCCAAGAGTTAGATCAAGCAATCAGCAAATTGGTGGTAGCTGCCAATGGCAATTGAGTATCGAAAAGGAAGCTCATTCTTACACCGGCTCGATGCCCGCACGAAGATTTTAATGTTCGCGCTGGCAACGGTCGTCGCCGTCGTGATCATCGATCCGGTGATCATGGGTATCCTCTTCCTGCTTTTGTACTGGATTGGGTCCAGGGCAGTCGAGCGAGATTACTTGAATAAGAATCTACGGGTGCTGGTTGTCATATTCCTGACGTTTTCAATGTTCCAGATCCTATTTTTCACACCCGACGACTCCTATTTCTTATTTTATTTGGTGCCTGGAAAAGAATGGGTTGCGGTGACCGTGGAGGGGATCATCCGTGGCGTTGCGGTATTCTTCCGATTCTTCAGCGTTGTATTATCCGTACACCTGATGCTCTACTCGACCCCGCCGGTGGATCTGGTTCTAGCCTTTACCAGGCGAACGAAGACCCGGGAAGTCCTCAGTGAAGTAGGCACTGTTCTTTTGGTTGGCCTGCTCTTCACCATCGTGGCATTGCTCTCATGGCCCGAGGAAATATCAAACCTGCCCTTAGCCTCCGGGTTAAGAGTAGCTGTAGTTGGGCTCACTGCATTGCTTACAGCCCTGGTGCTTCAGCGGGTTGGCGCCCGCGGTCTACCCCCTGAAATGGGGGTTGCATTGACGCTTGGATTCGCCACGGTCGGGATCCTTTCCCAACAAACCCAAAAGATCACCGACGCGCAGAAGGCACGGGGTTATGATGTTCAGCCAAAGAATTTGATTCAACGTGTACAAGTCCTGACGGCACTGCTGATTCCGATCTTTCTGGCTACCCTGGAGCGCTCACAGGATATATCGATTGCAATCCTGGCACGCGGGTTTGATTACAACATCGCCGAAAGGACCTACCGCCGCCAACTCCGATTTACGCGTGAAGACTACTTCTTCATCACGCTCATGATCGCTCTCCTGCTTGCCGGCATCACGCTCAACTACCTGGGGATCGGCAATCTCACGGAACAACTGATCCTCAGATTAATCGCTGGATAAATTCCTTAAGAGAGAGGAGTTCAACAATGACGGAACATTTCTTGGATGGCAGTGAGACGCAGCCGTTTTGGGACAATTCGGTCGAACCGCGCCTGGAAATTGAACCTGGAGACACGGTGGTATTCGATTGTCCGGAGCCTTGCGGCCAGGTCACCCCGCAATGGGGGGATGACGATCTCGCCAACATCGATTTCGCACCGATCCACGCGCTGGTTGGATCGGTGTATGTCAAAGGCGCCAGCCCGGGTGATTCACTCGAGGTCGAAGTTCTCGAGATGAAACATAAGGGCTGGGGATGGAGCGGCCATTTGAAAGGTTTTGGATTGCTGGCCGAAGATTTCGATTATGCCTACATTCATCATTGGGTCCTGGAGGGCGAGCGTTGTGAATTCGGTGTGAAGGATATCGTACTTCCCTTCCAACCTTTTTGTGGGACGATGGGCGTGGCTCCAGCAGAAGATGGGCGTATCGACACCATCCCACCCCGCCAGAATGGCGGCAACGTCGATATCCGCGACCTCGGACCAGGTTCGAAGGTATGGCTGCCAGTCTTCGTCGATGGCGCATTATTTGCCTGCGGTGATTGCCACAGCGCGCAGGGAGACGGGGAGCTCTGTGGGACAGGCGTAGAATCCCCGATGGAGGTCACGCTGCGCTTTGGTGTCCGTAAGGATTTTTCCGTGAAGGAGCTGCAGTTTCAAACCCCCAGTCCCCTCACAACGCTGGATAAGGCAGGCTTTCACGCAACGACAGCCCATGGCCCGGATCTGTTGGAGAATGCCAAGAACGCCACCCGCTACATGATCGACTGGTTGGTCGAGACTCAGGGGTTGAGCCGCAGCGAAGCCTATGTACTCTGCAGCGAAGCCGCAGACCTGAAGATCAGTGAGATCGTGGATGTGCCCAATTTCATCGTATCGGCCTACATGCCGCTAAGCATCTTCAAATCGTAGTTTTGCTGGGCAAGGATAAAAAAGGAAGAACCGAGCTCCAAGGGTTCGGTTCTTCCACGTTAATTCCACTTGTGCCCGTTCACAATCAATACAGTTATGAACTTCTCGCTAGTCAGAAACCATGGGGGAACAAAAACCGCTTAACACGTTTGTTAAGCGGTTCGGATGAAATTGATGACCCCGGAAGGACTCGAACCTTCAACCAATTGATTAAGAGTCAACTGCTCTGCCAAATTGAGCTACGGGGCCAGCGAAAATTATTATACCAAGTCGAGACAGGTGGTCAATTAACAGGTGATTCTCTTTCAACAAGGGGAATCCTATCGCTCAATTCGCATTTATTCACTGAGACTATCAGGTTCTGGTAAGCCTTGATCAGTCTTGGTAAGCATGCCGGCTCTGCCCGATGCCTCCCACGCCACACCTGCTATAACGGCTAAGAACGGCTCCACAGGAACCCTGAATCTGGCTTGACCAGCCGCGCCACTAACAATCACCATACTAACAGCAGAAATCGCGCAGATCAGGATGAGGATCCTTCCTTCAGGCCCTGTGCTCTTGATCTTTACTACGCCTACAATTGAAAGAATAATCAGGATCAAAGTATGCAGGACACTGAGGATGTAAATGCTTAGTAGAACTAATTCCGAAGGTGTCCTGAGGGTTTCAATTACGTTTTGCATTGCAGCAGCCCAATCTGCTTGACGCAGATAACGAAATACCCCAAAACCGAACCATTCTTGAACACCCATTACAGTTGCCCAGCGTGTGATCTCTATTCCCCAGATCACGCGACCGATTCCGGCGAATTGGCTTTTTACGAATTGAACCGGGTAATTTTGGAGGATCCAGCGAAACTGATTAAGAGTGCCGCCCAATTCACCGAGTTGATAGGTCGCATCGTTGCGACTGATGCCTTTAGCTTCGGATAAGACAATCGCAAAATTGAATGATTCCAAGGTGTGTTCGCCAATATCCGAAACGACGAATGAATTGTGTACAAGCGCATTTCGTGCCATCCACGGCAGGATGATGGAAATGCACCCAATAAGGAACCAAAACACGGCCGATCTCGTAACCGCACCTGCCATAACTCGACGTGTGAGAATCACGGTCATTACAACCCATAAGAGAACAAGAATGAGCCCGATCGGTCGTGTCAGGGTTGCGAAACCCAGGATCACGCCAGAAAGAATCAGCTTGGTCTTTGAAGAATTGGGCAGCCCTGATAAGAAGAGAACTAGCGCCAGGCTCACCAAAAAGGTGAAGAGGATCTCACTCATAACGGTAAGTGACCACAAGTTAAGATTAGGGCTCAACGCGATTAACCAGCTTGCAACCAACCCAGCCGTAGGATAGCCCTGGCGCATAAATAGCCACAACATCAGCAAGCTAACCATTGAAACCAGTCCTAACTGCGCAAGGGAGACACCTGGCTGAAGTAGGCCAGCTTTCGTTTGAAAGAGTGATAAGAATGCTGGGTATACCGGTGGACGTCGCAAATCCTCCTCACCTAAAGGATCCTGAAAAGTACCCACAAATCGAATAATTTCAGAAAGATCTATATAACTTTTCGAGTCGAGAGTTAATCCACCAGAGGGGAACTCTACAGTTAATAAGGCCAATAGTGACCGGAACAACAAGAAAGATCCCAGGATAATGAAGGAGATTCGTGGGAGCGCTAGCCTTCGAATTCGTGGGTTCATCATCATTTAGGTTAACGTAATCGGCAAAAGATATGTTTGCAGATATCTACTTTTCAAGCTTCTCCACCTTCTATCCTCTACATTTTTTTCCAGAGGATAAGCGTATCACCCTCCAAGCTCCTGATCAACGCAATTTCGCCTTCCACAGCGTTGAACAACCAACGAATTCGAATCAGGATTACCCTCAAGTACTGCCTACCTTAGCCTTATTCGCTTGCCAGCACAAAAGACCGTTTCTCCCTGCAACAAAGGTATTTTCTTCATACGCTTTACGCCAGCTCCTTGCTACAATGCCAAGTATGGAGCGCTATCAGCCGCCCGTAAAAGCCCCGGAGTTCCCATCCGGATATTGGCTTAACACCCTGGAGCAACTTCACGCGCAGGATCTTCTCAATAAAGTAACCTTGGTTGATATCTTCGATTTCACCTGCATTAACTGCCTGCGCACCCTGCCTTACCTGCGAGCCTGGCAGGAACGTTATGAAAACCATGGGCTTCAAATCTTAGGCATCCACACACCGGAATTCAAGTTCGCACAGGATCATGAGGTTGTCAAAGCCGGTATCAGTCGTCTCGGTATCCATTGGCCCGTGATCCTTGATAACGATCAAACGCTCTGGACCGCCTATGCCAATCGCTATTGGCCCAGTCTCTACTTGATCAATTCGCAAGGGAAGATCTGTTACCGGCATATCGGCGAGGGAGGCTATCGCTCGATTGAAACCACACTGCAAGAAGTGCTGCTCGAGCTCGATCCAGATTGTGAACTCCCCGATGTCCTGCCTCCCCTTCGCCCTGAGGACGCAGAGGGCGCAACCTGTGCACCCACGTCGCCTGAAATCCAGCTTGGCGCGATAGATCAAATCGAACCCGATCGGCTCGAACCTAAGGATTTCGACCTCCCCGACCCGCTAGAACCCGATCGCATCTATCTCAAGGGCTCCTGGCGGGCTACTGCCGACGGCATCACATTAAGTGGGAAAGTAGGCGAGATCGCACTCCGCTATAAGGCTGCCAGGGTCCACGCCGTACTTGCGCCAAAACCGGACGATCACGGGGGCTTGCCCAATCAGGAAGAACCGCTATATATTCAAGTTCTGCAAGATGGAGAACCATTAGAACGTGATAACTTCGGCCAGGATATTTTGGCAAGTGGAACCCAGGCTCAATGTAGAGTTGATTTCCCCCGACTCTACGAGGTTGTAAAAAACCCGGAAGTGGGCACCCATGAACTGCGCCTGATAATCAACCATCCAGGATTTTCGTTTTACGCTTTTACGTTTGGATCCTGCATCACTCCAGATCGCGGATCCTGACCATGCTCGAAGGAGTGAACCTGTGCGCGCCATCCTTCTTTACTTATCCCAGGCTACCTGGGCCCGCCGTATCATCACCAGCCTCGGCCTCGCCCGCCGTATGGCCATGCGTTTTGTCGCCGGCGAGACGTTGGACGATGCCCTGGCAACTGTCGAACGCCTCAATCAAGCCGGTATCTACACCACACTCGACCACCTGGGTGAACATGTAACTTCTTCCGATGAAGCGTTGGGCGCCACGGACAGCTACATCGAAGTTATCGAGCGCCTGCATCAGGCTGGGGCAAGATCGAATTGCTCCCTGAAGCTCAGCCAGCTTGGCCAACAGCTAGACTACAACTTATGCCTGGCGAATATGCGCTGCATCGCTACTCGAGCTGCTGAATATGGAACTCTCGTGCGCATCGATATGGAGGAATCCACCACGATTGATGACACGCTGCGTATCTACAAAACCCTCAAGGAAGAGGGTTTTAACAACATTGGTCTTGTGATCCAATCCTATCTCCACCGCAGTGAAGCGGATGTAGAGGCATTGCTCGCAAGCGGTACCCATATTCGTCTATGCAAGGGTGCCTATAAAGAATCTGCGGACATCGCCTTTACCAAGAAGAACGATATTGATTCAAATTTCGACACGCTGACAGCGCTGTTGATCGAAGGTGCCCTTGCCCTGGGTTCCGAAGCAGCCTCCACCGATGGGAAGGTGCCACCGCTCCCAGCGATTGCGACCCATGATAAGGAAAGGATTGACTTCGCGATAGAGTTTGCTGATCGTAAAAACTTTCCAAACTCGGCCTTGGAGTTCCAAATGCTGAATGGGATACGAAGCGATCTGCAGCTCGAGCTGGTCCAAGCGGGATACCCGGTTCGTGTCTATGTTCCTTACGGTACCGAATGGTATCCCTACGTCATGCGCAGGATGGCTGAACGGCCTGCCAATATACTGCTGATCTTGAAAAATCTCTTCCAGGGATAACGTCCGAAATTTGCTTTGCTCCATCTCACCACTGCACCTGCAACTCTAGAACCAACTGAGAACGAGTCGGCTCCTCCTGGGTTATAACTCAAGGAAGGCGCAGCGCTTGATTCAGCATGCGAGATACCCAGAGCTGTTGCGATTGGCGCAGTGCGGATTCACATCCTAACAACAGGGTACCCATCATGGAACTCAGAGCCAGGAACGCGCTTGTCACGGGTGCAGCCCATCGTGTGGGCAGAGCGATCGCGCTTGCACTTGCCCAGGAAGGTTGCAACATTGCCTTGCACTACCATGCAGGGAAGGCACAGGCTGAGCGAACACTGCCTGAGCTCAAGAGCTTGGGTGTTGAGGCACGAGCTTACCAGGCCGATCTTCGCTCACTCGAAGAGATCGCAGCGCTTTTTCAAGCGGTCCATGATGATTTCGGACGTTTAGATATCCTGATCAACTCCGCAGCGATCATGCAACGCATCCCCTTTGAAGACGTCACAAATGAAGATTGGAGGGCGACGATTGATCTCAACCTGCGCGCTCCCTTCTTCTGTACGCAATCTGCGGTTAAGTTAATGGGGGAGGCAGGCGGGGCGGTGATCAACATCTCGGACATTGCTGGCTTACAGCCCTGGGTGAAGTACCCCGTCCACTCCCTCAGCAAGGCCGGTGTTGAAATGCTGACCAAAGTCGCCGCACTTACCTTCGCCCCGGCCGTTCGTGTGAATGCCGTTGCCCCGGGTCCAGTCTTAAAGCCGGATCGCTTGAGCGACGAACGCTGGTCTCAGATTGGTGCCGATCTCCCGCTTGGTCAACCCGGTGAACCGGCCGATGTCACCGAAGCCATCATCTTTCTACTAAAAAATGATTTCATCACGGGCGAAACCCTGGTGGTTGATGGAGGAAATCAGCTCATTTAGTAAGGGTAAAATCCCATGGAACTCTCCCAATTGATTCGACGCCTCGAAGACGAAAGCCTAAAAGTCTTGGATTTCTTCAACCAGCTGGAAGAAGATGCCTGGGAAGAAGAGATCTATACCGATGGCGAGATCTGGAAGGTACACCAAATCCTGGCACATTTTGTTTCTGTCGAGCGTGCCTTTCAATGGCTTACCGAGGATATCGTTTCTGGTGGAGGCGGGACGCCAGAGGATTTCGACCTCGATCGTTTCAATAATGCGCAAGTGCGCCAACTTCAACCTCTTCCACGAGAGGAGTTGATCACAGCTTTTCAGGCTGAGCGCGCCAAAACGATCGACCAGGCCTCCCGCTATGACGCCCATGATTTGAAGCAGGAAGGACACCACCCCTGGTTCGGACAGACGAGCGTGGAGAAGCTACTCAAATTGCTCTATCGGCACAACCAACTCCACCTTCGAGATATCAGACGGTACTTATCCTCCCGCACCCCCTGAAGCAGTCGAGAACAGGTTACCTATTCGTAATGTTCCTGATCGAGGCAGATCATTTGCTTCCAACTTCTCAGCAACATGCCTGACGGGAGGGTAAAATGAAGAGCAAGGCCTATATCATTTTTAGAATCCCTTTAGAGGGGAGGCTAGTGCGTTGACCATGAAAGTTGGAATTCCGGACGTGATCCTTGGAGAACTGCAAGGGGAGGTCACTGGTTCCCGTGAGCACGTTCGCTTGCTATCCTTTGAGGACCACATGCTGCGTCGCTTCGGCCAACTGGATTGGCTCAGAAGAGCACCGGGTGAACTTCTTGAACTAACGCTGCGAGCCGTAGCTGATGAGATCTGGATCCTGACCGAAGGTGAAGCTACGTGCTTATGTCGCGATATGCGCTCCGGCTCTCCCAGTGAGGGGCAAGAGTTGAAACTTGAGCTCTCAGCACCAGCACGGCTTCTGATCCCCTTTGGCGTAGCCTTTGGGTGGCAGGCAACGGGGTCGACCGCCTGCATGATTCGCTGCTCGACCCACCAAGATGACGATCACCCCGAAGATCGAGTCATCCCCCTAGAGGCTTCCGGATGAAACTTTCGACTCGGCAATTGGGATTATTCCTGCGCCTGAGCCGCCCACACTTTCTTCTGGGAGGTTTCTTACTCTTTGCGCTGGGAGTTTCAATTGCGGCTTATTTGGGCAAGTCCATCCGCACCGAGATTTACCTTCTGGGTCAGGCTATCGTCACCAGCATCCAGTTAATGACCCATTACTTCAATGAGTATTACGACGCACCAGGAGATAGCGAGAATCCTGCACGGACACCGTTTTCCGGTGGTAGTGGTGCCCTGGGTCCAGGGGCATTACCACGCAGCACAGCCCTCTATGCAGGCATCGCCGCCCTGACTTTGGGAGCAACCTTCACGGGATTATTGATCATCCAGCGTTCGACTTCACTCCTTACCTGGCTTATCCTGCTCCTGGCTTTCCTGGGCGCCTTTGCCTACAGCGCCCCTCCCTTCAAATTGGTCCATTCTGGATATGGTGAGTTAGTCGCCTCATTCGTTGTTGCCGGGTTGGTGCCCGCTTTCGCCTACAGCCTGCAAACTGGTGATTTACATCGACTGTTGTTTATGACTACCATACCGCTCATCGCTCTTCATTTCTCCATGATGATAGCCTTCCAACTACCAGATTTCGCCACGGACATTAAGTATGCTAAGCGCACGCTGATGGTCAGGGTTGGATGGCAGACAGCCATGCGCATGCATGACGCCGCGATCATCTTTGCCGGACTCGCATATATTGGGGCTTACTTGAGCGGTTTACCCTGGCGCGTTAGCCTCGGCACCTTGATTGCCGTACCGCTGGGTATTGCCCAGATTTGGCAGATGGGGCGCATCCGGCGCGGCCAGCCTCCCAACTGGGCGATCCTCACCTGGAGTGCGATGCTCCTGTTTGGATTGAGCGCCTACCTGGAATGGATGGGGTACGTGTTTAGCTAAGATGCCAGAATTCCTGCAGCTCACACCCGTTCAAGCAGCCATTGATCGACTTCTGGCGCACATGCCAGAACAGACCCGGCTAACGACGGAGAAAATTCCCACGATTGAAAGCAGCAGCAGAGTGCTAGCCCAGGACGTCCAGGCGCCGCATCCACTGCCCGAGTTCGCCCGCTCGACCGTCGACGGATTCGCTGTGAAGGCCGCCGATACCCATGGCGCCTCGACCACGCTGCCAGCCTACCTCACCTTGAGTGGCGAAATCCGCATGGGCCAGGTCGCAGAGCAAGCCTTAGCCAACACAGAGACCATCCTAATCCACACAGGCGCCATGCTTCCGCCGGGCGCTGATGCAGTCGTCATGCTGGAGGACACCCAGCAGGTCAAAACGGGTGAGGTTGAGATCATGCGACCAGTTGGCGCCGGGGAAAACGTGATCGAGATCGCCGAAGACGTGCGAGCTGGCGAGATCGTAATCCCTGCAGGCAGGCGAATGCGGGCGCAGGAGATCGGTGGGTTGCTGGCGCTGGGCTTCACCCAAGTGGCAGTATATAACCGACCCCGCGTAGGTATCATTTCCACCGGTGATGAGGTCATTCCGCCTGATGAAACACCAAAATTGGCTCAGGTTCGAGATATCAACAGCTATACGCTTCAGAACATAATCACCCGCCATGGCGGGGAAGCGATCCTACGAGGGATCGCCGGGGATTCTCTTCAAACGCTTCAAGCTCTCGTTCACGCCGCACATGAGGAAGATGATCTCATCATCGTAACGGCTGGGTCATCCGTGAGCGCACGTGATCTCACGGCCCAGGCCTTCGAGACCCTTGGGAAACCCGGTATTCTCGTCCATGGCATCGGGATTAAACCCGGAAAACCCACGATTCTGGCCGTGGCCGACGATGTCCCTGCTGTCGGTTTACCCGGAAATCCGGTGAGCGCATTGGTGGTCGGATCGATCATCCTTCCGCGGATCTTGGAACGGCTGTATGGCTTACCGCCAGAAGCGGGGGCCGCACATGTTCACGCCCGGCTCACAACGAACGTGCCCTCCCAGGCTGGCCGGGATGATTACCTCCCGGTAAGGCTATGGAGTGATGAAGCCGGGCTGCATGCTGAACCGATCTATGGCCGCTCGAACCTGATTTTCACGCTGGTGAGAGCGAATGGACTCATCATTATTCCGTCCGATTCTACGGGTTATGAAGCCGGCGCGATGGTCAGGGTTCTACCCTTTTGAGGAAGCTGGCCATTATCGACGCGCTTGTTTCATTCACATCGATGATTTGAAATGATGTCTGATTCCCCTTCACGCAACATTTACCTTGAAGATATCCCCAGGGAGCAAGCCTGGGCGCGCTTTTCACAAGCACTTGCAGAAGGTGGGCTCCTGGGACCACTTTCTACGATGAGCATACCCCTCGATCAAGCGCTGGGGCGCGTCACCGCAAATCCCATCTGGGCCCGCCAGTCCTCTCCGCACTACCACGCGGCTGCAATGGACGGTTACGCCTTGCGTGCAGTTGCCACAGAAGGAGTGAGCGATCGTAATCCTAAGGAACTACGTCTAGGAGAAGATTGTTCCTACGTGGATACCGGCGATCCATTGCCGGATTGGAGCGACGCCGTTCTCCCGGTTGAAGTGGTCGAGCTGATCGAGGGCCAGAGCGAAATCCGCATATTTCAATCTGTGCCGCCCTGGCACAACGTGCGACCCATGGGTGAGGATATCGTCACGACCGAGTTGATCCTCCCTGCCGGTCACACGATCCGGGCGATCGACCTGGGCGCGATTGCCGCGGGTGGACACCCGACCGTTGAGGTAGTAAGGAAACCACGCGTCGCCGTCATCCCGACTGGCTCCGAGCTTGTCTCACCGGGAGGTGATCCACAGCCCGGTCAAATTCCGGAATTCAACTCGCTGATCCTTTGCGGTCAACTGGAAAGCTGGGGAGCAGTCTGCACCCGTTGGCCCATTGTTCCTGATGAACTCGACATCCTGCGCGATGCGCTCCTCGAAGCTGCAAAAGAGCACGATCTGGTCCTGATTAATGCCGGATCTTCCGCCGGAAGCGAGGATTTCACCGCCAGCGCAATAGCTCAATTGGGCACAGTACTCGTGCACGGTGTCGCCGTGCGCCCCGGGCATCCGGTGATCCTCGGTCTACTTGAAATGAAGCCAAAGGGGAAAGCTAAAAGCAGGAAAAAGATCGCTGCGATCGGTGTGCCTGGATACCCGGTATCGGCTGCCCTCACCGCAGATATATTCATTCAACCCCTGATCCGAATTTGGCTAGGGCAGAGCCCCTCGATCCCCCCGCTGCTTGAGGCAACCCTGACGCGCAAGTTCCACAGCTCCGCCGGTGATGAAGAGCATGTGAGAGTTACACTTGGAAAGATTTCCGGGCGCTGGGTGGCCGCGCCCTTATCACGCGGTGCCGGGGTAATAAGTTCACTGGTTAGAGCGGATGGCATCCTGGTTGTACCACCAGGATCACAGGGAGTGCAGGCTGGCGAGCGCGTTCATGTGCGCTTGCTGCGAAGCCGCGAAGAACTCGAGCAAACCATCCTGGCCATGGGATCCCATGATCTGACCCTCGATCTGCTGGCTCAGTTTCTTGCCCACCATAATCGCCGCTTGAGTTCCAACAATATCGGCAGTATCGGCGGCTTAATCGCCCTCAGCCGCGGCGAGGCCCATATCGGCGGTGCGCACTTGCTCGACCCAGATTCCGGGGAGTACAACCTCGCCTATGTGCTCCGCTATATGCCAGGAATCCCGACAACCTTAATAGGGCTCGTTTTCAGAGAACAGGGTTTGATCGTGCAGGCAGGCAATCCCAAAGGAATCCACGAGCTGATCGACTTGCAGCGAAAGGACATTCGCTTCATCAATCGACAGCGAGGCTCTGGTACCAGATTGCTGCTCGACCATCACCTTGACTCATCCAGGATCTCCCCGGAGACAATCCGGGGATATCAGCACGAGGAATACTCCCACCTGACGGTTGCCTCAGCGGTAGCGTCCGGCAAGGTCGATTGTGGTATGGGGATCCGCGCTGCAGCCTCAGCGCTTCATCTGGATTTTATCCCGATGGGTTCAGAGCGCTACGAACTCGTCATGCCCACCGAATTGGTGGACAGTCCTTTGATGGCACCCTTGATAGAACAATTACATGATCCTGCCTTTCGGGCTGCTGTTGAAGCGCTGGATGGTTACGATGCCAGTGTGATGGGAGAGATTCGCTCAATCGAAGCATCCTGAGATGCATAAGCCTTGCGAATGGAGGTCTTTATGAAATTGCCACAACCTGGACAAGCTGCGCCGGACTTCGAAGCGGTTACCGATTCCGGTGAACCGATCAAGCTCTCAGACTATCGAGGCAAAGATATCGTGCTCTATTTTTATCCGCGGGCCGATACCCCTGGCTGTACCAAAGAAGCCTGCGGGTTTCGCGATGATTTCGCTGCCTATAAAAAGAGGGGGGTCGTCGTGCTGGGGGTAAGCCCCGATACAGTCAGGAAGCAGGCCAACTTTAAAAATAAATTTGAGCTTCCCTTCACGTTGATCGCCGATGCTGAACACCAGGTCAGCGATCTCTACGGTGTATGGGGCTTGAAGAAATTTATGGGGCGTGAATATGAGGGGGTGCACCGAACAACCTTCTTGATAGATAAAAAAGGGAAGATCAAACAAGTTTTTGAGAAGGTCAAACCCGATACGCACAGTTCCGAAATCCTGGCCGCGCTGGAAAGTTAACCATCCGACCATAAATTCTATGACCAACGGGCTATGGAAGACTGACCCCCTCCAATTTTAAAATTCGATTGTCGTCACGTGGCTTAGCGCCAATGTCGCGACCGCCCCCGGGCTTGCCCCCCTCAGGTCCGGGGGTGCTTCATTTAACCCGGGCTCGATCATCAGATAGGACCAGATACTGTTCTTTCCCTGCAGATAAAAATTTGATTGCCGGCGGGATCTTCAATACGGATACGGCCATCATTCTGGTCAAATGCGATATCCCGCAGAGCCAAGAAATCGATCAGAGCCCTTAAAGTTTGATCTCCAGGGAAGATCAACTCATAGCCGATCAGTCCCAGCATCCCCTGCTCTGCCTTAGGGCCACGCGCACTGGCCCAGGTGTTCAATCCGATATGATGATGATAACCACCGGCAGAGTAGAATGCCGCCGAAGCCCCATAGTCACCCATCGAGTCCAATCCAAGATTGTGTTCGTAGAAAATCTTCGCCTCGCTCAAGTCTGACACCTGGAGGTGTATGTGTCCCATCAGCGTACCAGCCGCCAATACCGAGGAAGGATCCTCTGTCTCCGGCACAACTGAAAGCAAGGAATTGACATCAAGCGGAACAGTGCCGATGCGAAGGCGGTCGCCATCCCACTGCCAGGTATCACGCGGTCGGTCAGCGTAGATCTCAATCCCATTACCCTCTGGGTCAGCAAGGTAGATGGCTTCACTGACGAAGTGATCTGCAGCACCTTGCAGCGGATAGCCCGTTTGCACCAATCGCTTGAGAGCCTGTGCCAGCCTGGCACGCATGGGTGTAAGCAGGGCGAAGTGATAGAGCCCGGCGGCATTGTCGGGCCGATCAACGTCACCGGCTTTCTGCGCTAGGACAATCAGGGGGTGATCGTGTTCAAACCCAAGCACCGCTTGCTTTCTTTCTGAGCTCAGGACCTCAAGGCCGAGCAAGCCATGATAGAAATCAATCATTTTCCCTAGCTGACGCACGCTTAGCCAGACAGCACCAAGGCGGAGATCAGCAGGGGCGTGAAAATTATTCGATGTCATTCCTTGCCTCTCGAAGAATGGCCAGGAGCATAGCCATAACGGATCAAATCAAGTGATAGAACACACTGGTTCTGCGGGATTAGTCTGGCAACCAAATGCGGATTATCCCGCTTTCAAGCCCGAGACCGAATCCCAAAGTACCATCTTCAAAGGCGATTCCGGCCAGATTGGTGCTTAGCCTGCTCCCGAGCGGAATCTCCCAATCTAGAAGAACCTCACTGCCTTCACGCTGAAAAGCCCCCAGGACATCATAGCCCGTATTCGGGATGAGGCTCTCGATGCGCTGATCGCCATCAAAATCCCCGCTGAGGGCCATATCCAGGTTTCCCGATCCGATCTGATGGGAACTGACCCCCTGCACTTCCGCTTTCAACTGCAGTTGTTCTCCGACCCAGGCGAAGTACTGCAACACGCCCCCGATATGGGGAGTAAGCACAGCCGTAATCTCCACCTCCCCCACGCCTGCATAATCTGCTGCGCTGATCTGATGCCGCCAACGGTATGCCTGGCCTATCGCCTCAGAGCGCGCAAGCAAGCGGCCCTCCTCGGCGAAAATCGCTACTGAGGCACCCTGCTCGCGATCACTCACCGTCACAATGATCTCTCGTTGCCCATCTCCGTTGAGGTCCTTCCATATAGGACTGACACCTTCGAAAACTTCTTGCTCCTCCAACTGGATCTCGGAGACAACCTCAAGCGTTGGATTGGTCTGAACCAGCAGGATACTCCCAGCCTCGAATGCATCCCCCAGGACCCCGTGAGCGTAGCGGTCCGTACTCCGCCCGAGCAGCAATAGGCGCTCCCCTTCATCGACGAGCAGCCTTGCATCCGGAAGTCCACCTACCGGCAAGCGCTCAGTTACCTCGCCATTCGCAACATTCAAACCACCATCCTTATCAATGTAAGCCACGCGCTGACTGCGCGTTAGGAAGACGGGCGCAGAGGGTGCAGATGCGTTCGGATCGTTCGAGCGAAGCAGATAGACTGATTCTCCATCGGAATAGACCGATGGTTGTGTCCCGGCTGGCAATCTACCGAAATCCAGGCTTAGAGCGCGCACCTCTCGCCCCACCACTTCAAAAGCTTGAACCTCCCCCGAATTCGCTACAGCAACCCACCCGCTGCCTTTTTCGGTCTCCACGCCTACCAGCCAGGCTGGTTGGAAGGGTAGATCAAGCTCAATCGGCGTTGTCCGATCGAGAGAACTGCTTCCCTCAAGAAAATGATTGCCGTCGTCATCGAGATATCCGAAGTGGATATTCTGTTGACCGCTAGCTTCCAGCTCAGGCAGCCTGGCTATGCTATCAACTGGCTGATCTGGCGCTTCGCCAGCAATATGCGATGCCTGCATGGGTGCTGTACGAGGTTGACTCGCTTGGCAGCTCACAAGCATAAATGCGATGGCGAGTGGCAAGAAGATGGACTCTCGTTTCATCTACTCCCCTGAGAATACAGGTATATAAAGGGTTATTTCACCGACAAGTTCTATATGCTTGCATATATTGTATCCGCACGACTTGACATGGATTGTCATCTAGCCTCCCCTAATGTAAGCTCATTCTCGATCCAATCGACCTTGATCGCCGTACTCAAGGCAAGATGGTAAAAGAATCAAGATCGATCGAGGCTCAAGCATGACAACAGCCTATGTGTTGGAAAAAGTAGTAAGTGAGCAGGCTCGAAAAGCCTACCTTCGTTTTCCCTATTCTCTCTACCGTCATGATCCCAACTGGATCCCTCGTCCCTGGCCAGATCAACTCGCCTGGCTGCGCCGAGAGCACGGTTTCTTTGAGCATGCCGAAGCGGATTGGTTCATCCTGCGAGATGGCAAGAGGATCTTAGGCACAATCGGGGTTGCCGTTGATCATCCATCCAACCTGCATCTGGGACGGCGTGATGCCATCTTCGGCTTCTTTGAGTTTATTGAGGATCAGAGCGTCTTTGGAAACCTGATCAAGGGAGCTGCGGATTGGGCGCGAGAGCGGGGCTGCACCCACCTACTCGGGCCCCGCAGCTTCACAAGCAATGACTATCCGGGGTTCCTGCTCGGACGGTACGACACGCCAGCGGCGTTGTATGAAGGCCACACCCCGCCCTACTATGCGATTTTTGCAGAAACTGCAGGCTGGGCGATCGAATCAGATACGCTGGCCTACAGAGCGATCCGAGCTCACTATGGCGAGGACCTGGAGAACATGCCCGCGAAATTGTTTCGGGTAGCTCAACGGGCGGTGCGAAACAAGCGCATCGACGTTCGACAGGCAGACTTGACTCAGTTTGACCGTGAATTCAAGATCGTCCTCGGCCTTTATAACCTTGCATTGAGTCGCTTGCGCGATTTCGTGCCAATGACCGAAGCACAATTTCGAGGCTTTGCCGAGAGTCTCAAACCCGTACTGCAGGAAGATATGATCCTCTTTGCTATGGTCGATGGTGAGGAAGTCGGCTTCGCTCTAGCCTTGCCCAATCTCGCCGAAGCCTTCCTTCACACGGGAGGCTTGCGTTACCCCTGGAATTATCTACAACTCTGGTGGCGCGCACCCAGGGTTCGCAGCGGGTCCTTCAAGATCCTGGCCGTCGACCCTGACTACTGGGGCTTGGGTTTGGAGGCTTTGATGTTCGTGAAGATGATCGAGGCCTTTCTTAAGCGGGGGTATGAGTGGGTTGATTGCAGCCTCACCGGCGGAGACAACCCCTACACGCATAAACTGGCCTCAAGCTTCGGGCTGGAGGAATACAAGCGCTACAGGTTGTTTCGGTTCAGCATTGATACATCGTAGACCTGCAATTTAACGAACTTCGTCGATTAGAAAACTCCCTCCAGACTCTTAAAGTATCCGGTTAACTCCACGAATCCCTGACCTGCGACCGGCTTTGCTCCTACCGAACCCTGCACCGTCACAGAACCCTCCCAATAAATAAAACTCACGAGCATTTCCTGATCTTTAAAGGCCGGTGTGATCTCCAACTCAATTTGCTCGTTTGGAATCTTCACCAGCCACCCCATAGGATAAACCGCGCCACTTGCCGGACTTTCCCACTGCTCCAGGGCAACAATCGAGAATTCTTCCAGACCGAGATGATTCAAGGATCCATCCGGTCGAATAAGCGTTCCAGCCGAAACCGGCTCTATCGATCCATCCTCTCTCCGCAAAACGTACAGCATCAGTTCTTGTTGGTCATCTAGCTGCAAGCTAAACCAGTCCCACCCCACCACGCCATTTCCCAGCGCAGTCGTACTCCACTCGTGATCGAACCAGCTTGTGCCATCCACCTGAAAAGTCTGACTTTCAAAACGAATGGTCCCTGCTGTTTTCATCCGGGTGAAACTAAGATAATAGGAAGCGCTTCCGACTTGTAAACCCTTGGCGCTCACGCCGCCGTCACCATGCAACACGAGCGGTTTTACCGCTTCGAGCTCCAAGTCGAGCGCAATATCCTGCTCCTCTGCCATGAGTCGCACGTGGCGGCCTTCTACATCCAGTGTGCTGATCCGCCAATCCTCTAGGAAAACCTCATATGGTTCATTGCTGGCATGCGCGAGCCCCAAAGCACCCCGGCTGAAACGTTCATAGAAACGATGATCGGCCTGATCAATAGATGCAATGGCAAAATGGGCAAAATAAACCTGGTTCGTAGCGAAATTCGAATCGCGATCGACATCCACCTGAGATAGGCCTCGACGAAAAATCGTCAATTGATAGCCAAAGCGTTCTCCCTGTTCGGCAATCAGGTTCCCGGTGTAATACCACCATTCATTTTGAAAATCCGGGTGGGGTCCATGATCGCTGGGAAAGTTAAAATCCTGTGATTGAAGCACCTGCTCAAAGCTCTCCTGCGCTCCCGGAGTTGCCAGGCGTAATTGAGCTCCCACGACTGGATCATCCGTGGCAAGTGGGGCGCAAGCAGCCAGGCCCAATAGCGAAATCACAGCCAGTGACCTGATCCAAGCTATAAGGTAACGCATGCACTATTCCTCACTCAGGTTTTCCGCAATCGGTTGTCGGATCAATCGGATAGCGGGATAGATCCCTGCAATCAACGCGGCTGCCACGGCAGTAATCACCGCACCTAGAAAGATGATGGGATCGAGCACCATTTCAATCGTCCATCCAAAAGAGCGCAGGTTGATGACATAGATCAGGACCAAAGCCAGGATGGCGCCGGTGGGGATCGCCAGTATGCCGGAGACCAGACCCATCAAACCTGTCTCAAGCGAGGTCAACAGCCACAAATCCCGCTGTCGTAAACCCAGGGCTTGCATGGTCGCAAATTCCTTGGCACGTTCCATTTGCAACGCCATCAGGGCACTGATCACACCGATGAAAGCCACCAGGACTGCCAGGAGTCTTAGCGCAGAGGTGATCAGAAAAGTCCGGTCGAAGATTTCTAAAGCCTGCATGCGAAGGTTGCGATTGGCTTGAACAAGTAGACCCCGACCTCGTAGCTTTGCGCGGACATCATCCTGAACCGTATCCAGGTTTGTATCGGATTCCAGGTGCAGGGCGATCGAGGATATAAATGGGTCATTGAAATAACGCTGGTAGGTTGTCCTGCTCATTAAAACGGTTCCGCGCTCGGAAGTGTAGTCATAATAGATACCCACTATCGGGAAGCTCTGCGGGCCGAGGTCGGTTTCAAGTGTCAGTTGGCCCCCTGAAGGCGGTATTTGGTAGTGAAAGGCGAAAGGCTCACTGACGATCAATGCACCCTGTTGCACTTGTCGCCAAACATCGGCTGGTGTCCCACTGCTATAGCGATAGAGGTCTGCCGCCCGTTCGCGCTGGGCGTCAACAGCGATCACAAACACCTCACCTTGATCGCTTGGAACCGTGATAGCACGTACAGTCTCTACCTCAGCGACACCGTCAACTTCTCCTAAAAGTGTGGCCAACCCGGGATCAAGGCTAGCATTTGGACGGGCACTGCCATAGGTTGGGGCTGAGATAAAGAGGTCAGCTTGCAGCGTGAGATCGAGCCAGTTCACCACCGTCGTTCGAAAGCTGGAAATCATCATACCCACGCCGATCGCCACCGAAAGCGACACCATTAAAGCCGCGACCGCCACACTTGTGCGGCTCATCGAGCGCATGATCGTTCCTACACTCATTCGTCCAATCGATCCAAACAACCGGGCCAGGATTGGACGGGCTAGTCGCGCGGATGCCATCAGTGAAACCGGCACCATCAATGCGAGGCCAATGAGGATCAGGAACAACGCCCCAAAGCTTGCGACCAGGGAGGTGCGCACCAAGAATAAGATGGTGCTGCCGATCAAAGTCAGGATGATCCCGCCAACACCAATCAAGGGGATCAGCCTTCGTGCTCGACTTTCGAGGTCACTTCTTTGTAAGGCAACCACTTCGGGTACGCGTGATGCTTCCCAAGCCGGAGCAAGCGCTGCGATCAAGCTTGCTCCTATCCCGGCCGATAGCGCTTTAAGTAATGAAAATCCCGTCAACGTGACGGAGCGTACGTTCACAACATAGTACAAATCATTGATCGTCTGTGAAACCAGCTGAACTGCTCCACGCCCCAGCCCCCAACCTACCCCCATCCCAAGTAGAGAACCCAGCACTCCGATCAGCCCGGATTCAATTATGATCAAAATGAAAATCTGACGATTCGTTGCCCCTAAGGTGCGAAAGATCCCAAGAATATGGCGCCGTTGCAGCACAGTGAACATGGTGGCGTTGTAGATCAAGAACATGCCCACAACAAGTCCTAACAAGCTCAGGGCTTGCAGGTTAAGTTCGAACGCTTCTGTCAATTGATCTAATGTCGACTGCTGTTCACTCGCAGGGGTAAGTTGGAGGCCTGCAGGCAATTTTGCCTCAAGCTCCAACGCTTGCTCGGGTGAGATGATCAGATCAATGCGGGAGAGGCGGCCAACGATGTTATATGCCTCTTGTGCCGTGGCAATATCGACAAAGATGACATCTTCCAACCCCTGGCGTGAGCTCTCTTCACCCGGATCGAGGATGGCGATGATTTTGAATTCAAGGATTTGATCGTTGATCTGGAGCTGCAGTGGGGCTCCAGGTTCTAACGTTAAGCGCTGCGCAAGAGTCTCACTGATGAGTATGGCGGTTGGATCGAGGAAGAACGCCTCAAAACCACCCTGTATGAGGATATCATTCCGTAGATAATCTCTGAAGGGCGCCTCCGCAAAGGGATCTACACCAAGGATACGCAAGGGCAGGTTGTTAAATTCGAGGGCGATGGCAGAACCCTCAACAACTGGGGCAGCCCGGCTCAGCCCATATTCAACCCGTAATTCCCGGTAAAAATCCTCCGGTACCCCACTGGGTCCACCCCTGATCTGATGGGTCGTTCTCCCCACCAGCGCTTCTGTGCTGAGCCGAAACGCTTTATTGGCACTCTGATTGGCCAGATCGATGGCGATGATCACCCCAACCCCCAGGGCAATCCCGGCGATCATCAAGAACAACTGGAGCGGTCGACGCATTAGATCCCTCAAACCTGCTCGCAGAAGACCGCGCGGCATCAGGTTGCCTTTCCCATTTCGAGGTTCGTCTCGGGAATGGAAGAAGGTAGGTTCGTTTTACGAGGGAAGGAACGCCTTATCAAAGAGTAAATTTCAGCGCTCATGATTCATATGCGTTGAGAACGCCATTTTCAAGATACAAGACTCTGTCGGCACGGTTGGCCAGCGTGTGGCTATGTGTCACCATAATGAGCGTTGTATCGGAATCCTCACGCAGTGTGCTTAATAGTTTTAAGACATCGTCGCCCGTTTTTTGATCAAGGTTTCCGGTTGGCTCATCAGCCAGGATCACCATCGGTTTCAGCATCACCGCGCGCGCCAGTGCCACGCGTTGCTGCTCACCACCGGAGAGTCGATCCGGCGTATCAGACTCACGCCCTTGTAGGCCTACCTGTCCGAGCAACTCCAGCGCCCGCGCTTGCGCCTGCTTCAGATCGACCTTCGATAATTCTGCCGGGAGCAGGACATTTTCCAGCAAGGATAGTGTTGGAATTAGATTGAAGAATTGGAAGACAAAACCAATGTGGTCTCTACGATAGAGTGTGCGTTGCTCGCGCGGCAAATCGCTGAAAGGTAGACCGCCATAGTAGATCTTTCCACTGGTCGGGTCATCGATCCCGGCAAGGAGATTGAGCAGTGTTGTCTTCCCGCTTCCACTGCGCCCACGAATGGCAACAAACTCACCCTCTTGAAAGGTGACGCTGAGGTTGTTCAATACCACCCGTGACTTCCCGGCTTGCTGGTAGCTTTTAGTAAGGCCTTCGAGGCGAATTTCTTGATCCTCATTTCGTTCAGTTAATGATCTCATGACGCGCAGTGCCTCCAGCGCTTTCTACCATCCTGCATCAAGATGTCCGTGGGGGAAGTTTTCGACCGCGAGCCTTTTCCTTGGCCACTACCCTCGTATCAACGGAAAAGGTTCAATTGAAGTGTATCACACGCGCAAGCGCAGTCCGGGATGGATGCCCTGGAGAGCATGACCTGGAAACGTGACGGTTGAGCTACCTGAGCGGGATGATCGTCGAGTCGATCATATCCCCCTCAAGATTGAAAGCCTGGAGTGAAATATCGTCCGCATTGATCGTCAGCAATACATAATGCGATACTGCTTCAAAGTGGATGCTTTCATCGCGCCGCTGCTCGAGAGGGTAAAGCACTGATGACCCCCCACCGCTGACGACGTACGTAATGCCATTGCGCTCGAGACGTTCATAATTGTGATCATGCCCGGAAAGCACTAGCGCCACGTTAGATGCCTCAAATGCAGGCAGCCAGGAGCTGACAACCACCAAACCATCCAAGTTATGACGTCCACTGGTCAGGGGCGGGACGTGGAAAACGACAATCGTCGTTTGAAAACGGCCATCTGCCAGGCGAGATTCGAGCCAGGCATCCTGTTCTTGACGTGCTGGACCCCCGTATAGCTGCTGCGTATTCAAGAAGAGAATTTGAAGGGTTTCCAGCTCCAAAGCGTACCAATGCCGTTCGAGTACTCCCGGTTCACGCTGCCAACCACCTCCCAACTCCTCAATAGGCGGGAAGGCATGGAAATAATAGGGCCGGTTTTGGAAGAGCGCATCGCCATCCAGCTCATGATTCCCGAGAACGGGGTAAAGCACAGTGCGCTTCAGCAGGCTGGCGAGGGTCTGGTACCACTTTGCCTGGTAAGCCGCTTGAGGGCTGCCCTCCTGATAGGCCAGATAGACCAGATCGCCTGTATGAATGACCAGATCGGGATCCCGGCTTGATACTTGCGCAGCAAGATCCTTCGTGACCTCTTCCCCGAAGCCGGAATCTCCGAAAACACCGATGCTGAGCGGAAAATATTCTTCTGTCGTCATTTTCACTTCGATTGGGCCCCAGATCTCGTCCATGAAAGTGGGTATTCGATCAAATCCATCTGCTCCAGGAAGTGCAACCGCGACGTGGTAGGCCTGGCCCGGTTTAAGCGCCGTAAGGGTTATGAGATGCCGGGTGTCATCAGCGCCGAAACCCTGAAAATTGGCCTGCTGGAAGGGGGTGTCAACAGGCCACCAGTACAGCCGCCCTTCTCTGGCCTGCTCCAATTCAAACAAGACCACGAGTTTGTCACGCATTCTATGCTGGACATGCAGGGGAATGGAAAATCCCTCTTCGCCAGTTTCAAGCAGGAGCGGAACAATGGGTTGAGCCGCCTGAGTCGGCGTTGCCTGAAGCGCTTGCTCAACTGTAGGGCTTGCGACAATCATGGTAGCCGAGGGCTGCACCAGGGGAACCTCCATCGAAGGTGCTTCCGGTCGATCTCCACAAGCCGTGTAAAGCCCCATAATCCCCAATAGCAGGAGACCCAAACTGGCGGTTCTACTCCAACCAACCCTAGGCTTCATACGCCGACTTCGCCCGTTGCCAGAGCGCCTCCAGCTCCTCGATATTGAGATCAGCGAGCATCACATCATCTTCACGTGCCAGTCGCTCCACGTGGCGGAAGCGATCTCTAAAGCGCTGGTTTGCCTGCCGTAGTGCAGCTTCTGGATCTACATCGAGCCAACGGGCATAGTTGACCACGGCGAAGAGAACATCACCGATTTCAAATTCTTGCGCTGCGCTGGTTTCAGCCTGCGCAACCTCTTGAAGTTCCTCCGCTACTTTCTCGACAACACCCTTCAGTTCTTGCCAATCAAATCCCACCCGGGCTACTCGAGCTTGAATCTCATCCGCCTGCGCCAGGGCCGGCAAGCCAAGCGGAACCCCATCCAGAAGTCCTCCCGCTGATCCTTTATTATTTCGCTCTTCCTCTTTTAGCGCCTCCCAATTGTGAAGCACCTGATCCATTTGATCCAATTCCAGACCTGCGAAAACATGCGGATGTCGGCGGATGAGTTTCTCCTGAATATGGTCAATGACTTGCGACATCATAAAGGTTCCCTCCTCCGTGGCAATCTGGACCTGCAAGACGATCTGCAGGAGTAGATCTCCCAGTTCTTCCATTAACGCCTGCACGTCGTCACGATCGATTGCATCCAGGGCTTCGAAGGTCTCTTCCATGAGGTGATTTCGGAGCGATTGATGCGTTTGCTCACGATCCCAAGGGCAACCCTCCGGGGCGCGAAGGTGGGCTACAGTTTCCTGAAAGGATTCAAAAGATCCCCTGCCCTCGAGCGGTGGGATAAACAGCGTCGTGGTGATATCAAAGTCCTCGCCTCGATCAAGGCTCTCGAGCTGCATGCTTTCAACACGTGCTGCAGATGAGCCTGCTTGCGAAATCAAGTTGACGGCGTGCGTTGGTGGGTATTGATTGAGCAAGGTCAGCTTGACATCGGCTGCAACCATTCTGGAGTGAATCTGAGCGATGAGGACAGCCATATCCGGGGGGAAACTCGGATGGTGTGCATGAGCCAGCTCGAGCGCATCCAGTAGGACCAAGCCATCCAGGGCATCGATCTCCAGCAGTTCAAGACAGGGCTCGACAAAACTGATGCCCGGGATCAGGGTCAACTTCAAGCCCTGCTCTTTGGTCAATTCTCGCAGCCGTGCAACAGTAGCTTCCCCGACGCCTGGATCACCTGGAACTGCGTAGATCACCCCCTGCTCCCGCTGCGCAAGCCCGATCAATTGAGCAACAATGGCATCGTAAACCTCATCGAAAGCCTGAGCGCTTTCGTAGAGCGCATCAAAGGAATGGATCGCCAGGCTATCCGGAAGGGCCTGCAAAGCAGGATGCTGCCCGGTACGCACATAGAGCTCACTTGCGCTAGTGAGGACACGCCAGGCTTCGCGCGTGAGCAAATCTCCTGAAGAAGGCCCCAATCCCACAACAGTGATACCGACAGTCATATACCCCTCCTGTTAGAAAACGAAAGGCCGGGGGATTTTCTCCCCGGCCTTTGACTCTATCGTTTAACCGACCACTTGCCAAGATAATAAACGAAGCTCGGTTATCGCTTGGTATACGTCGGCGCCTTGCGGGCTCGTTTTAAACCTGGCTTTTTGCGTTCCTTCATCCTTGCATCGCGGGTGAGGAAACCACCCTGACGCATCTTTGGTCGTAGTTCAGGATCCATCGCCAACAATGCACGCGCCAGACCGTGTCGGACAGCACCAGTTTGCCCCGTCACCCCTCCACCCTGAACCAGAACAGAAACATCAAGGCGTCCTTCCAGTTCGGCGGATTGTAACGGTTCAACAATACTTTCGACATCCCCTCCACGAGGGAAGTACTCGTTCAAAGGCTTTCCGTTGACGACAAAATTTCCAGTTCCAGAGACAATGCGGACGCGTGCGCTGCTTGTCTTACGCCGTCCGATTCCTTCATAATATTCAGCCACGTATTCCTCCCGTTCGATCTCTAACTTGCTAGATCTAACGTACTTTTAAAGTCTGCGGTTTCTGCGCTTCATGAGGGTGCTTTACGCCGCTGTAGACTTTGAGCTTACTCATTAATTTTCGACCATGTCGATTTTTTGGCAGCATACCCCGCACCGCAGATGTGATCACCCGATCTGGGAATCGAGCTAGTTGTTCGCGTAGTGTGATCTGCTTCAATCCACCCGGATAGCCAGTGTGACGGTAATAGATCTTGTCATCTAATTTACTGCCGGTTACGGTGATCTTCTCAGCATTAATTACAATGACGAAGTCGCCAACATCGACTCCAGGTGTAAATTGAGGCTTGTCTTTGCCCTGCAGTACATGCGCTATCGTCGACGCTACTCGACCGAGATTCTGTTCGGCGGCATCGAGCAGATACCATTTGCGCTCAACTTCACCTGGCTTTGGATAATAAGTTTTTTGCACGTTCATAACTCCTACATCGGTCGCTCTTCGTCTGAGCTAAACTTTCAATCTTCGTTCGTTGCTAAGGCCTTTCCCCGGTTCAATAGCGAACCGCCATCAAGCACAAGCCCTGCGGAGGGGCTAGCGCTCCTTGCCAGCGCTCTCCAGGGGTGTTCAGCATTCTATCGAACTCGTCGATCGACAGTCGGCCCTGCCCAATCTCCACAAGCACGCTCATAATCCTGCGGACCATGTGCTGGAGAAACGCATCAGCTTCGATATCAAAGCAGAGCCTTTCCCCCGCCACGGTCCATTTCGCCGTCTGGATCTGGCGAACCGTGGTGCCTTCTGGATGCGGTGCTGGTCCAAAAACGCGCAGATCACGCTTGCCGATCAAACGCTCCGCGGCGTTTTGAATCAGCTTCTCGTCCGGGATCTGCTTCAACCGCATGGCAAACCGCTCAGCTAGAGGCTGCCGTACCCTGTCCACGAAGAGTGAATAGCGATAATGGCGGCTTTTCGCGGAAAAGCGCGGGTGAAAGCCCTCCGGCGCAATCGCCGTCTCCCGGATGGCAATGTCCATCGGGAGATTGGCGTTGATTGCCCTGGTCAGCTCTTCCGGCGTATGAGCCCACACATGCTGGTACGAAATCACCTGTCCCGCAGCGTGCACACCGCGATCTGTCCTGCCGGCTGCCAGTATCGAGCGTGATTGCCAACCCACTGCGGCCAAAGCCGTTTCAAGCTCTGATTGGACCGTTCGAGTGCCCGCAGTTTGACGCTGAAAGCCTTCAAACGCTGTGCCGTCGTAAGCAACGATCGATTTGTAAGTTACAGATGACGGGCGCAATGATTCACCCGTCCCGGTCGGCATCGTCCGACCTATTCTTCAACCAATTCAAGCAGGACCATTTCGGCGCCATCACCATCGCGCGGTCCTAACTTAAGCATGCGCGTGTAGCCACCCGCACGCTCACTATAGCGGGGTGCGATTTCATCAAATAATTTCTTGACGATCTCCGGGTCAGCCAACCTGGCCGCAGCCAATCGGCGGGCATGAACTGCCTTTGCCTCGCCAGCGGCATTTCCCTTCTTCGCTAAGGTGATCATCCGTTCGGCCGGACCCCGGACCGCCTGCGCCTTTGCCTTGGTCGTGCGGATGCGCTCGTGACGGAAGAGTTCCTTCATCATCGTCTTCCGCATAGCAGTACGATGGGCTGATGATCTACCCAGTCTTTTCCCGGAAACTTTATGTCTCATGAAAGCTTACTCCGCCTCAGCTGCTTCCTGGGTTCCATCTTCCATATACCCTTTTTCCTGCAGCCGTTCTTTCAATTCGTCCAGGCTCTTCTCGCCGAAATTGCGGATGGAGAGCATCGCCTCTTCGCCCTTCTCGAGCATGTCGAGCACTTCACCGACACTGGTAATTCCCGTCCGCTTGAGCGAGTTAAACACGCGCACCGTTAGATCGAGATTCTCAATCGGTGTCTCATAGATTTCACTGGCGAGATGCGGCTCTTCTTCTTCGGCCGCTGCCACCATCAGGCTCTCCTCGGTAACGCCTGAGATGTCGCGCAAATGTGCCATCAAGATTTGTGCACTCTGACTTAAGGCGTCCTCAGGCTTGATGGTCCCATCCGTCCAGATCTCCATCATCAGGCGATCGAAGCTTGTATCCTGACCCACACGGGCACGACCAACTTCATAATGCACGCGCCGGACAGGGTTGAAAATCGAGTCGGTCGGAAGCTCCCCAATCGGAAGCCGCCCGCGTTCATCCGAGGGAGAATATCCTCGCCCTCGTTCCACGTTCATCTCGATCTCGATATGCGCCTTATCATCATCCACAGTAAGCAGGTATAGCTCGGGGTTGACAATTTCTACTTCGGCGGGTGCCATGATATCCGCCGCCGTGACAACACCCTCCCCTTTAACCTCCAGACGGAGTCTGGCCGATTCAGTGTCATGGATGATCAGGCGCAGCTTCTTGATGTTGAGCATCAGCTGCAGTACATCCTCACGTACTCCGGGGATATCAGAGAACTCATGTGGAACATCAGTGATACGGATTGAAGTTACCGCAGCACCATCCAAAGAGCTCAATAGCACACGGCGCATAGCATTGCCAACTGTAATGCCATAGCCTGCCTCAAGCGGACTGATCACAAATTTGCCATAATTGCGAGCGACAGCTTCGCGCTCAATTTTCGGCATAACCATATTAGTGGTAATGACCACGATTTCCCTCCACGATTCACGATCCAAAGAACGTGACCGTGCAAACTACACCACTAGCGGGAGTAGTATTCGACGATCAGCTGCTCGTTCAGATTTGCGTCAATATCGGCTCGCTCAGGCATTTTGGCGATCTTGCCTGAGAGTTCCTTTAGATCTCGGTCAAGCCATGCTGGAACCGTCTTTGCTTCTGCCACGTCTCCAACATCCTTGAAATAGGTTCGCTTGCGCGATCCTTCGCGTACTTCAATTAAATCCCCGGTTTCGACCAGCATCGAGGGGATATCCGTTCGCCTCCCATTGACATTGAAGTGCCCATGGGTGACCAGCAAACGCGCTTGCTGGCGACTCTCGGCCATGCCTAAGCGATAAACGACATTATCGAGACGCCGCTCAAGCATGCGCAGTAGGTTAACCCCAGTCAACCCGCGCTGCTGGACTGCGCTACGGTAATAGCGACGGAATTGACGCTCCGTGACGCCATAGATGCGGCGTGTCTTCTGCTTCTCACGCAATTGACGGCTGTAGTCAGAGACACGACGGCGTCGGAACTGCGAATCACGTCCATGCTCTCCTGGAGGGTAGCCGCGGCGCTCGAAAGCACATTTCGCTGTGAAGCAACGCTGCCCCTTTAAGAAGAGTTTCTCGCCTTCCCGGCGGCATAATTTACAAACAGGACCAATATACCTTGCCATGGATAATGTTATTCCTTCCTTTTCAACGTTCGATTAGACGCGGCGCTTCTTCGGAGGGCGGCATCCGTTGTGCGGGATGGGGGTCACGTCACTAATGGAACGGACCTTCAGTTCAGTCCCCATCAATGCCCGAATCGCAGCTTCGCGGCCGGGACCGGGACCCTTCACCAAAACATCAACTTCCTGCAGGCCAAGATCCTTTGCTGCTTTCAGAACTTCCTGAGCAGCCAGGCGCGCCGCATAGGGTGTTGACTTGCGCGAGCCCTTAAAGCCAGATGAACCTGCGCTCGCCCACACCACGGCATTGCCCTGGAGATCAGTGATCGTAATGATCGTGTTATTAAACGTTGCGTGGATATATGCTTTGCCATGCGACAACGTTCGCTTTGTTTTGCGGGAGGATGCCCGCTGTGATCTCTTCGCCATACGCTATTCTGCCTATCCTCTCTCAAATTCTTCCGCTCATCTGCACTATCAGGCGTCCTGACGACGAACTGGTTGCCGCGGTGGGTGGAAGGTTCCCATCACCAGTTCAGCGTCATGCGCCTCAGGCAAATGAATTACTTCTTCTTTGCTCCACGACGACGCCCACGCCCAGCCACAGTCTTCTTGGGGCCTTTGCGCGTGCGTGCATTGGTACGGGTACGTTGACCATTTACCGGCAACGCTCGCCGGTGGCGTAAGCCGCGGTAACATCCGATCTCCATCAAGCGCTTGATATTCATCTGAACCTCCCGCCGCAGGTCACCTTCGACGGTTACGTTCTGGGAGATAAATTCGCGCAATCCCGTTACCTCTTCTTCCGTGAGGTCACGAACCCGGCGATCGGGATCGACTCCCGTCGCCTGGAGCATCTGCATCGCGGTTGAGCGCCCAATGCCGTGAATATAGGTCAAGCCAATTTCGACCCGCTTATCGCGTGGCAGGTCAACACCTTCAATACGTGCCATGATTTACCCCTGTCGCTGCTTATGACGCGGATTTTCACAAATAACGTACACTTTGCCGCGACGCTTAACGACCTTACACTTCGGACAGCGTCTGCGGACCGATGATGATACTTTCATACTGATGAACTCCTTGACCCCGAATTCTCCCGGGGCCAGCCGACAAAGTAATCATTATAACGGATCCAGATTTCATCGTCTAGATCTTCATCCTTATCGGTGAGGATCCAGGGACCATTTTCTGTAATTGCGACCGTGTGCTCGAAGTGCGCGGTGAGCTTCCCATCGCGGGAGGCGACGGTCCAACGGTCTTCCAGCACACGCGTCTCCCTGCTACCACTCAAGACCATCGGCTCGAGCGCAATGGTCATCCCGGGTTTTAGAGGCACGCCACGACCTTCTAAGCCGTAGTTTGGAACTTGTGGATCTTCATGCATACTGCGCCCCACTCCGTGCCCCGTGTATTCCCGCACAACCTCATAGCCATGTCGCTCAACATGTTGTTGGATCGCCGCCGAAACATCCCCTGTAAGGTTTCCCGGGATCATTTTTGCAATCCCGGCAAACAGCGATTCTCTCGTGACATCGATCAGCCGTTGTGCTTCAGGCGTGATCTCACCAACACCCACGGTCAAGGCCGAATCACCTACAAAGCCTCCGTGCACTGTGCCGCAATCGATACTGACAATATCCCCTTCTTTCAAGCGCCGCTTACCAGGAATGCCATGGACCAATTCGTCGTTCACCGATATGGTCGTCTCGGCAGGATATGGATATGCCCCTGGCACCCCCACAAAGGCTGGTTTGGCCTCAAAATCCTGCAGGACGGCAGCTGCGGCGGCGTTGATCTCTGCCGTGCTGACACCTGGTTCTATGACTGCTAAGGCAGCAGCGAGGGCTTTGGCGTTGATCTTGCCCGCCATGCGCATTCGCTCCAGCTCTCGCTTACTTTTAAGCATGACGCCTCTTGCCATTATTCAGTCTCACCCGGCGATTTCAAGACATCGATCATCGCCGCTGTCACATCGTCGATCGAATAGACCCCATTGACTTCACGCAGTAAATTCCGCTTGCGGAAGTGTTCGATCAACGGAGTCGTTTGACGCTGATAAACCTCGACGCGCTCCAGGACAGTCTCGCGCATATCATCACGCCGTTGATAAAGTTCAGAGCCGTCATAATCACAGACGCCCGGCACTTTCGGGGGGTTGAATTCCACGTGAAAGATATGACCAGCCTCCCGACAGGTCCTACGTCCACAGACTCTGCGAGCCAGCACTTCCTCCGCAACCTTGATGTGGATGACGGCTCGCAAAGAGCTCCCCAGATCTTTCAGGATCGCGTCCAACGCCTCCGCCTGTGGAGGCGTGCGTGGAAATCCATCAAGGATGGCGCCCGGGGCGCAATCAGGCCGAGAAAGGCGTTCACGGATCATGCCGATGGTGACGTCGTCAGGCACGAGCTGACCTTGCTCGATGTAAGCATTAGCCTTTACTCCGAGTTCGGTTTGATTTTTAAGGTGCTCTCTAAATAAGGCGCCGCTAGATATGTGCGGCACGTTCAAACTTTGTGCAAGTCGTAGAGCTTGAGTCCCCTTCCCAGCACCAGGAGGACCAAGCAGCACTACGAATACTGCCATTTCACACCGTTCCTAGCGCACAAGCACGGCTTGATCGTAGCCTCGCAGTTTCAATTCGGCTTCGATGGAGCGGTATAAATCACGCACCACACCCACTACAATCAGCAAGCCAGAAGAAGAAACCAACAGAAGGCCGGTATTACCCCCACCAATGGGCCAGATCAACCCGACCAGGAAGGGCATGATCGCTACAATGCCGAGGAATAAAGCGCCCGGAAAGGTGATACGGCGCAGGACGCGGGTGAGATAACGCTGCGTTGCCACACCTTTGGTCACACCCGGCACCTGAGCTCCAGATCGCTTCAAATTCTCCCCGTAATTTTGTTGGCCGAAAAGCACATCAGTGTAAAAAAACGTGAATCCGACCACAAAGAAAAAGTACAAAATCCAATAGGTGCTGCTGAATCCACCGAAAGTTGACTGCAACCATATGGCGATATTACGGATTGTGGCATTGGTTGAGTCGATAAAGAACTGCGCCAGAACTGCAGGGAAGGTCAGCAGGGACTGGGCGAAAATAATCGGGATCATTCCTGCCATATTGACCATCAGTGGCAACGTTCCCTTTACCGGCATCGACATACGATTGCCGACCCGCCGGCCCGGATACATCACCGGCACATTACGGCGCCCCTCCTGCACGTAGACAATTGCAAAGATTGTCATGCCCATCAGGAACACCAGGAATAGGATGATCGGGATCAGCTGCTCGCCTGATTGACTGGCGATCAATTGACCCAAATTGGTGGGCATACGTGAGACGATACCGGCAAAAATGATCAAAGAGAGACCCTGGTTGCGGATACCGTATTCTGAGATCAACTCACCCAACCAGATGGCAAACATCGTGCCGGCCGTCATCGTCAACACTGTAGCGAAAGTTGAAAGGTTCGCGCCAAGTGGAACGTTAAGCACACTCACTCCCGCATACTGCTGGAACAAACGGATTTGGCCCAGGGCGTTCAGCGCTGCCATCGGCACAGCCAGGTAATAGGTCCACTTCTCTTGCCACTTGCGTCCTTCGCGTGGATCATCTTCCATCCTTTGCTGCAAGGCCGGAATAATGGGCACCAGCAGCTGCAGGATAATCTGGGCTGTGATATAGGGATATACACCCATTGCCAGCACGGAGAAGTTCGAAACGGTTCCGCCCGAGAGCAAGTCCAGCAATCCGAATAACGTCTGTCCCTGCCCGCTCCCACTCAACACGCCTTGAATGGCGACGCGGTTGACACCTGGAACAGGGATCACCGCCACGAAGCGGTAAATCACCAACAGTAAGAGGGTGATCAAGATGCGGTTACGGATATCCGATGAGATAAAGAGAAACCGCAATGTTGAACGTCGCATGCCTTGCTCCTTTTAAGCCTCGATCCTACGATCAGGCTTCGAGGACCTCCACGGAACCTCCAGCGGCTTCAATCTTCGCTTTTGCGCCACTCGAGATACGGTGAACTTTAACCTTGAGCGGGACTTTCACTTCTCCCTGGCCCAGGATGACAACCGGAGCCTTTAGATCCTTGAGAATACCGGCTGAAACCAGGCTCTCAGGTGTCACTTCGCTGTCGGCTTTGAGGCCAGTGAGCTTTTCCAGATTTACCTGCTGCCATTCTTTGCGATTGATATTCGTGAACCCGCGTTTAAAGGGCAATCGGCGGAAGAAGGGAAGGTTACCACCCTGGCGATAGAGCTTCCCGCCTGCGCCCGCGCGGGCACCATAGCCCTTGGTGCCACGCCCCGCAGTTTTTCCCTGACCGGCTGATATGCCGCGCCCTTTACGCTTGCGCTTCTTCGTAGCCCCAAAACGTGGCTGTAAATCATGCAGCTTCATGCTTGATCCTATTCCTCCACCTTAACCAAGTGTCGCACCTTGGTAATCATGCCGCGGATTTCTGGTACGTCCGGCTGTTCTACCACCTGATTGATTCGACGCAAGCCTAATGCACGTACCGTACTCTTCTGCTTTTTGTTGTAGCCTATCGGACTGCGAACCAACGTAATCCGTAGGATCTTTCCCTTACTTGCTCGCTTAGCCATCGGTCTTTCGCTCCCAGAAAGGCAGGAGATCCTCTTTCTTCTTACCGCGTTTGGCTGCCTCTTCATCGATCGACTTCATGCTGTGCAAACCTTTTAAGGTCGCCTGTGCAACGTTGAGAACATTGGCGCTTCCGAGCGACTTGGTCAGGATATCACGTACTCCGGCGGCTTCCAGCACCGCGCGCACTGCACCACCAGCAATCACGCCGGTACCTGGTGAAGCAGGTTTTAGCAAGACCTTGGCACCACTGTGTTTACTGGTAAGCTCGTGAGGCACCGTGGAGCCAACGATCGTGATTTCGCGCATATCCTTGCGGGCTTTATCGGCAGCTTTCCGGATCGCATCCGGAACGCCGCGTGCCTTGCCTACGCCTAGCCCAACCTTGCCGCGGTTATCCCCCACGACAACGGCCACACGGAATGCAAAGCGCCGACCACCCTTTACCACTTTGGCTACGCGGGAGATATCAATCACGCGTTCGTCCAGCTCTTCGCGATCGTCCATTCTGTCTCGAAAATCTCTTCTCACTACTCGATCTCCCTTCAGCCCTAGAATTCTAGTCCGCCCTCGCGCGCAGCTTCAGCAAGCGCACGGACACGTCCGTGGTAGCGGTAGCCACCCCGATCAAATACGACCGTCTTCACACCAGCCTTCTTGGCACGTTTTGCGACTTCTTCGCCAATCAGGCGTGCCTGCTCGGTCTTAGATTTTCCCTTTAGCTTGGATCCAATCGCGCCATCCAAGCTCGAAACGGAAATCAGCGTGTGCCCTTTGTCATCATCGATGACCTGGGCATAGATCTGATTCAGGCTGCGGTATACGTTCAAACGCGGACGCTCTTGTGTGCCTGCGACCTTCTTCCGCACTCGCTGATGCCGTCGAATTCTCTGTAGATTGCGTGCTTCTTTTGCCATAATTACGCCATCACCTTGCCGGCCTTACCTGCCTTACGGCGGACATACTCACCTTCATACCGGATCCCTTTGCCCTTGTAAGGTTCGGGGGGTCGAATCTTACGTATATCCGCAGTGACCCGGCCTACGAGTTCTTTATCGATGCCCTTGACCTTAATCGTTCGGGCACGGGTATCGACTTCAAATTCAATCCCGTCGGGGGGTTCTACTCGCACAGGGTGTGAAAACCCGACGTTCAGGATGAGCGTCTTACCTTCCAGTTCTGGTCGGTAACCAACACCCTCAACCTGTAAAGTCTTATCAAAGCCTTCGCTCACGCCAACAACCATGTTGTTGATCAGCGCCCGCGTCAAACCGTGCAGAGCCCGCATTTGGGGAGCATCGGACGGCCGCTCGACCGTGACGACCCCTTCTGATAGTGCGATCTCCATTTCGGGTCGGAAATCACGCACAAGCTCGCCCTTCGGTCCTTTGACCGTGACGTGAACTTTTTTAATATCTACCTGTACACCATCGGGTACAACGATGGGCATACGACCAATTCTTGACACGTTCGCCTCCAACTTCACACATCTTCATCCATGCCTTCTCAAAGCGGCCAGCCGGAGCTTACCGCTATAGAGTCAGGCATGACCATGTGCAGGACTACCAGACCTCACACAGGACTTCGCCACCTACACCCAGCTGTCTGGCGCGGCCGCCTGTCATCACACCCTTAGGGGTTGTCAGGATTGAAATCCCCATGCCCGACTGTACCCAAGGGATATCTTGCTTCCCCACGTAAACCCTACGCCCGGGCTTGCTCACCCGCTTCAGGCCTGAGATTACTGGCTTGCGATCCCTTCGTTCACCTACATATTTCAATTGGAGACGCAGAGAACTCTGTGGTTTGCCCTTAACCTCAATTTCCTCGAAGCTCTTGATAAAACCCTCTTCCTGGAGGATCTTGATCAGGAGATTGAGGTTGACCCGGTTGTCGTCAACGACAAGGACCGTATGGGGAGAAGGTATAGACATGGATAAAGCGTATCATAAAATTGCTAAAAAG